>UQWE01000001.1 GCA_900544655.1 uncultured Coriobacteriaceae bacterium
TTCGCCCACGCCCTACCCCTCCCTTGGGGGCGGCGGCCCCCCCGCCCTGAGCGACGTCACGCTTGCGCTTGACCCTGGCCAGACGCTGGGCGTTATTGGCGGCACGGGCTCAGGCAAGTCCACGCTCGTCTCGCTCATCGCTCGTCTCTATGACCCGGGCGAGGGCACTGTCAGGGTCATGGGGGCCGATGTCCGTGCCTGGCCTCTCGCGCGCCTTCGCCATGAGGTAGCGCTCGTGCCCCAGCGCGCCTCTCTCGTCGCCGGCACGATTCGGTCGAACCTCCTCTGGAGGAAGCCTGACGCCACGGACGCTGAGCTCTGGGATGCCCTCGAGGTGGCTCAGGCCGCTGACTTCGTGAGGGCGCTGCCCCAGGGGCTCGACGCGGCTGTCGAGGCCGGAGGCAAGAACTTCTCCGGAGGCCAGCGACAGCGCCTCACCATCGCCCGTGCTCTCGTGGGCTCGCCCTCCATCCTCGTCATGGATGACTCCGCCTCTGCGCTCGACATGCGTACGGACGCGGCACTGCGCCGTGCGGTGAAGCATCTGGGGGAGCGTGACTCCGCCCCTGGCAGGCCGCCGCTTTCGACCGTCATCGTGTCCCAGCGCGTCTCCGCCGTTCGCTCCGCTGACGTCATCTGCGTCCTCGACCACGGTGTGCTCGCGGGCGTGGGCACCCACGAGGAGCTCCTCGACACTTGCAAGCTCTACCAAGAGATATATGACTCTCAGCTCAAGAGGGAGGCGAACTAGATGAATCCGTACGCCTCAACGGGATCTGTCGCCACCGTCACCGCGAGCGTCGCGGGCAAGGATTCCCTTGGCGGCCCCGGTGGCTCCAGCGACGTCTCCGCCTCGAATATGTCGACGGGGGAGGTCACGCGCAGGCTTCTTGGCTACGTCAGGCCTTACAGGGCCCTTCTGGCGGCGTCGCTTTTGAGCGCGATCGTGGGCGTGACGCTCCAGCTCTACGTGCCCATCCTCATCGGGCACGGCATCGACTGCATGGTCGGTGCGGGTGCGGTTGACTTTGGCCTGCTTATGCCGGTCGTCCGTGAGCTTGCGCTCGTCGTCATCGTCGCCTCGGCGCTTCAGTGGGCTCAGGGCTACTGCGTCAATCGTCTCTCGTACGAGACGGTCCGTGACCTGAGGAACGCCGCGTACGACAAGCTTGACCGCATGCCGCTCTCCTTCATCGACTCGCATCCGCACGGCGACCTCATAGGCCGCGTGGTCAATGACGTCGACCAGATCGGCGACGGTCTTCTCCAGGGGACGAACCAGCTTTTGGGCGGCGTCGTCACGATCGTCGGCACGCTTGGCTTCATGCTGGCGACGTCGGTTCCCATGGCGCTCGTCGTCGCGCTCGTGACGCCGCTTTCCGTGGGCGCCGCCTGGCTCATCACGCGCCTCTCCGACAAGAGTTTCGCTGACCAGCAGCGAATCCAGGGCGAGCTTGGCGCTCACGTCGAGCAGTACGTCGGCGAGCAGCGCCTCGTCGACGCCTTCGCCTATGGCCCGGAGGCGTGCGCGCGGTTCGGGGCCATCAACGAGAGGCTCTACGCGTCCGGCGAGCACGCGCAGTTCATGAGCTCGCTGTCAAACCCCGGCACGCGCTTCATCAACAACATCATCTACGCCGTCGTCGCCGTCGTTGGTTGCGTGGGCGTCATCACCGGCGTCCCAGCGCCCCTCACGGTGGGCCAGGTCCAGGCGTTTCTGAGCTACGCCAACCAGTACACGAAGCCCTTCAACGAGATCACGGGTGTCATCGCCCAGATCCAGACCGCCTACGCGTCCGCACGCCGCGTCTTCGCGCTGCTCGACGCCACCGAGGAGACGGCGGATGCCGAGGCTGCTATCGAGCTCAACCAGCCTCGCGGCGAGGTCGAGTTCGACCACGTGGGCTTCTCCTACGTGCCAGATCGCGAGCTGCTCAAGGACATCTGCATCCACGCGAGGCCGGGCGAGCGCATCGCCCTCGTCGGACCAACGGGATGCGGTAAGACGACGCTCATCAACTTGCTTTTGCGCTTCTACGACGTGACCTCCGGCTCCATCGAGGTCGACGGCCTTCCTGCGAGCGGCTACACGCGCGCGAGCCTGCGTCGCTCATTCGGCATGGTGTTGCAGGACAGCTGGCTGTTCGCCGGCACCGTCCATGACAACATCGCCTACGGCTGCCCCGACGCCACACGCGATCAGGTCGAGGAGGCAGCGCGCCGCGCGCGAGCGGACAAGTTCATCCGCCAGCTCCCCCAGGGATATGATACCGTCATCGGCGAGGACGGCGGCTCCTTCTCCCAGGGGCAGCGCCAGCTGCTCTGCATCGCCCGCGTCATGCTCACGGACCCGGCAATCCTTTTGCTCGACGAGGCGACGTCGAGCATCGACACCCGCACCGAGCTCCAAGTTCAGGCGGCGTTCGACGAGCTCATGCGCGGTAGGACGAGCTTCGTCGTCGCGCACAGGCTGAGCACCATCCGAAACGCCGACTGCATCCTCGTCATCCGTGACGGCCGCGTCATCGAGCGCGGCACGCATGACGAGCTGCTCGCGCTCGGCGGCTTCTACTCGAGCCTTTACGAGAGCCAGTTTGCCCGAGAAGAGTAGGATAGGGCAAACTTCGATGTTTCGAGTGTCTGTGGGGTGTCGCCATGCGTAAGGATAAGTTTGCTGTTATAGCCGCAATCATTGGGATCATTTTTGCCATTGGTCTTGTGGGGTGCGGCGATTCCGGCGATGCCGAGTCTAAGGCCGCCATTGCCGATGGCGTGACGGACGGGCTCGAGCAGCTCAAGTCCGGCTCTGGAGAAGCCGTGGACCTTGCGAAGGAGACGCTTAACTCCTATGTGGGGAGCCAACTCGAAGATATGGGCATATCCGATGACGAGCTGATCTCCACGTATCTCCAAGATTTTGATTACGAGGTTGGCGACGTGACGATGACGGGGTCCTCTGCCACGGTCCACGTGACGCTTACCTGCCGCTCGGTAGCGGATATCGCCAAGGAGTTCGTCTCTCAGTCGCGCGGGCTGAACGACGAAGAGGCGGGCAAGGTCCTCATGCAGTGTGTGGAGAATGCCACCCCGGCCCAGTCCGAGGCCGATGTCTACGTGCAAAAGGGAGCGGATGGCTCATGGGATACGCTTGGGGGACTCAAGAGCGCCCTCGTCAAGCTGTGCGTCTAGTGCCTAGTAGCTAACCTGGCAGGGGATGCCGAGGGCCTCGACGCGCCGCGCGATTGCGTCTAGCACGTCCGTGGGGGCCTTCCCAAGGCCCGGAGCCGGCGTCTCCCGCGCGACGCCCCTCGGGTTGGTTGCGTGGGACCATTATCTCATTGAGGAGGAGACGAGCGTCCGGACGAGCGGCGCGGGAAGGCTGCCACGCGAATCCCGTCCCACGGGGGGCGAGGTGTCCGTATAACAAAAAAGCCTCGCCGGAATCCAGCGAGGCCATTCAAGTCTGGCTCCTCGAGTAGGACTCGAACCTACAACAACGCGGTTAACAGCCGCGGGCTCTACCATTGAGCTATCGAGGAATTCGATTGTCAGGAGCACGTGCTTTGCTCCGTGCGAACGAGGATTAGTATACAGAAGCTGTGGGCGAGTGCAACCAGAAATTTTGACAAATTTTGGTGTGCTAGGGTTATTTGCATTCCCAGAAGTCGTTGACCGTAGTGTTTTCGCGGGTAAACGGCCTATTGGGGTAAATTGAACTTCCAATATAATTTGTCAGAGATGCCAGTTGCGAGTCTCGGGGGATTCATGCTCGTTTATTTCCTTACAGCTGCCGTCGCCATGCTGGCGGCGCTATCAGCCGAGGGGCTGCGCGGGGAGAAACCCAAGGTCTCGAACCTGCTGTGGCTCGTCGCGTTCTTGGCTCTCGCCATTCCAGCGTCCCTTCGATATGACATCGGCGTCGACTACAGCGCCACGATGGAATCTGCCGGCTATCTTGGCTATTGGCAGCTGTACCACCTCTACGCCAATCAGCCGCCCGCACCTGGTATGGATCCCGGTTTCTATGCCCTCATCCGCATCCTCAACTTGTTTACAGACAACCCCCAATGGATGTTCGCCTTCTTGTCCGCGGCCACGTATGCGCTCGTGATACGAGCCTGCCGTAGGCTGTCGCCCGACCCCGCCCTATCCCTCGCCCTGTTTCTCGTTGCGGGCTTCTACTTCGAGTCTCTCAACATCGCGCGCCAGTGGTTTGCCATTGCGTGCGTTATGAACGGCCTCGAGTGGGTGGGGGAGTGCGACACGAGCGCCCCACGCGCCTTCGCGCGCTATGCCGTCTGGGTCGTCCTGGGAAGCCTCATGCACCTGAGCTGCCTCATGTGGCTTGCTCTTTGGCCATTGCTCCGCCTCAGAATGACGCCGGCGCGCACGCTATTTCTTCTTGTTAGTTGCGTCGCGATTGCCTTCGTGGGGATTTCCGTGGCGCGCGTCGTGTTCGCCCAGACGAGGTTTGGCCTCTATCTCGACCCCTCGAGCAGCGTCTATGTAGGGCCTCGCCCACGCGCCAACGCCATGATCACGTTCGGTCTTACGTGGGCGTTCCCATTTGTGGTCGCCCTGCTTGATCGCGCGAAGGCTGTGGGTTCCGTTAGGGTAAGTGAAGTACCTGGAAAGGGCGACTCTCGAGCTCAGCTTGCCGGCCCCGGTCTCGAGTCTGCGCTTGTCGTGTGCGCGACCCTGGCGTTCGCCCTTTACGTCTCGGCCGCGTTTCTCCCATTCATCGTCGACCGCGTCGCGCGCTACTTTGCGCCCATGCTCATACTCCTCATGCCTCATACAATCAGGCGCATCGAGGACAGGCGCCTGCGCTCGGCGGCGATGGTCCTCGTGATTGTCGCCTGGGCTGCAGCGACGTACGTTCAGGTTGTTGCCGGCGGTCAGTATGGGGTCGTGCCCTATGTGTCCGTGTTTGGTGAGCGCGCGGCGGCGGGCCTTCTCTCGTAGGGCGCCCTTGCTATTATCTAGGAGTTACGTTGCGTCCGGCATATTCGCCGCTCGCTGACAAGATGGGCCCCGCGACGGGCCAAACATCGTCAAGGAGATGGCTTTGTCCCAAGAGCAAACCACTACAGCCGCGGCAACCGTTCCGGCATCAGAGGCGTTCGCCAAGTCTGACCGCGCGAAGGAGAAGTTCATCCTCTCCCAGCTCGTCGGCAAGGATTTCAAGCGCAAGTATCGCCGCAGCGTGCTCGGAGTCGTGTGGAGCGTCCTCAACCCGCTGCTCATGATGATCGTCATGTCACTCGTGTTTTCGTTCTTCCTGCGCTATGACAACATGGAGCACTACCCGCTCTACCTCATCCTCGGCAACGTCATCTGGACGATCTTCGCGGATTCAACCAACCAGGGCGTCACCTCGATCCTCGATGCCGCGCCCCTGCTCAAGAAGGTTCGCATCAACAAGACGGTGTTTCCGGTCGAGCGCGTTCTCTTCTCGCTTGTCAACTTCGCGTTCTCGATGATCGCCGTCTTCATCGTCATGCTGTGGGAGGGCGTGTGGGTCAGCTGGACCATCATCCTGCTCCCGGTGCTCCTCGTTCTGCTCATGGGCTTCTGCATCGGCATGAGCATGCTACTCTCCTCGCTTGCGGTCTTCTTCCGTGACGTCATCCACCTGTGGGGTGTTGTCATCCTCGCTTGGAGCTACGTGACGCCGCTGTTCTGGCCCGTCAGCATGATCGCCCAGGTTCCGTATGCGTTCATGCGCGTCATCATGCTCGCGAACCCCATGTATAACTACGTGACGTTCATGCGCATGATCCTTCTCAACGGCCAGCCGCCCGAGCTCATCACCGTCGCCATGTGCGCCATCTGGGCAGTCATAGCGCTCGTCCTTGGCTGGGCGGTCTTCCATAAGCTCGAGCGCAAGTTCATCCTCTACATCTAAGTCTCGCACGCGAGAGATTGGCTCATACGAATGGCTTCTAAGACCGACATCACCCCGGGTGAGGACTACGCCATTGAGGTGGACGACGTCACCATGATCTTCAACATGGCGAGCGAGCGTCTGGACAACCTCAAGGAGTACTTCATCAAGCTCGTGAAGCACGAGCTGTTCTTCGAGGAGTTCCACGCCCTCAAGCACGTCAGCTTCAAGGTCAAGAAGGGTGAGGTCCTCGGCCTCGTTGGCACCAACGGCTCCGGCAAGTCGACGATGCTCAAGATCATCGCCGGCGTGCTCGATCCCAGCGAGGGCAAAGTCACCGTTCATGGCAACATCGCCCCGCTCATCGAGCTTGGCGCGGGCTTTGACATCGAGCTTACCGCTCGCGAGAACATTTACCTCAACGGCTCTCTCCTTGGCTATACCAAGGAGTTCATCGACGCCCACCTCGATGACATCGTTGATTTCGCAGAGCTTCGCGACTTTATGGACATGCCGCTCAAGAACTACTCCAGCGGCATGGTCGCGCGTATCGCTTTCGCAATCGCGACCGTCGTCGAGCCGGATGTCCTCATCGTCGACGAGACCCTCTCCGTCGGCGACGTTTTCTTCCAAGAGAAGTGCGAGAAGCGCATCCGCCAGTTCATCGAGAGCGGCAACGTCACGGTTCTCTTCGTGAGCCATTCCCTCGAGCAGGTCGAGCGACTCTGCACGCGTTGCGTCTGGATCGAGAAGGGCGAGCAGCGCATGATCGGCGACACGGATGAGGTATGCAAGGCCTACAGGAGGCAGTACAACTAATGGCCTTCGTCTGCGCTAACCCCGAGAACCGCAAGAGCGTCGCAGCCGTCGTCGTGACGTATAACCGCAAGGACCTGCTGCTCGAATGCCTCGATTGCCTTTGCAAGCAGGATCTTGGCGCCCTTGGCGAGCGCTACGACCTTTCCGTCATCGTCGTCGACAACGCAAGCACGGATGGCACCGAGGAGGCGTTGGCTTCCCTCGTTGAGTCCGGGAAGGTCGCCTACTTCAATACGGGTGAGAACCTCGGCGGCGCCGGCGGGTTCAACTACGGCATGCGCAAGGCCGTCGAGCTTGGCCACGACTACGTCTGGGTCATGGACGACGACTGCATGACCCATCCTGACACCCTGCGTGAGTTCCTCATCGCGGGCGAGGGCCTGAACGGGGAGTACGGCTATCTCACGAGCGTCTGCCTCTGGACTGACGACACCCCTTGCTCCATGAACCGCCAGAGGCACCCGCTGCATCACACGATCGAGGACTTCACCCCCGAGCTACAGCCCTGCACGCTCGCGTCCTTCGTCTCGCTCTTCGTGCCGGCGGACGTCATCGCGGAGCTTGGCCTCCCCATAAAGGACTTCTTCATCTGGACTGACGACTGGGAGTTCACGCGCCGCGTCTCGAGGAAGTATCCCTGCTATGTCGTGGGCACGAGCGTGGTCACGCACAAGTGCAAGGTCAACGGGGCCGGCAACGTTGCCATCGACTCCGGCGAGCGCATCGCGCGCTTCCGCCTCGCGTACCGAAACGACGTCGTGCTCTATCGCGGCGAGGGTCCTGCGGGCTACGCGTATGTCGCCGCGCGAGACCTCAATCACCTTTGGCGCATCGCGACCGAGGCTAAGGATCGTAAGCTCGAGCGTGCGAGGGCCGTCCTCGGGGGCACGTTTGAGGGCTTGAGATTCCATCCCGCAATCGAGTACGTGAAGAGGCCGGAGAAGCGCTAGCCTCTCCCTTCGGCTGATCGCTAGGTCGAAACCGGGCGCGTGGACTCCATCGCTGTGTGTCCTGGTTTTCCGGCGGTCTCGGTGAGCCTAGCCATCTCCCAAAACAGATGCGCGCCCTGTCAACAGACATTGTGACGGGGCGCGCAACTTGCACATGGATGGCCAGTTGAATGCCGGGCGTTCCTCCGTAGGATGCCGAGTGTCCCTACTCTTCCATGCCGAGGTAGTGTCGCCAGAACTCCTGGCTGATCATGGTCGGGAAGGCTGCCCGGTAGTCTGCGGCCACGCGCTCGTGCTCGAGCTGCCAACGCTGTTTGAGCTCGCGGACGCGCTGCTTGATCCGTGCGTTGCGTGCGCGGTCCATGCGGCGGACGCAGGCCTTCTCGCCCGTGATGTCGAGGACGACGATGGTCTCGCGGGCAAGGGTGTCGCGGCTGTAGAGGGCGGGCCCGCTGACCATGAGGTGTCCCGGAGCCTTCTTGAGGAGGGCGTCCGGCAGCAGATGCTTGTCGTACGGGATGGTCTTCAATAGCTTGTCCGCGAGCGTGAGGCCATGGTGCTTCTGGGGCGTGACCTCGCGAATGTTGCCCTCGGAGAGTATCTTTGGGTCGATTTCGGCGAGAGGCACGAACTTGTCGTTGAGCTTGGCGTTCTCGCGCATGAGGGCACTGCCGTCGGCCTCCATGAGCCACTGCGGGCCGCGCAGGTAGTCTTCCACGCCTTGGAGGAGAAGGTCGGCGGCTCCGTACTCGAGGTCGCGGCGGCGAAGCAGAACGTTTCGCCAGACACGGGCCATGAAGAGCTCTGTGTTGACATGTCCGTCGCAAGCGGCCATGACGAGGAAGTTGCGCACGTACTGATAGCAATCGACGGAGGCGCGCGGGCGTCCCTCGAAGCTCTCGTGCCAGACGCAGATGCCGTTCATCGTCATGTACGTGGGATTGGAACGCAGACCGTACTCGACGTCATCGCAGCGCACGAAGACAGGGACGGGCAGTCCCTTCTCGCGGATGTTGGCGACGGGGATGCACGAGAACCACCATGCGCCATAGGTGTTCTCCACCTCGACGTCGATCCTCTCGTTCTCGACGACCTGATCGAGGCGGTCGACGAAGAGGTCCGGCTTCACCTTGCGGTAGACGCCGCTGCGTAGGACATGGCTCACGTCCTCGAAGAGCCTCTCGGGTTGCTCGACGGAGAGCATGGCGCCGTTCACGAAGGCGTGGGCGTACTTCTCGTTCGCGAGGGCGAGGAGGTTGTAGGTGCGCTTGATGCTCTCGGGGAAGACATGGACGTCGTCGTCCATGAGGATGACGTGGGTGAACTCGGAGGGGGAGTCCATCGCGGCGATCATGCCGCGGGCGAAGCCTCCCGCGCCACCGACATTGGCGGTGGGGATGACGGTCACGAGGTCGTCGGAGAGGGCCTCGGCGTCGAGTGTCGAGCCGTTGTCGACCACGAACATGTGGAAGGCGTCGTGGATGGGGCCATCGTCCGAGCGAATGGCGTCGCGTATGAGCTCGATGTTGGGGACGATGTAGTGCTCCTTCTTGAAGGTCGTCGTGGAGAGCGCGATGCGCACCGGGTGGATGCGTCCCTCGTCGACCTCGGCGTAATAAGCGCCGGAATGGAGAAGGGTCGTGCCGGAGGGAAGAAGCTCGAACGCGATGAGGTCCATGCCCGAGCAATCGAACGCGGCAGAGACGCTTGCGACCTTGCCCGCCTCGGGCTCGACGGTGATCCGGTCAAGCTCGACGGTGTTCTCGGAGTCAGCCTCGGCGCCCTCGGGCATGCCCTTGATGATGACTTCGCAGGCATCGCCGGAGAGCTCGAGCCTGAGCGTCACGGTGGTAACGTCGCAGTACTTGGCCCACTTCGAGGCGGAGCACGCGTTCAGGAAGGTCATGAAGTCAGCGGGCTCTGCGAGCCTGAGCGCGGCCGTCTCCTCGTCGTAGTCGAGGGGGCTCGCGCAGAAGACATAGAGCTCGTCGTGTCCCGCGAGGTGCTCCGCGGGCTTGAGAAGGACGTTAGAGAGCTTGTGCTCGATCATAAGGGCGCTCCTGGTTTCTCAGTCGCTTAGTCGACCGTTTGGCGATTCGGTGAAGGGCGTTTCTCGCCCAGCAGTTAGTAATCAGTAGTATAGTTGTCACAACCTTTAAGACGGTGCGGGACACCGGCAAGGAACAAGCTGGCGAGTTTCCCAGCCTCATGCGAGACCCTTGGATGACGTCCCGTGCCGCAACAGGCATAGGCGTCTTTTTTTGTGAAGGGAGCCACATGGAACAGCAGGGACTGGGACCCAAGGCGACCATTATGGACGCTGCGGCGATGGGCAGAGCCCTTACCCGCATCGCGCATGAGGTCATCGAGAACAATGAGGGGGCGGAGAACCTCGCGATCGTGGGTATCGTCCGCCGCGGTGCCAACATCGCTGATCTCCTCGCGTCTGAGATCGAGTCCATCGAGGGTATCCGCCCGCCGGTGGGCAAGCTCGACATCAGCTTCTATCGAGATGACGTGACCCGTCGCCTCGCACCCGTCGTTCACGAGACTCAGATCAACTTTGACGTCGACCACAAGGACATCATCCTCGTCGACGACGTTCTCTTCTCGGGACGTACCGTGCGCTCCGCGCTCGACGCCCTCATGGATCTTGGCAGGCCCAGGACCATTCAGCTCGCCGTCATGGTCGACCGCGGCCACCGCGAGCTTCCCATTCGCGCGGATTACGTCGGCAAGAACGTGCCGAGCTCCCACGAGGAGGACGTCCGCGTCTTCGTCGAGTCGCTTGACGGCCGCGATGCGGTCGAGATTTGGGACATCGAAGCCGAGAAGGCCGCAATCGCCAATAAGGAGGTCGGTGCATAGTGCTTTCCGTTCGCAACCTCATCAACACGACGGACCTCACTGCCGATGACATCACGCAGATTCTCGATACAGCCCGTTCCATGGAGGAGATCAACCACCGCACGATCAAGAAGGTCCCCGCTCTTCGCGGTCGCACGATCGTGAACCTCTTCCTCGAGGCCTCTACCCGTACGCGCTCCTCGTTCGAGATCGCCGAGAAGCGCCTCTCCGCCGACTCTCTGAACGTCCAGGGATCAAGCTCCTCCGTCTCCAAGGGTGAGTGCCTTGAGGACACCATCAAGACGCTCGACTCCTACGGCGTCGACATGTTCGTCTGCCGCGCGCGCAATGCCGGCACCGCCGAACTCATCACGCACTACACCGACGCCCGCGTCATCAACGCCGGCGACGGCAAGCATGCACATCCCTCCCAGGCCCTGCTCGACCTCTACACGATGCGCGAGCACTTCGGCAAGCTCGAGGGCCTCAAGGTCGCCATCGTCGGCGACCTGCTCCACAGCCGCGTCGTCGGCTCCCTGGCCCCGGCCCTGCGCACCATGGGCGCCAAGGTCACGCTCGTTGGCCCTCCCACGTTCCAGCTTCCCGAGCCCGAGGTCTTCGGTGCCGAGGAGACCTATGACTTCGACTCCGTCATCGAGGACGTCGACGTCGTGTACATGCTCCGCGTTCAGCTCGAGCGCATGGAGGGCGCCACGATCCCCTCGAAGCGCGAGTACAACCGCCTCTGGGGCCTCACCGCTGAACGTCACGCCCACATGAAGGAGAACGCCCTCGTCATGCACCCGGGCCCGATGAACCGAGGCATGGAGATCGACTCGATCCCCGCCGATGCCCAGAACTCGTTCGTGACACGCCAGGTCGCCGCGGGCCTCTACACCCGCATGGCCGAGATGTACCTGCTGCTTGGAGGAGAAGAGAATGCTGCTGATTAAGGGTGCTCACGTCGTCGACCCGCAGGTCGGCCTCGACACCGTTACCGACGTCCTCGTCGAGGGCGCTCGCATCGCCCGCGTGGGCGCGAACATCAAGACCCCTGAGGGCGCCGAGGTCATCGATGGCACGGGCAAGTACCTCGTCCCGGGCCTGATTGACATCCACGTCCACTTCCGCGACCCCGGCTACGAGTACAAGGAGACCATCGAGACGGGCTCCGCCGCCGCTGCCGCCGGTGGCTTCACAGACGTCGCCACCATGCCCAACACCAACCCCGTGACCGACACGGGCGAGGGCGTGCGCTACCAGATCGCCAAGGGCGACGCCGCCGGCCTCGTGCACGTCCGCCCCATCGGTGCCTGCACTCGTGGCGAGAAAGGCGAGGCCCTGGCCGAGATCGGCGATATGGTCGCCGAGGGCGCCTGCATGTTTTCCGATGACGGCCATGGCGTGCAGAGCGCCGGCATGCTCCGCACCGTGATGGACTACGTCCGTCAGTTCGATCGTGCCGTCGCCTGCCACTGCGAGATCGAGTCCCTGACTGAGCACGGCATGGTCAACGAGGGCCGCGTGAGCACCCGCCTCGGCATCGCCGGCCCTTGGCGGCGGCGTGGCCAACGGGCGCCGGTGGGCCCCCAGCCTCGGCATCGCCGGCTGGCCTGCCGCCGGTGAGGAGGTCGAGATTGCTCGCGACATCGAGCTCTGCCGCCTCACGGGCTGCGCGCTCCACATCTGCCACATCTCCACCGCCCGTGGCGCTGAGCTCGTTCGTGCCGCCAAGGCTGAGGGCCTGCCCGTCACGGCCGAGGTCTGCCCGCACCACCTCTTCCTCGACGAGGAGCTCCTCGACGAG
The DNA here is from genome assembly GCA_900544655.1 of uncultured Coriobacteriaceae bacterium. Taxonomy (GTDB): domain Bacteria; phylum Actinomycetota; class Coriobacteriia; order Coriobacteriales; family Atopobiaceae; genus Parolsenella. The sequence continues at coordinate 12,311 of UQWE01000001.1, forward strand.
ACCTACAACACCAACCTCAAGATGAACCCGCCGCTGCGCACCCCCGCCGACGCGGCGGCTCTCCGTGAGGGCATCTGCGACGGCACGCTCGACTGCGTCGTCACGGACCACGCGCCGCACGCCCTCCACGAGAAGGAGTGCGAGTTCGAGATCGCTCCCTTCGGCGTCGTCGGCCTTGAGACGAGCCTCCCGCTCATGCTCACCAACCTTGTCTCCACCGGCAAGATGAGCTGGCAGCGCCTCGTCGAGGTCATGTGCGTGAATCCGCGCAAGGTCGCCCGCCTCGAGGCCGTTAAGGTCGAGGCCGGTTCCCCCGCGGACCTCACCCTTATCGACCCGACCATCAAGCTCGAGGTCACGCCGGAGCTGTTCTGCGGCAAGCAGCACAACTCCGCCTTCATGGGCGCCAAGCTCACCGGTCGCGCGACGGACACCGTCGTTGCCGGCAAGCACGTCCTGAAGGACTGCAAGCTCGCCTAGTTTTATCTCGCGCGCCCCGGGAGGCTTCTCTCGGGTCGCCGTCGCGTATCATTCGGCCGTCTCGTGCGGCCTATTGCCCGAAAGGAGAGACATGGCCTATCCCACTCCGTCGCCGGCTCGCATCCACGACTTCACCGTCGTCTCGAACGAGCCTGTGGCCGAGGGCGTCTATCGCCTCACGATCGAGGCCCCGCGTCTGGCGGCAGCCCTCGAGCCTGGTCAATTCATGAGTCTCGAGGTCCCCGGTGATCCTCGTCAGCTCATCCGCATCCCTCTCTCGTATTCCTCCGCTGACGCCGAGGCCGGCACCGTGACCACGTACTATGCGGTCGTGGGCGATGGCACGCGCAGGCTTTCCGCCATGGGCGCTGGCTCTACCTCTACGGTACTCGGCCCCGGTGGCCACGGCTGGAAGATGGACGCGGGCGCGAAGAGGGTCCTCGTCGTCGCGGGTGGCATCGGCATCACGCCCGTCATCGCAGCCGCTCGCTTCGCCGTTGGCAACGGTGCCGAGGTCGACGCCGTCGTGGGCGCCCTCACTGCCGCCAAGATCTGCGGGATCGACGAGCTCGAGCCGCTGTGCGGCGAGGTTCGCCTCACGACTGACGACGGTACGGCTGGCACGAAGGGGTTCGTGACGGCCGAGGTCGAGCCCATGCTCGCCACGGGCGCGTATGACCTTGTCCTCACCTGTGGGCCCGAGCCCATGATGCGCGCCGTCGCGGCTATCGCCGAGGCTGCCGGCGTCAAGTGCGAGGTTTCCGTCGAGCGCATGATGACCTGCGGCTTTGGCGCTTGTAACACGTGTAACGTCGAGACCGTCTACGGCATGGTGGGCGCCTGCATGGCAGGCCCCGTCTTCGACTCGAAGGTGGTGGCATGGTGAGCAACGTCGATATGTCCGTCGATCTCGCAGGCATCAAGCTCAAGAACCCGATCAACACCGCGAGCGGCACCTATGGCTACGGCTGGCAGTTCGAGAGCTTCTATGACGTGAGCCAGCTCGGCGCGATCACCACCAAGGGCTGCGCCGCCGAGGCCTGGCCCGGCAACCCCGCCCCGCGCATGACCGAGGTAACGAGTGGCATGATGAACTCCGTGGGCCTCCAGAACCCCGGCGTCCGTGGACTCATCGAGGGCTCCGGCGAGTACCTCCAGGAGCTCTCCGACAAGGGCACCGCTGTCATCTGCCAGGTTGCGGGCCACTCCGTCGAGGAGTACGTCGCGGCCGTCGAGCTCTTCGAGGAGCTCGCCCCGTTCGCCGCTGGTCTCGAGATCAACATCTCCTGCCCCAATATCGCCGCCGGTGGCTGTGCCATGGGCTCTACGCCCGAGGGTGCCGCAGAGGTCATCCGCGCCGTTCGTCCGCATACGAAGAAACCCCTTTTCGTCAAGATGGCCCCCGCTCGCGTCGTCGATGTCGCGAAGGCGCTCGAGGCCGAGGGCGCGGACGCCCTTACGGTCATCAACTCCATCCCCGGCATGGCCATTGACGTCAACACGCGCAGGAGCAAGCTTAGCCGTCCCACCGGCGGCATGAGCGGCCCCGCCCTTCACCCCATCGCGGTACGCATGGTGTGGGAGGCTCACAATGCCGTCAGCCTCCCCATCGTGGGCGTTGGTGGCGTCATGACCGGTGCCGATGCCGCCGAGTTCATCCTCGCCGGCGCCACGAGCGTGTCTGTCGGCATGGCTAACCTTGTCGACCCGACGGCGGCTCCTCGCATCCTCGGCGAGCTCACCGAGTGGGCCGAGTCGCAGGGTGTTTCCAGCATCTCCGAGCTTATTGGCGCCTTCGAGGGCTAGTCGGTCTTTGATTCTCCGGGGCGGCCTTCATGGTCGCCCCTTTTTCGATGGGCGACTCGCCCGAAAGGAGGCCCCATGGGCCGCTTTGACGATCTGTCCGCTCGCGACCGCGTGATGGTTGCGCTCGATTGCGGGCCCGAGGAGGCTCGTGCCCTCGCTGACAAGCTCGAGGGCCATGCCATCTGGCTCAAGGTTGGCATCACGCTCATCTATGACGGCGGCCTGCCGCTCGTCAAGGAGCTCCGCGACCGCGGTTTCAAAATCTTCGTCGATTCCAAGTTCCATGACATCCCGCATCAGGTTCGCGGCGCCGTGATGAGCGCTGCCCACTCTGGCGCGGACCTGGTCACGGTTCATGGCTCTGGCTCCGAGAAGATGCTCGTTGCCTGTCACGAGGCCGCCGAGCAGTCCCTCGTCGAGTTTGGCCACAAGCCCTATGTGATTGCCATCACCGTGCTCACCAGCATGGACGCCGAGGAGCTGGCTAAGGTTGGCGTGACGCGCCCGATTCCCGAGCAGGCCGCGGCCCTCGCGAAGCTCGCCGTCGACTCTGGCCTCGACGGCATTGTGTGCTCGCCTATGGAGGCGCGCGAGATGCGCGAGCTCCTTGGCCCGGATGCACTTATCGTGACCCCGGGCGTGCGCCCGGCCGGCGCCGCCCTGGGAGACCAGAGCCGCGTCGCGACCCCTGCCGCCGCCGTCAATGCCGGCGCGAGCCACATTGTCATCGGCAGGGCGATTACCCAGGCAGGGGATCCGGTTGCCGCCTTCGAGTCCATCGTCGCGGAGATTGAGGCACGCTAGAACTCGCCGAGTCCTGACATTAACCGGCGCATCCGTAACCAAGATGCCGTTTTTGTTGGGTGGCGAGGTATAAAACGCGGGTAAATGCGTGAAAGTTCTTGCAAAGTGGCTGCTACATTGCCATAGTGTCATACAGCCGATTTGCGGGGCACCTGAAGCCCCTTCGGAACTTGTGTTGAGAAGTACTTACATTTGGAGGAAATATGGCTCTCCCTACGCTTTCCGACGAGCAGCGCGCTCAGAACCTTAAGAAGGCCGCCGAGGCCCGCCACGCTCGCGCCGAGCTTCGTGAGAAGATCAAGAACGGCGATGTCACCCTCGAGTCCGTCCTGAACTCTGAGGACGAGGCCGCCAAGCGCATGCCTGTCCGCGCTCTCATTGAGTCCCTTCCGGGTTACGGCAAGGCTAAGGCCGCCAAGATCATGGACGAGATCGCCGTCGCTGACAACCGTCGTGTTCAGGGCCTTGGTGCCCGTCAGCGTGAGGCCCTCCTCGAGATTCTCTCCAAGTAGTGTCGCGCGCAGCTAAGCTGTTCGTAGTTTCCGGGCCGTCAGGCGTAGGGAAGGGCACACTGGTTTCCCTTGTGAGGGAACAGCGCCCGGACCTGGGTCTGACGGTCTCGGCCACAACGAGACAGCCACGTCCAGGTGAGGTTGACGGGGTTTCCTACCACTTCCTCACCAACGATGACTTCGACCGTCGCGTCGAGGCCGGGGAGTTCCTCGAGTGGGCTAACGTCCACGGAAACCGTTATGGCACGCTCGCCTCCGAGGTTGACCGTAACCTGAGCGCCGGTAAGTCCGTCATCCTCGAGATTGACGTCCAGGGCGCGCTCAACGTTCGCAAGGTCTTTCCCGATGCCGTTCTCGTCTTCATCGAGCCTCCTTCCATGGAGGTCCTCGAACAGCGTCTCCGCGGTCGCGAGACGGAGAGCGAAGAGTCCCTTCACCTGCGTCTTGCGGATGCGGCCGGCGAGCTTGAGCTTGCCCCGCGCTATGACGAGCGAATCGTCAACGATGACCTTGAGAGAGCCACTTCGGAGTTGCTCCAAGTGCTCGAATCGCACGAGATGAATTGAGGAAGTTCAGCAATGTCTGTGATCAAGCCTGAAATCGACACCCTGCTCGAGAAGACCGAGCACAATCCGTTCCTGCTTTGCTCTGTCGCGTCGAAGCGCGCTTGCGACATCAACAACATGCTTCGCGGCCAGCACCTTCGCGTCGTTGCCATCCAGGACGTCGACGACATCACCACCATGGTCTCCGGTGAGGACACCACCTCCATCGCCATGAATGAGCTCGCTGACGGTAAGCTCGGTTACGTCCAGGACGACTTCGACGAGGCCATCAAGGACACGAACGTCACGATTGCCGAGTAGCGCCGTGGCTGATCGCGTCTGCCTCGTTCATTATCACGAGATTGGTCTCAAGGGTAAGAACCGTTCTATCTTTGAGCGCCAGCTCATCACCAACCTCAAGCGTGCCCTCAAGGGGCGTTCGGCTCATGTCGAGCGCCTTGCGGGGTACGTTCGCGTGAGCTTCGAAGACGGTGGTATGCCCGAGGATATCCCCGGCATGGTCGCCGCCGTTCCTGGCGTCGCTCGCGTATCCGTCGCGTGGCGTTGTGCCCGTGACCCCGAGGAGTACAACGCCGCGGCTATCGAGAGCCTTCGTGCCTGCAAGGGCTGCGAGTCTTTCAAGGTTCACGGTCGTCGCTCCAACACCGATTACCCCATCCACAGCATTGACCTCAACCGCCAGGTTGGAGCCGCCCTGTGCGAGGCCTTTCCGGACCTCCGCGTTCAGATGCACCAGCCTGATGTCACGGTGAACGTTCATGTCGTTCAGTCTGACGTCTACGTGTATGCGGATGCCACCTCTCAGCGCGGCGCGGGTGGTCTTCCCGTGGGTACCGCGGGCAAGGTCGTTACGTTGCTCTCGAGCGGCTTCGACTCTCCCGTCGCCACGTGGATGGTTGGCCGTCGCGGCGCGATCTGCGTGCCCGTGCACTTCTCCGGCCGTCCGATGACGAGCGATGAGTCCGAGTGGCTCACACAGGATATCGTCCGCGCGCTTGAGCCTGCCGGTATCATCGGCCGCCTCTACGTGGTGCCCTTTGGCGAGTGTCAGCGCGAGATATCGCTCAAGGCGCCGCAGGCGCTCCGCGTCATCATGTATCGCCGTCTCATGTTCGAGGTCGCGCAGCGCGTGGCGGAGCTTGAGGATGCGAAGGCTCTAGTCACGGGCGAGTCTCTTGGCCAGGTCGCCTCTCAGACCCTCGAGAACATCACTGCCACGAATGACGTCGCCGCGATTCCGGTTTTTCGCCCGCTCATTGGCACGGATAAGATTGAGATCATCGATCGAGCCCAGAAGATCGGCACGTATGACATCAGCGCGCAGACGGCTCCTGATTGCTGCACGCTCTTCATGCCGCGTCGTCCCGAGACTCATGCGAACCTCCGCATGGTACGTGAGGCGTGGGAGACCTTTGACCACGAGGCGATGGTCGAGTACCTGATGAAGAACATCGAGTACGTGGACTTCAACACCTGCGCCTCGTATCGTCCTCCGCGCGAGCTGAGAGCGCGGCACCGTGAGCTCGCTCCCGCCGAGTGGCCTGGCGAGACCGGGGATGTGGCCGCAAAGAGCGAAGAGTCTGCGAACGAGTAGCCTTTCCTCATTTGGGGACAAAAAAAGTTTTTGCTCATTTGAAGCTCCGACACCATGAGTGCCGGCGCTTCTTTTACCTCATGCTTTCTAGTTTGTTTGACGCGTTTTGGCATGATTTTGCGAAAACCTGTTAGGTTTGCGTTTGATTTGGGTTTGAGCACGCGGGACTTTCTTGTCCTTGTGGCGCTCTTTGGGCCAAATTGCTTCCACGATTGAGGGGGAGGCGATCGCATGGCTCAACTCATTCGAAGGAAACCCAGGCGTTCTCATAGTTCTAGGGGACAGATGAAGCCCACGTTGGCGGTGGGTGCCGTTGCCGTTGCGGTCATGGCCGCAATCGTTGTCGCCGCTGCTCTCGGTGCTTTTCGAGGCGGCGTCGTGATCGAGCGCGAAAGCGCTCCTATTTCGACCCTTTCGATAACGGCCGCCACTCCCAGTGCCGCCTCGACGCCTGAGCCTGCCACAGACCCTGTTTTCGTTCACATCGACGGGGCGGTTGTGGCGCCGGGGGTCTATGAGATGACGGGGTCGCTTCCGCGCGTGAATGACGCCGTCATGGCTGCCGGTGGCCTTGCTGGGGATGCGGATACCTCTGCGCTTAACCTTGCGGCCGTGCTATCGGATGGCGAGAAGATCTACGTCCCAAGGCAAGGGGAGGTGGTAGCGGGGCAGGCTTCGTCGGGAGCTGCTTCGGGGTCTGATGTTGGCGCGTCTTCGTCCGGAGTGATAAACATCAATACGGCGACGGCAGAAGAGCTTGACTCGCTTCCTGGCATCGGTCCCTCCACAGCGGCGGCGATCGTAGAGGACCGCGAACGTAACGGTCCCTTCGCGAGCCCCGAGGACCTTATGCGCGTTAGCGGCATAGGCGAGGGGAAGTTCTCCAAGCTCAAGGATCAAATCCGTGTTTAGGAGGCTTGTGGCGGCCCTATCGCGCAAGAGGGTGCTTGCGTGGGGCCGTGACGAGAACGTGCCTAGCCTTGACGACGAAGCCTCTCGCGTGCGGGAGGATGCTCGGCCGGCATCGGCTTGCCCAGGCGAGGATGGCCCTTCGCCCTATCCGGAACGCCCCTATGTGCCTCTCGTCCTCGTCGTTGCCCTTGCGTTTGCGGGCTCGCAGTTGTTGGCCTTGCAGGAAGTTGCACCGACGGGGCTCTTAGCCCTGCTTGTGGCGGCGGCAGCTCTCGTTGCCGTGCTGGTCCTTAGATTAGCCGGCATGTCCGACTCCCTTGCTGCGGGAGTGCTAGCGCTTTCGCTCGCGGTCGTCGTTGGCGGCCTCGAGGGCGGCTGGGCGCTTGCTCGCGTAGATGATGCTGCCTCGGCGCTTGAGGGCACGAGCATGAGTGCGTGTGAGTTTGTCGTTCGTTCTGATTGCACGAGCGGTCAAAGCGGGTGGTTGTGCCGCGCCGAGGTCGTGATGGGAGACGGCGGTCGTGCCAAAGTCTGGCTCGAGCTTCCCGACAGAGTCGAGTTCGGCTCTACGGTGACTGGCGTCGGGCGCTTCTCGGCAAATGAAGACGATGATTGGGGGCGCACGAGTCGATCTCAGGGGTTATGCGGCAAGGTAAGGATGATTCGAGCCTCGGAGGTGCTGCCGGCGACCGGCGTGGAAGGGGTTCTTACGTCCCTTCGCTCGTGGGCGCTTCGTGCCATTGGCCCGTCTTCTGGCGATGGCCGCGCCCTTATGGCTGGCTTGGTGGCGGGGTCGCGAGCGGACCTCAAGGAGCGGGGCCTTGATGACGCGTTCGCGTCCGTTGGCCTATCTCATCTCATCGCGGTGTCTGGCGCTCATCTCGCGGTGATGGCCGGTAGTGTCGAGACCCTGCTGGGCCTTGCGGGCGTGGGCCTTCGTGCTCGCGCTCTCACCGTTCTTGCGTCGAGTGCCGCCTACGTCGTTTTCTGCGCTTGTCCGTCAAGCGCCATCCGCGCCTGGGTGATGCTGCTCGCGGCTCGGTGTGGGAGGCTGCTGGGCAGGAGGTCTCATTCCCCGTCTGGCGTCGCCGTCGCATGCCTTGCGATGTGCGCCTTGGACCCCTATTGCTCTAGTGACCTTGGTTTTAGGCTATCGGTCTCGTCCGTCATCGCGCTTGCCTTGTTTGGTTCATACGCGGACGCCCTTCTTGCTCGCTTTTCCCTCGTGCCGCTGCTTCGTAAGGGTGGAATCAGAGTTCCCTATCGTCTCAGGAGGCGGGGGAGTGCGCTGCTTCGCTCGCTGCGCTCCGCGATTGCCGTCTCTCTCGTTTGCCAGCTGGCGACTGCGGGGACTTGCGCCATGACGTTCGGACGCCTTTCACTTGTCTCGACCCTCGCAAACGTGTTGATCGGGCCATTGTTCACCCCGCTTGTGTCACTTGGCCTTGCGGGAGTTGCGTCGTCGTTGGTGCCGTTTCTCGGTAGCTTTATATTGGGCCTGGACGAGACGCTCTGCGAGATCGTCATTTGGTTCGTTCGAGGCTTGGGAAAACTTCCCCTTGCCTGCATTCCCGTTTGCTTTCCGCCGTGGGCCGAGTATGTCCCACTGGTTGCCATGACCGTTGCGCTGGTCGCGTGGCCTCGGCCCTCCCGCCGGGCCCTCTTGGGAACGATATCGGCTGCGACGGCCGTCGCCGGTGCCTATGTATTGCTTACCTGCGTGCTTGTGGGCCCTAGCGTCACGATTCTCGATGTTGGCCAGGGGGATGCCATCCTCATTCGCCAGGGTCCCCACGCGATCCTCGTCGATTGCGGCCTCGAGGGGAGCCTTTCCTCGGCCCTCGCGAGGAACCACGTCTATCACCTTGACGCCATGGTCATCACGCACCTTCACGACGATCATTACGGAGGCATCGATGACCTCGTCGGCCTCATAGGGGTCGATGCGATATATGTGGGCGAGGGGGCATCAGGAAACCTGCCGAATGAGCTCGAAGGCTCGGTGCGAGACCTTACAGGGGCTGCTCCCGGCGAGATATCGGATGGGGATGTTCTGCGTCTCGGCTCCTATTCGATGAGGTGTGTTTGGCCCCATGGTCCAACCGACGGATCGGAGAACGAAGACTCCCTGTGCTTCGTCCTCTCCTATGATGGCGACGGTCGCTCGTTAGAGATGCTGCTCACGGGTGACGCCGAGCAAGAGCAGCTGGAGGAGTATCAGAATAACGTTGGCGATATCGATGTTCTAAAGGTTGGGCATCATGGGTCTCGTGTCTCAATCTCGCCCGATCAGGCCCTGTTCTTGAGTCCCGAGTTCGCGGTAGCAAGTGCGGGGGAGGGCAATTCCTATGGGCATCCAACGCCTGAGTGCATAGAGACCCTCGAGTCTGCGGGCGCTACGTTTCTCTGCACGATCGAGCACGGGGACGTTCGAGTCGAGCCTGCACCCGCCAGCGCTTCTCCTCGCGTTGTGTGCCAGAGGTGACTTAGGTGGGCGATTGCTCGCTGCGTGGCGTCACCTTGCGTTGTGCCTTGGGGTGGGCGAATCGCATCAAGCAGCTACAATCAGACACGAAAGACAAAACGGTTTGGGGGAGAGATGACTGAAGGGGCAGCGTTGCTTGCCGCATATCTCGTCGTTGGCGCTGACGAGCTCAAACGTGACACCGCCGTGCGGAGACTTCGCTCCCGCGTGCCGTCTGACATGGCGGATTTCAACCTTGACGAGCTCCAGGGCTCGCAGATCGAAGACCCGATGGCTCTTGTCTCCTCGCTCGAGACGATGCCCTTCTGCGCGGACTTTCGCCTCGTCATCGTTCACGAGGCGGATAAGCTCGTTAAGGCCGTCTCAGAGGCGGTCGTTGGCTATCTCGCTGACCCCAATCCCTCCTGCGTTCTCTGCCTCGATGCCGAGAAGCTCGCTAAGAACACGCGTCTGTACAAGGCGGTCGCCAAGGTTGGCGCGAAGTCGGTCATCGATTGCTCGCCGCTCAAGCGTTGGGAGCTTCCTCCCTATGTCGTCAAGCTTGCCGCCGGTCATGGCATGTCCATGGACAACGCTGCTGCGGAGGAGCTCGTCAATCGCGTGGGCGAGGCGACCGTCGCCCTTGATAACCAGGTTGCGACGCTGGCCGAGCTCCTCCGTGCCAGCGGTCGCATCACGCTCGCTGATGTCGAGGCGAATGTCGCGCAGACTGCCGAGGTTAGCCCCTGGGCGTTCGCTGATGCGGCCTGCGAGCGCGATGTTGCTCGCGCGCTGCGTATGTATCGCCTTATGGACAACCCGTCCCTCGTGTTCCTCCACTCCGTTCTCGTCGGGCGCATTCGCGAGCTCATATGTGCGAAATCCCTCGCGGCGCGCGGGGCCGGCTCTTCGCTTGCGGGTGAGCTCGGGCGCGCTCCCTGGCAGGTGAAGAACCACTCTCGCTGGGCATCTCGATTTGCCTCCGGCGAGTTGGAGGCTCTCCTCTCCGAGGCGGCGTCGTGCGAGCGAGCCCTCAAGGGCAGCGCGGACTCTGACGCCGCCTTCGAGCGCCTTCTGCTTGTAATGACGACGCCGGGGCTTGCGCTTCGCTGATACGGGAAGGCTCGGCGTCGCTCGAGTTCGCTCTTTGACTAGGCCGACGATTCCTTTCCTTCGCTCGTGAAACGGCGCATCGTTGCCTCTGGCTGGCACCGCGATGGCTTTCTGGCCACTAATTCTCGTCAGAAACTTGTGATTCCTCGTGTTTCGGCCACAAGTCCTTGTAGTTTTGCTATAGTGGCGAGGTTGACCTTGCCGTGTCCGGCTTGTGGAACCCCACTCCACTTGCCAACAGGGGCCTCACATAGAAGAAATTGAAAGGATCTGCACGTGGCTAACATCAAGTCGCAGAAGAAGCGCATCATCACCGCCGAGAAGGCTCGTATGCGCAACAAGGCCGTCCGCTCTGAGCTCAAGACGGCTGTCAAGCGCGTTCGCGCTGCCGTTGAGGCTAAGGACGCCGAGCTCGCTCAGGCTGAGGCCAACAAGGCTGGTCGCCTGCTCGACAAGGCCGCTTCCAAGGGCATCATCCACAAGAATCAGGCTGCCCAGCGTAAGTCTGGCGTCCAGAAGCTCGTGAACACCATCAAGTAGCTTCTGTTCCATTGATTTGTAGAAGCCCCGTCGGCGTGCTGGCCGGCGGGGCTTCTCTTTGCGGGATTCGCCAGACAAGTTCTCTTCCCGCTGCTTTTCGCGCGTATGCGGTATCATCGTCAACATGACTACTACAGACATATCCCACATCAGGAACTTCTCCATCGTCGCTCACATCGACCATGGCAAGTCCACCATCTCTGATCGCATCCTCGAGCTCACTCGTACGGTTGAGGAGCGCGACATGGAGTCGCAGCTTCTCGATACGATGGACATCGAGCGCGAGCGTGGCATTACGATCAAGAGCAACGCCGTTCGCGTGATGTATGACGCGGATGATGGCGAGACCTACCAGTTCAACCTCATCGACACCCCTGGTCACGTGGACTTCACCTATGAGGTCTCGAGGTCTCTAGCCGCGTGCGAGGGCGCCGTCCTTGTCGTCGACTCCACCCAGGGCGTCGAGGCTCAGACGGTCTCCAACGCCAGCCTCGCCATGAACGCCAACTTGGATATTGTTCCCGCGATCAATAAGATCGACCTCCCGAGCGCCCATCCCGAGGAGGTTAAGGAGGAGATTGAGGAGGAGCTTGCCATTCCTGCCGATGACGCCGTTTGCGTATCTGGCAAGACGGGCGAGGGCATCCACGACCTACTCGAGTCGATCGTCTTCCTCATCTCGCCTCCCAAGGGAGACTACGACGCTCCGCTCAAGGCGCTGATCCTTGACTCCTACTTCGACGAGTACCGCGGCGTCGTTGCCACCGTGCGTGTGTTCGACGGTCACATCGCCAAGGGCGACGACCTGCTCATGATGCAGGGCGGAGAGCGCTTCTTGGCTGACGGCGTGGGCGTCAAGCGCCCCGCCGAGACCCTCGTCGGCGAGCTCGGCGTGGGTGAGGTCGGCTTCGTCGTCACGGGCCTCAAGGATCCCGAGGCCGTACGCGTCGGCGACACCATCACACTTGCCGAGAGGCCCTGCGACGCCCCCATGCCGGGCTATCGCGAGGCGAAGCCCATGGTCTACACCGGACTCTTCCCGGTTGACAACAAGGAGTACGAGAACCTTCGCGACGCCCTCGAGAAGCTCCACGTCAACGATCCATCGCTCGTCTGGACGCCCGAGACCTCTGTGGCCCTCGGCTTTGGCTTTCGCGTGGGCTTCCTCGGTCTCCTTCATATGGAGGTCGTCAAGGAGCGCCTCGAGCGAGAGTTCAACCTCGACCTTATCGCGACGAGCCCTTCGGTCGACTATCACGTGTATAAGACTGACGGCGAGATGGTGGGCGTTCGCAGTCCCCAGGACCTCCCTGATGTCACCTGCATCGACCACATCGAGGAACCCTACCTCAAGGCGAAGATTATCTGCCCGCCTGAGTTCACGGGCGCGGTCATGCAGCTTGCCATCGAGCACCGCGGCGTCACGACGAACATGGTCCACCTCACGCAGAAGTCCGTCGAGATGCAGTTCGATATGCCCCTTGCGGAGCTCATCCTCGACTTCTTTGACCAGCTCAAGAGCCGCACGAAGGGTTATGCCTCGCTCGACTACGAGTTCTCCGAGTATCGTCCGAGCGACCTCGTGAAGCTTGACATCCTGCTCTCCGGCGACGAGGTCGACGCGCTGTCGTTCATCGTCCACAAGGACAAGGCGTATACGCTCGCGCGCGGCCTCTGCGACAAGCTCAAGGAGATCATCCCGCGCCAGCAGTTCGAGGTGCCTATTCAGGGTGCCATCGGCAACAAGATTATCGCGCGTTCCACCGTCAAGGCCATGCGCAAGGACGTCCTCGCCAAGTGCTACGGCGGCGATATCTCGCGTAAGCGCAAGCTCCTCGAGAAGCAGAAGGAGGGCAAGAAGCGCATGAAGGCCATCGGCTCGGTCGACGTGCCGCAGGAGGCCTTCATGGCGATTCTCAAGGTGGACGAATAGTGGCACGCTCTTCGGTTCGCACGGACGAGCAGCGAGCACTCGCGATGAGCGATGCTGCCGCTCGCGCCATGGAGGAGCACGCCGCTTCCGCGGGCCTCTCTTGGCCGCCCGCTCCTTTTGCTAGCAGCGAGGCCGGTTCCTTTGCGGACCGGCTTTCCGCCAACCCGTTTCTCATGGCTCCCATGGCGAGCGTCACGGATTCCGCCTATAGGATCATGGCGCGCGCGGGTGGCGCCGCCATCGCGTACACCGAGATGGTCTCCGTGACGGGTATCCACTATAAGAGCGAGAAGACCTGGCAGCTCGTCGAGCCCAACCAGGCCGAGCCGGATCTTGCCGTGCAACTCTTCGGTGCTGACCCAGAGCACTTCCGCGAGGCGGCGCCTCTGGTGGCCGAGCGCGTTGGCGATCGTCTTGCGCTCGTCGATGTGAACATGGCCTGCCCCGTCCCCAAGGTGACCAAGGGGGGAGCTGGCTCTGCGCTTCTTGATGAGCCCGAGCTCGCCGCAAAGATCGTTCGCACACTCGTCGACTCTCTCGACGTTCCGGTTACCGTCAAGATTCGTGTTGGTCGTACGCCCGGCAAGATCGTGGGTCCGGACTTCGCTCGTGCCATGGAGGTGGCTGGTGCGTCCGCCATTGCCGTCCATGGGCGCGTGGCGTCCCAGATGTATCGCGGCGAGTCAGACCCCGCCGCGATAGCGGAGGTCGTTAAGGCAGTGGACGTACCCGTTATCGCTTCTGGTGACGCATTAGACGCCGCACGCGCCGTCCGCCTGCTGTCTGATACGGGTGCTGCCGCCTGCTTCGTGGCACGCGGAAGCTATGGCGACCCTTGGATCTTCGCCAACGCACACCGTGTGCTTGCGGGGGAGTGCGAGACCGAGGTCACGCCTAGGATGCGCCTCGCCGCCTTCAGGCTTCATGTCCGGCTGCTCGTCGCGACGGGCGCGCATATGGCCCGTGCTCGCAGCCTGGCCGGATGGTATCTCCGCGGCGTTCCTGAGGCCGCGGCGTGGCGCGAGAGGGCGATGCACTGCCGTGACGTTGCGGACTACCTCGCCCTCGCCGACGAGCTCGAGGCAACGCTGTGACGCCTCGTCCCTTTGCTAGCGTAGGGGCGCTCTATCTCCATGTTCCCTTCTGCGTGAGGCGTTGTCGCTATTGCGACTTCTCGACGGCGGCGACTCGTCATGATGATCCGCTTATGGCGGCCTATGCGTCCTCGCTTGAGAACCTGGTCGAAGAGGCTCGCGAGCTCGGATTCCTTGCGGAGTGCCAGACCGCCTACCTAGGCGGTGGCACGCCGACGATGCTTGGTGCCAAGAGCCTCTCTTCGCTCGTCTCGGCCGTTCGCTCGGTGCCGTCCGTCCGCGAGCTTAGCTTTGAGGCGAATCCCGAGTCTTTAACCGACGAGGTCCTCGGTGCCACTGTCGCCTCCGGGGCGACGCGCGTCTCTATTGGCGTCCAGAGCTTTGATGACCGTGAGCTCCGGGGCCTTGGTCGCGTGCATACAGCCGGGCTTGCCTCTGTTCGCGTAGCCGCTGCCGTGGCTTCGGGTTTCGACGTGTCCCTTGACCTTATGTGCGGAATTCCCTTCCAGACTCCGGAGTCCTGGCACAAGTCCCTCTCGCGGGCAGTCGAGCTTGGCGTCGGGCATGTGAGCTGCTACCCGCTTATGATCGAAGCCGGCACGCCACTCGAGCGAATGTGCGAGGCCGGCGAGGTTCCCTGGCCCTCGGACGATACCGAGGCAGATGATATGGAGGCGGCGCTCGACGTCCTCGAGTCCGCTGGATATTCGCGATATGAGGTTGCGAGTTATGCCCAGCCCGGGAAGCGTTGCCAACACAACATCGCCTATTGGACGGCCGTCCCGTATCTTGGCCTCGGAGTCTCCGCTGCTAGCATGCTGAGCCTGCCCGAATACGAAGCCCTTCGAGCTGTGGTGTCCTCCCTTCCGGCTCCTTCGGATGACGCTTGGCGCTTCAGGCTCACGTCGTCGGATGACGTTCGCGCGTACGCGCGGGCACGCTCCCTTGCAGAGCTTAGCTTTGAGGTCGAGCAGATGACCGAGGCCGATGCCGTGGCCGAGGACCTCATGCTGGCCGCGAGGATGACTGACGGCATACCCGCTGCGCTTCAGGTGCGCGCACGTCATGTTCTCGGGGAAAACCGTGTGGGGGAGTGCTTCTCCGCCCTTATCGGCAACGGCTTTCTCGTGGCGGCCGACTGCGGCTCGCTCGTTCCGACCCACAAGGGGTGGCTGCTCGGCAACGAGCTATATGGTCCCCTTTGGGACCTTGCGAGCGAAGGCTAGATGCCGTCCTCTGCGTCCCCGATGTTGAGGACTATAGCTGCGGTTCACCCAATCCGATATGAGGAAACATGTGAACAACCTGGGACAATATAAACGGCTATTCTGATTAGGCTGCAAAAACACTGCCGGTATTCCGGCGCCGAATTGGGAGATAGCCTTGCTTTCCTGGATCACAGACATCTTCATGGCCGTCATGCGCCCGTGCTATGACCTCACGCAGAACTGGTGGCTCACCATCCTCCTCTTTACGCTCATCGTGAAAGTGGTCCTCATGCCGCTGTCACTGTGGTGCCAGTGGAACTCCATCATCATGGTGCGCATGATGCCTGCCCTCAACCGTGTGAAGGTGAAGTACTTCGGAGATCAGGAACAGATAGGCGAGCGTCAGAGCGAGCTCAACCGCGAGTACCACTACCACCCGCTGCTTTCGCTCATTCCTCTTGCCGTGCAGATCATCATCCTGTTTGGTCTCGTGGACGTTATCCATGCCATCACGGATTCGGGTGCCGCCGGTACCGAGTTCCTCGGCCTTGTGCCCATGGAGGACGGCGGGTCTTCCTGGATCATGCCCATCCTCGCGACGCTTTCAGCCGTCGTCATGGGTGTGGCCTCCAACCACATCAACCCGCTCCAGCGCGAGCAGTCCCGCGCCGAGAAGAACTCGACCAACGGCCTGTCCATAGCGCTCTCGTTCTTCTTGGGCATTTACGTTGCCGCGGGCATGGCATTCTATTGGGTGTGCTCCAACCTGCTGTCGGTAGTTGTCCAGGCAGCTTGCAACCTCATCATTCGCCCCGCGAAGTACGTCGACTACGATGACCTCGCCGCCTCAAAGGCCGAGCTTGCGGAGCTTAACAATCTGTCCAAGAAGAAGGGCCCATGGTGGAAGCCCGATCCGCTCGCAAAGCGCGAGAAGGCTGATTACAAGCGATTCTTTTCCATCGTGGGCAAGCACATCGTGTTCTACTCAGAGCGTAGCGGCTTCTGGCGTTACTTCCAAGGTGCTATCGAGTGGCTTCTCGCGAACTCTGACGTCTGCATCCACTACGTAACTGGTGACCCCAACGATCAGGTCTTCGAGTACGCGAAGGACCATCCGCGCGTTCTTCCGTACTATATCGGCGAGAAGCGACTCATCACCCTCATGATGAAGATGGACGCAGACGTCGTGGTCATGACGCTCGAGGACCTCGATAACTTCTACATCAAGCGTTCCTACGTGAAGAAGGATGCCTTCTACGCCTTCATGTTCCACCACATGACCTCGACGATTCTCACGGCACGCCGCGAGGCCTATGACAACTATGACGCACTCCTTTGCGTGGGCCCGCACCAGCGTGACGAGGTCCGTGCCGCGGAGAAGCTCCGCAACCTGCCCGCAAAGGAGCTTCCCGAGATCGGCTATGACCTACTTGATCGCGAGATTGCCGCCTACCAGGCACGTGATCACGAGGCGAAGTCTCGTCCGAGCATCCTCATCGCCCCGTCTTGGCAGGAGGATAACATCCTCGACCTCTGCGCCGACGACGCCATTCGCCCGCTGCTTGGTCGTGGTTGGCGCGTCGTGGTGCGCCCTCACCCCGAGTACACGAAGCGATTCCGTGCTCGCTGGGAGGCCCTCCAGGCCCGTTATGCGGATGTTCCTGCTGAGGATCTCTACTTCGAGCAGGACTTCTCTTCCAGCGAGTCGATTCTCGAGGCTGACGTCCTCATGACTGACTGGTCGAGCGTCTTCTGCGAGTTCTCGCTCGTGACGCTCAAGCCCAGCGTGTTTATTGACACCCCCATGAAGGTGAGCAACCCGGATTGGCAGGAGCTCGGCATCGAGCCGACGGACATCTCGCTTCGCAACGAGGTTGGTCGCTCCGTCTCTCCGGATGACCTCTCGAAGCTGCCCGACATAATTGCCGAGATGATTGCCAACCCCGATGCCTGGCATGACCGCATCGAGGAGGTTCGCTCCAAGATGATCTTCAACCTCGGGCACGGCGGCGAGGCAGCTGGCCGTTACCTGCTCTACAAGATTCTCGAGAAGCAGAACGCTCGTGCCGGCAGGGACGTTGAGGACACGAACGAGGTCGCCCATGAAGCCCAGGAGGAGCGAGATGAGGACCTCTAAGAGACTTGCTATCTTTTGCTTTGACCTTCTCTTTTTCGTCTTTGGCACGGGGCTGCTGTTCGCGTCGCTTGCGACCCCCGCGTTTGCCTATGTAGACCCGAGCGTCATGACCTATACGATTCAGGCGCTTGCTGGTGTCGCCGTCGCGCTTTCCGCCGTGATCGGCGTTGCCTGGAGGCGTCTGCGCCGTGTCGTCCTGAAGTTTCTCAAGGTTGACGAGGATGCTGGAAAGACCGTCGAGACACGCGTGAGCGAGGTAGACGCCACCTCTCACCCGGGCTATGCGATGTCTGCCCCCACGACGCTCAGGGAGCCGACTGGCGGGGCCTTTGACGGCGCCCCGCTCACCTGGCCGAAGCGCTTCGGCATCGCGCTGCTCGCTATGGCGTTCTTCATGTTCACGCTCTTCGTCGCCCCCTCCTTCGAGCTTGTCGACGGCAACACGGACAGCCTCTTCTTCACGATCCGCGACGTGTGGACCCTGCTCGTGGGGTCGGCCTTCGTCATCGGGAGCGTCATCGCCCTCGCGATCTCTTGCGCGCGCGGTAAGGCCTATGACGTGCTCGTCGCCATCGTGTTCGCGCTTGGTGTCGCGGGTTTCGTACAGGCGCTCCTCCTGAACGGCGGCCTGCCGGTGGCGGACGGCCGCGAGGTCGCCTGGGCGAGCTTCTCGTCGAAGATGATTATCGGCGTCATCGTCTGGGCCACCCTCGTCGCCGTAGCCGTTGCGGTCGTCGTGAGGGTCCCGGCGCTCGGCCGCCTCTCGCTCGCCTCCGTCGCCGTCGTCCTCATCCTGGTCCAGGGCATCTCCATCGCCCGTCCCATCAAGCACGCGGTCTTCGGCACGCCCTCGGACTACATGGTCACGAAGGCTGGCCTGTTCGAGGTCTCCGGCAAGAGCAACGTCGTGGTCTTTTGCATCGACACTGTCGACACACAGGAGTTCGACTGCGTTCTCAAGCAGTATCCCGACACCCTCGAGGGTTATGAGGGCTTCACCTACTTCAGGAACTCCGTCGGTTCCATGATCCCCACGGCCTATGGCGTCCCCTTCCTCGTCTCCGGCCAGATGCTCCAGGGCGGCGAGGACTACCAGCACTACATCGACACGCGCTTCACGCGCAGCAGTTTCGTCTCGGACATGCGTGCGCAGAATTACTCGGTGTCGCTCTACGCCGATTGCCTCTACAGCGACAAGCAGATCGTCGGCGATCAAACGGTCAACATCAAGTCTTCGAGCGACAGAAGGGTTGACGCTTTCGGCACGGTCTCAATTCTTTACAAGGTCGCCCTCTATCGCAACGCCCCCTGGGTCGCGAAGCCAGCGTTCTGGTACTACACGGACGACATGAACCAGGCGGTTCTTGGTGGCTCGGCCTCCGGGACGGGTCCCGAGAGCGATGCGTCCTCCCCGTACGTTCTCGACGACGGCGCCTACTACCGCGAGCTTTGCGAGCGCGGCCTTACCGTCTCCGAGGACACGGAGTCCGACGGTGCTTTCAAGTTCATCCACCTCAACGGCGCCCACGTACCCTTCACGTATGACGAGGAGATGAACCAGCCCGAGGGCGGCACGGACATGGTCCGTCAGACCCGCGGCACCTTCACGATCCTCCAGCGGTATTTCGACGAGCTCAAGAGGCTCGGCGCCTATGACGACACCACCATCATCGTCACCGCAGACCACGGATATTGGAACTCGGGCATCCACGGCTCTCCCGTCAACAAGCGGGCAGACGGCCTGACCAACCCCATCTCGCCCATCTGCCTGGTGAAGCCCGCCGGAGCCACCGGCTCCCTCAAGGTCTCCGAGGCCCCCGTGAGCCACATCGACTTCCAGCCGACCGTCCTTCAGGCGATGGGTGGCGACGGATCTGCCTACGGCGAGGGGACAACGTATTTCGATATCTCCGAAAACGCCGACCGTCCGCGCTATTTCGTTGACGAGATCTACGATGGCTTTCAAGAGACCCAGATGAACGAGTGGGTCATCAACGGCGATGCCCTCGACTTCTCCAACTGGTCCCTGACGGGCAAGGTATGGATGCAGGGCGACCTGTAGGTACCTCTCCGACGCAGATGATTCCTCGTGCTGCCAGCGGAATAAGACAGAGGAAGAAGGGCATAGCATACATGCCCTTTGCTTCCCAGAGCAGGTAGACCATGAAGCCAATGAAGAAGGCGCAGGGCAGAGCGTATTCTAGGGCGCTCTGCCCTTCCTCTCTAGACTTCTTTGCGAGCCTGAACGCTCCTAATGCCGCGCCAGCGTAAACAAGCGTCTGGAAGCCATCCATGACGACGAGAAGGACCCTGCATATCCAACCATGGGCGAAGCTGACGTCCCATGCATCGTAGCGGTTATCCGGGGCATTGGTGCCTTGCGGCGCGGCATCCGGCCTCATCGTTCCGATTGAGGCGATGTAGAGCGATTGGAATGTCGGGTCGAGCCACTCGGAGGCAGCCTTTTTCGAGAAGAACCAGGCGGCGTAGGCTGGGTCTTCCGCAAAGTGGTCAAGAGAATCTCGAATTGAGTCTTCCGCTTCGTGCTCTTGGGCCGCGACATCGCCCTCGTTTCTGATTTGGCTGTCGAGCGCGAACGTGCTCCACCATCCGGGCATGCCCTCTCCGAGGACTCCGTCCGGGCGGAGGCCCATCGCGATCCACATCGTCTTCGGCTGGTTGTCTGGGAACGTGACTCCCAACCTTGATTCCATAATCGATACGGGAATCGAGCCGGCGAGGTTCGACGCCAGTAGAAGTAGGGCGATGGTCGCGGGGATGCGCCACCATTGGGATTTCCTTGCCGAGTCGACGGCGAAGACGATGATAAAGCCGATCGCCACCAGGATATAGGTCGACTTTGCGATGAGCCCAACAAGGAGGAGCAATCCGCCCGACACGAGTTGGGCGATTGACTTTCCTCCGCTCGAGCGCTGCGACTTCATCCATAGGAGCATCGCGAGCATGCATAGGCACAGGCCTAATGCATTGCCGTAGGGAAACACGCAGAAGAGGAGAGGCGCTGCGAACATGAGTGCCAAGAGCTCCACGACGAGCCGCGCGGGCTTATCCATGCCTGAGGTCCTCGCCATTTCGATTACTACGAGCGAGGTCGCGATGGTTGAGACCGCGTTGGCGAGCTGGAAAGTCATGATGGCACGCGTGCCGAACAGCCTGAAGAACCCCTCCAGTATGAGCAGGATGCCAGACTGGAACGGATAGTTGGACAGATACATGTCCCCCGGAAGCCTATTCGTATAGGCGTCTGCCCGGGGCAAGAACGAAGAGTACTGGCCTCTTGCGAGTTCCTCGGCATATTGTGTGAGCTGCCTTGAGTCCGAGAAGCCGTTGTAGGCGGTCGCGTTGTCCAAGATCCACCAGGCGCAAAAGGCCAGCGCTATGAGAGACAAAGCGCAGATGAGCCCTCGCTCGCTCACTTTGTCTGCGTGCCTAACAAGAGTCAGGCACGCAGACGCATAGGCGATGGTGACAAGGACGCTCCCCGCGATCTCAATCGCCCATTTTGGCTGTAGGGGCGTGTTGAAGGCAACGCGCTCGCCGACGATGGCTCCAAGCGGGCCCATGACGGTCATGACGAGCGAGCCTACCGCGAGCAGCAGGCTAATCGCGCCAACAAGCACACACCCTAGCGAGAGGAACCAAGCGAAACGGCCTCTCTTTATGTTTCCCTGGTCCCTCTTGCCTTCCATGCTGATCTGCCTAGTCCCTGGTGAGCTTCCTGTGGATGCGGTGGGGCTTGGAAGCCTCCTCGCCAAGACGACGCACGCGGTCACGCTGGTAGTCGTCGAAGTTGCCCTCGAACCAGTGCCAGCGACCGGGCTCCTCGTCAGTGCCCTCCCAAGCCAAGATGTGCGTGGCAACTCGGTCGAGGAACCAACGGTCGTGCGAGGTGATGACCGAGCAGCCGGGGAAGGCGAGCAGGGCCTCCTCGAGGCTCTCGAGGGTCTCGGTGTCGAGGTCGTTCGTGGGCTCGTCGAGGAGCAGGAGGTTGCCGCCCTGCTTGAGCGTGAGGGCGAGGTTCAGGCGGTTACGCTCGCCGCCGGAGAGGACGCCGGCAGCCTTCTGCTGGTCCGGGCCCTTGAAGCCAAACGCGGAGACATAGGCGCGGGAGTTGATCTCGTCCTTGCCCACGATGATGAAGTCGTTGCCGCCGGAGACAACTTCCCAGACGTTCTTATCGGCATCGATGCCGGAGCGCATCTGGTCGACATAGGAGAGCTTGACCGTCTCGCCGAGCGTGATGGAGCCGCTCGTGGCCTCTTCGGTGGCAGAGCTTGCGAGCGAGCTGTCGCCAGCGGCCACGGCGGCGCCCACGATCATCTTGAAGAGCGTGGACTTGCCAACGCCGTTGGGGCCGATGACGCCGACGATGCCATTGCGCGGCAGCTCGAAGGAGAGGTCGTCGATGAGAACGCGGTCGCCGAAGCTCTTGGAGAGGTGCTCCGCGACGAGGACCTTCGTGCCCAGGCGGGGGCCGGTGGGGATACGGATGTCAGTCACGCTGACGGTGCGGCCGGAGCGGGCCTCGGCCTCCATCTGCTCGTAGCGCTCGAGACGTGCCTTGTTCTTGGCCTGTCGGGCCTTGGGACTGCTACGGACCCACTCGAGCTCGTTCTTGAGGCGCGAGGCGAGCTTGGCCTCCTTCTGGCCCTGGGCCTCGAGGCGAGCCGCCTTGGTCTCAAGGTAGGTGGAGTAGTTGCCCTTGTAGGGGTAGAGCTGCCCGCGATCGACCTCGCAGATCCACTCGGCGACGTTATCGAGGAAGTAGCGATCATGGGTAACGGCGAGGACGGCGCCGGGATAGTTCTTGAGGAACTTCTCGAGCCAAAGGACGCTCTCGGCGTCGAGGTGGTTCGTGGGCTCGTCGAGAAGGAGCAGGTCTGGGGCCTCGAGCAGCAGACGGCAGAGGGCGACGCGCCTGCGCTCGCCGCCGGAAAGTACGTTAACCGGCATGTCGGGATCCGGGCACTGCAGGGCGTCCATGGCCTGGGTGAGCTGGGAATCGAGGTCCCAGCCGTTCACGGCGTCTATCTCGTCCTGGAGCTTGCCCATCTCGGTCATGAGGGCGTCGAAGTCCGCTTCGGGTTCGGCCATCTCGACGCTGATCTGATTGAAGCGCTCGATCTTGGCGAGGGTGTCTCCAAAGGCGAGGCGGACGTTCTCGATGACGGTCTTGTCCTCGTCGAGCGGGGGCTCCTGCTCGAGCAGGCCCACGGTGTAGCCCGGGGTGAGGCGTGCGTCGCCGTTGGTGAGATCGGTCCTTCCGGCCATGACCTTGAGCAGCGTGGACTTGCCCATGCCGTTGGGGCCCACGACGCCGATCTTGGCGCCGGGGAAGAAGCTGAGCGTGACGTCATCGAGAATGACCTTGTCGCCGACGCTCTTGCGAGCCTCGAACATCTGATAAATGAACTCTGCCATCTGGATACCTCCTGGTAGCGGTGGCTTGGTTTCGGGTGCGGTAGCGCCGCGTTATGCCATAAGCTCTTCAAGCCTATCAGAAGATACGTGCATCGTCTGTGAGCTGCCGTGATGTTTGGGTAGAATGCTGGACGTTAGTGTTTCCGGATAGTCCGGGATGGGCCTACGAGACGGGAGACCACGAGTCCATGGCCTCGATGAACGATAAAGACTATTACGCGATCCTCGGCGTCGATCATGATGCGACCGAGGAGCAGATTCGTAAGGCCTTCCAGCAGAAGGCTCGCAAGCTTCACCCTGATATCAACAAGGAGCCTGACGCTGAGGAGAGGTTCAAGGAGGTCTCCGAGGCCTACGCCGTGCTCTCTGACCCAGACAAACGCCGCCGGTATGACGCCATGCAGTCTGGCAACCCCTTCGCCGCTTCCGGCGGCTATGCCTCGCCCAGTGCCCAGGGTGACCCCTTCGGGGGCATGGGCGGCTTCTGGGGCTTCCCGTTCGGTGGCGGGTTTGGATCGCAGCGCTCGTCTCGTTCGCGCAGCCGCGCCTACAACCCCCAGGCTGGCGGCGATGTCGTCTACCAGCTTGATATCGACGAGAGGCAGGCTAAGGAGGGCTGAGGACGCGACGTTACCTATCAGCGCTACGTCGCGTGCGAGGTCTGTCACGGTATGGGCTCCGTGCACACTGACCACGCGAGGACGTGTCCCACTTGCGGTGGCTCGGGCCACATCTCGGTGGACCTTGCGAGTCTCTTTGGCATCGGCGTCATGAACATGGTCTGCCCGGAGTGCGAGGGGTCGGGTAAGGTCGTTGCGGATCCGTGCAGCTCCTGTGGCGGTTCCGGTCGCGTCCTCTCTGCGAGCGAGGTCGTCATCGATATCCCCGCAGGCAGCCACGATGGCGACACCGTTCGCGTGAGCGGCATGGGCAACGCCGGCACGAATGGCTCTACGTCCGGCGACTTTGTCTGCCGCGTTGGCGTGCCCAGCGAGCGTCTCAGCCCTCGCGCGGCCCAGGGCTTCCAGATGATCGGCTTTGCGTTGCCGTTCATCATCCTCGGCCTCACGGTCAAGGTGCTCGTCGAGGTGGCAGCCGTGTTCTCGCTGCCCCTGTGCGGCATCGGCATCTGGCTAATCCTGAAGTCCGGCGGCTTTCTGCACCATGGTTCCCGCTGGTGGAAGAACGCTGGAAGCTATCTGGTGAATGGTGCCGTAAACGGCGTGACGGTCGCCATCTTCATGAGCTTTATGGTCTCGTGCATGAGCGGTCTTGGGACCGCAGGCTATACGGGTGCCACGAGGCTCGGCTAGTTCTTCATCGGCGGCCTGCGCCGCCTTCGGTTCGAACAAGTGAGTTGGGAAGCGAGTATTACGAGCGTGGAAGCTAAGATCGATTATTACGAGGTCCTCGGCGTTGACCATGACGCTGACGCGCGAGCCATCAAACGCGCCTACATCAAGAAGGCGCGCACCCTCCACCCGGACGTAAACGACGCCCCGGATGCGGAGGAGCGCTTCAAGGAGGTCAACGAGGCGTACTCCGTCCTCTCTGACGAGCAGAAGCGCGCTAACTATGACCGCTACGGGGACCCGGATGGCCCCGCCGGCTTCGGCGGTGGCTACGCGGACGTCTCTGATATCTTCGGCGGCTTCGGCATGGATGACATCTTCTCCTCCTTCTTTGGGGGAGGAGCCTCTGCTGGTGGCGGGAGGACGGCTCGTACCGCGGGCCGCGACATGGGTATCACGCTTCGCGTCAGCCTCGCGGACGCGGCTCGTGGTGTCACCAAGACCATCACCTACGATCGCCTTGCACCTTGTGACGATTGCAATGGCACCGGCGCCGCGGAAGGTGGCAAGGTCACCACGTGCTCCCGCTGCCACGGGACCGGCCGCGTTGTGACCGTCCAGCGCACCATCCTCGGCCAGATGCAGACCCAGAGCGAGTGCCCGGAGTGCCATGGCACGGGCAAGGTCATCGATCACCCCTGCGAGACCTGCGGCGGACAGGGTCGTACGCCCAATCACGAGACCGTGAAGATCGATGTTCCCGCTGGCGTCCATTCCGGTCAGACCCTCAAGGTCGAGGGATACGGCGAGGCTGGAATCCGCGGCGATCGTTCTGGAGACCTCGTCGTTCGTATCGAGGTCCGCGAGGATGAGCGTTTCGAGCGCCAGGGCGATGACCTCTTCTGCGTCGAGGACGTTTCAGCGCTCGAGGCCATGTGTGGCTGCACGCTCGAGGTGGAGGGCATTCTCGAGGGCGAGACCGTTGAGGTAAAGGTGCCCGCCGGCTGTCAGCATGCACAGCACATCGAGGTCGAGGGCCATGGCATGCCGCGTCAGGGTAGCTCCGCGAGGGGCAGCCTCGTCGTCGTGGTCAACATCGTCGTGCCGCAGGACCTCTCGAAGGCGGACCTAGATTCTTTGCGAGCCATAGCCGCTTCGCGTGGTGAGCGCGTCTCTGACAAGACTGCTTCCCATGAGGGCTTCTTCGGCAAGCGCCCGGGTCGCGCGGCGTCTGCGAAGAAGGCGTCTGGCGAAAGGCACGGCAAGTGACGCGGCTCGGCTCCTCGCGAGCTCGCGTGGCCATGTCGAACCTTGGCTGTCGAGTGAATCGCGTCGAGCTCGATGCGATCGCGCGCGAACTCGAGGCTGCTGGCTGCGAACTCGTCAAAGAGGACGATGCGGACGCCATCGTTATTAATACGTGTGCGGTGACCGGCGAGGCCGAGGCAAAGGCTCGCAAGGCGGTTCGCCATGCCGCCGGCCTTCCTCAGGAGCCAATCGTGCTTGCCACAGGATGCGTGGCGAGCCTCTTTGCTCCCGAGCTCGAGGCTCTTGCCGCCAATGTCATCGTCGAGGCGGACAAGACCCTTGTCGCCGGTCGAGTCCTGAGCGAGCTTGGTGTCGATTGTGCCTCGGGAGGTCTTGGCGCCATGCGCTCTCACAGCTCTTCCGTCACGCCGACGGGTCGCATGCGTCCGGGTCTCAAGATTCAGGATGGCTGCGACAACCGTTGCACCTACTGCATCGTCTGGAAGGCTCGCGGAGCGGCAAGGTCCGTCTCGCCTGACGAAGTGCTCTCGGGCGTTCGCAGCCTCATCGAAGACGGTGCTCGAGAGGTTGTGCTTACGGGTATTGACCTCGGGCGTTATGAGTTCGAGGGCCTCGACCTCGCCGGTCTTCTCGCGCGCATCCTTGAAGAGACCGAGGTTGCCCGTCTACGCCTCTCCTCTATTGAGCCCGCGGGTGTCACGGATGAGCTCCTCCGCGTAATGGCGAATAGCGAGGGCGGGGTCGCGCCGTTCCTCCACATCCCGCTCCAGAGCGGGTGCGACGCCACGCTGTCCCGTATGGGCAGGCCCTACACGGTCGCGGAGTATGAGGAGGTTGTCGAGCGCGCTCGTGCGGCGCTTCCCGGAGTTGCCATCGCGTGCGACCTCATCGTTGCCTTCCCCGGCGAGACGGACGAGGAGTTCTCTGAAAGCCTCGCCACCTGCGAGAGGATCGCCTTCTCGAAGATGCACGTGTTCCGCTACTCTCGCCGTCCGGGAACCGTGGCCGCGAGTATGGTCGGCCAGGTTGATCCCGTCGTGAGCGCCGAGCGCGGACGCCTCATGCGCGAGTGCGCGGCGGCGTCTCGTCGCTCGTATGCCGAGTCGCTTGTGGGTTCTGAGCAGCTCGTTCTTGTTGAGCATGATGCCCGTGGCGTCACGGGCGGGCTTGTCGATGTGGTCGTCGACGAGGGCCATCTTGGCGAGCTTATTAGCGTCGTCCCAAGTGGGCTTACGCCCGCCGGTCTTCTCGATGCCAGGTCGTGACGTATCATTAGATGATGTCCGCGCACGAAAAGGAGGAGCATGGAGCCGTCTCTCGTTAGACTCACCATTCCTGATTCCGTCGACATGACAGCCCTCATGGGCCCTGCGGACTCACTCCTCCGCAGGATCGAGGCCATGACGGACGCAACGATCACGGTACGAGGCAATCAGGTCTCCGTCATGGGCGAGGCCGTCGAGGCTAATCGCGTTATCTCGATATTCTCGCAGATGATCCAGATGGTTTCTCTGGGGGAGACGCCCTCTCCCGACGAGGTCGACCTTCTCCTTGCTCGGTCTCGCACGTCCGGCGAGGCGGATGCGTCGTTTGCCGATGACATCCTCCTAACCTATCGCGGTCGTGCCCTCAGGCCAAAGACCGCAGGACAGCGTCGCTATATCGAGGCCGTCCGTAGGAACACGCTCACGTTCGCTCTTGGTCCCGCTGGCACGGGCAAGACCTACCTGGCCATGGCCATGGCCGTGGCTGCGCTCAAGCGTCGTGAGGTTGGCCGTATCGTGCTCTGCCGTCCCGTCGTCGAGGCGGGGGAGTCCCTTGGGTATCTTCCGGGAACCCTCCAGGAGAAGCTCGACCCCTACGTTCGTCCGCTCTATGACGCGCTCTTCGACATGACGGACATGGAGAAGGGAAACGCCCTCATCGAGCAGGGGGTTATTGAGATCGCGCCGCTCGCATACATGCGCGGCCGCACGCTCAACGATGCCTTTGTCATTCTTGACGAGGCTCAGAATACGACGCCCGAGCAGATGAAGATGTTCCTTACGCGCATGGGCTTTCGCAGCAAGTTCGTCGTTACCGGCGATGCCTCTCAGCGTGACCTCAACGGCCCCAGCGGCCTTACGAGTGCGCGTCGCGCCCTCGAAGGCGTGGAGGACATAGCGTTCGTTGACCTTGGCCGCGCGGATATCGTGCGTCACGCCCTTGTCGCTCGTATCGTCGAGGCGTATGAGGCTGCCGAGGCACGTTCGTCTCGTACGCAGGGAGGCCTTGCATGAGCGTCGACATTGCCCTGTTCGTGGAGGACGGCAGCGAGCTTGCCATTTCGAACGAAGAGCTTGAGCGAGTCTTCAACCTCGTGCTCGATGAGGAGGGGGTCGATCGGCTTTGCTCCGTCTCCGTGAGCGTCGTGGGCGAGCAGTCGATGCAGGAACTTAACGCAGAGTGGCGTGGCGTTGAGTCGCCGACCGACGTCATCTCGCTCGAGTGCGAACGCCCGGATGACCCAGACCTTGCTCCGGGGGAGCCCTGCGAGCTTGGCGATATCGCCATGGCTCCCTCCGTCCTTGCGGCCCAGTCTGTGAGGTTTGGCACTTCGAGCGAGGACGAGACGCGTCTCATGGCGATTCATTCGCTCCTTCACCTTCTCGGTTATGACCACATCGAAGAGGGGGACGCTCGCGTTATGGAGGCTCGCGAGGACGAGCTCCTTGCTCTTGCGTGCGGGCGTGACCTCGGGCACGTCGCGACCACGCGCCATGCGGACGACACTCCGCTCCCTTTGTCACCTGAGAATTCGGAGGGCTAGCATGATTCCGGGGTCAAAGCGCAACCACCCAACCTTCTGGCGAAGCTTTGGCTTTGCCCTCCAGGGCTTTCGTTTTGCTGTCACGAGCGAGCGCAACATAAAGGTCATGCTGGGCGGCTTCGCGTTTGCCGTCGTATGCGGCCTGTTCCTGGAGATTGACCCCGTGCGGTGGGGCGTCATTCTTTTGTGTTGCGGAGCCGCGCTGTGCGCCGAGTTGCTCAACACCGCCATCGAGACCATCGTTGACCTCGTGAGCCCGGAGTATCATCCGCTTGCCGGGCGCGCGAAGGATATCGCCGCTGCCGCGGTTTGGATTTTATGCCTGTTTGTCGGTATTGTGGGGCTTGTCGTTCTTGGGTCCGCCGCAATCGAGAAGTTCTTCTAGAGAGTGATTCCCATGTCTGAGAACAAACCATTCCGTAGCGGCTTCGTCGCCCTCGTCGGTCGTCCCAACGCTGGCAAGTCCACGCTGCTCAATGCCTGCATGGGCGAGAGGCTCGCCATCACCAGCCCCGTCGCGCAAACCACGCGCAAGCGTCTTCGCGCCGTTGTCAACACGCCTGATAGCCAGATTGTGATAGTGGATACCCCGGGCCTCCACAAGCCGAAGGATGCCCTTGGCAAGGAGCTGAACCGCGCCGCCTTGGGCGAGCTCTCCGATGTTGACGTGGTGGCGATGCTTGTTGATGGCACCAAGCCCGTCGGCACTGGTGACGAGTGGGTTGGCGCGCATGTCGACCACGCCCGAGCGCCCAAGATCCTCGTTCTCACCAAGGCCGATCTCACCAAGCCCGAGCAGATGGCGGCTCAGCTGGAGGCCGCTGAGAAGCTCGCGCATTTCGATGACGTCATCGTGACGAGTGCCACGGAGGGCTTTAACGTCGACGCATTCCTCCGCCTCGTGAGCGACAAGCTGCCCGAAGGGCCGAAGTGGTTCCCAGAGGGCATGGATTCGGACGCCACGGAGGAGGACCTCGTCAGCGAGTTTATTCGCGAGAAGGTCTTGCTTAACTGCCGGGATGAGGTGCCGCACTCCGTTGCCGTCGTTTGCAACGATATCGTTTGGAAGAAGGACGGACACGCGAGCGTCTCAGCCACGATCCTTGTCGAGCGCGATGGCCAGAAGGGCATCATCGTCGGCAAGGGTGGCTCGATGATCAAGAAAATCGGCATGACCGCCCGTCCCGACATCGAGCGCCTGCTCGGCGGTAAGGTGTTCCTCGAGCTCCGCGTGCAGGTGCGGCCGCTGTGGCGCCGCGATCAGAACGAGATTCGCCGCCTAGGCTATGAGGCGGCGGAATAGCGTGCCAAGAGGTCGATCCAGGCACACCTACGCCATTGTTGTCGACAGGACCAAACTGGGGGAGAGCGATCTTATCCTCACCCTTCTTGAGCACGACGGTTCCCAGGGGCGCGCGGTTGCGAAGGGCGCACGCAAGCCTGGGGGCAAGCTTGCGGCGCGAGTCCAGCTGTTCTGTGAACTTGATTTGCTCCTCGCGCAGGGTCGCAACCTCGACGTTGTGGCCGAGGCGCAGCTTGCGAACCCGCATCAAGGCCTTCGCGGCGATCTCGAGCGCGTGAGCGCGGCGAGCGTCGTGTGCGAGGTCGCCAAGCTCACGAGCTTTCCCGACGCTCATGATCCGTTCTTGGCCCCCATTTGCTCCCGAGCCCTACTTGCGTGTGAACAGGCCGCCGATCAGGCGCATCTCGACCTCGTAGTAGGGGCCTATGCGCTCAAGGTGCTCTCTCACCAGGGCTGGAGGCCAGTTCTTGACGAGTGCGTTGCCTGTGGTGACGCCGCGGTGACTCGATTCTCTTGCGCTGCGGGCGGGGCGCTCTGTGAGAGCTGCGCGCGCAATATCGAGGGGGCGGAGTCGGTTGATGCCGCCACTCTTGGCTGGCTTGCGGCTCTTGTGGGCAGCACGTTCGATCAGTTGCTCGAGGTGCCTATCGACGGGCAGGTTTCCTCCCTGCTGCTCGCCATTTGCCATAGGTGGGCGGCGACGCAGCTCGAGTCCCGCTTGCGGGCGTTCGAGTTTATGCTCTCCGTCTAGCGGGTTATTTGACGATCAGGTCTCGCTTAAAGCGCGCGTTTTGATGAACGGAGTTTTAAGCTCGCGCGTCATCGTTTTGCAATGCCTTCGTCACCGCTTCTCCACGGTGAAAAATATGCGCAGTCATTCAGATATTGACGGGTCTATCATGCCCGTCCGTAATTGAATCCTACTGGATTAGGGGCTTTAACTAATGGAGTTCGTGCTCGACGTTCTGCTTGATGCCGTGAAGGACACTCTCGTCCTCATTCCTTTTCTTTTCGTTACGTACGTCGTCATTAGCCTTCTCGAGCTGTTCGCTGGCGACAAGGCTGCTTCCGCGATTCAGCGTGCCGGCCATGCTGGGCCTGCCATAGGCGCTGTTCTCGGCGTCATTCCCCAGTGCGGATTCTCTGCCGTTGGCGCCATGCTCTACGCGGACCGTTTCGTTACGCTCGGCACGCTCGTTGCTGTCATCCTGTCGACGTCAGACGAGATGCTGCCGCTGCTCGTGGCCGAGCATGTTGACCCTGCCGTCCTCGGCCGTATCCTCCTTAGTAAGGCGGCGATCGGCCTCGTCGCTGGTTTTGCGGTTGATGGAGTCTTGCATCTCCTTGGTAGGGGAGAGCTCGCTGAGCCCGAATCGTTCGAGGCGGAGGATAGCGAGGGGGATGACTTCGATCCATCGCAATACACCTGCGATTGTGGCTGTGGAGAACCCCTCACTCGAGGCCAGGCTGTCGTATGGGTGCTTATCAACTCCGCCTACCGCACCGCTCAGGTGGTCGCGTTCATCTTCGTTGTCACGCTTATCCTCGGCGGTCTTATTGAGTGGGTGGGGGAGGACGCCATCAGCGCGTTTCTCTCCAGCAACGCCGTGCTAGCGGTGTTCTGCTCCGCACTCGTTGGCATGGTGCCCAACTGCGCTGCGAGCGTCATTGTCACGCAGCTGTATCTCGACGGGGCTCTTGGGCTCGCGCCCATGATGGCGGGCACGCTCGTTGCGGGAGGTGCCGGCTACCTCGTGCTATTCCGCACGAACGAGAATGCCCGTCAGAACGCCGCGATTCTCGGTCTGCTCTACGCAATCGGCGTCGTGTCGGGCCTCGTGATTCTCGGCCTTGGTCTGTAGGGACGCCTGCGAATGGGTCGCGCGCGACGTGCCCCTTGGACGAGCCTCTAACCACGCTTTCCGGTAAGGGCCGCTGCCACTTTCCTGCTCACGACATACGGGGCAACTCGGCCGAATCCGTAGCAGACCTTCGAAAGGGGCCCGGGGGCGCAGATCGCCCTTCCGCGCGCGAGCGACACGAGGGCGATGCGGCAGACCTCCTCGGGGGTGAGGAATAACGCCTGGGCGCACTTGGCCCCATTCTCCGCGACTTCCCAAAATCGTGTGTTGACCGGGCCGGGGCAAAGCGCCATGACCTGCACGCCCCTGGGGGAGAGTTCCTCGTGAAGCGCCTCTGAGAGCGAGAGTACGAAGGCCTTCGAAGCGAAGTACGTGCTCATGCCAGGTCCCGGCATGACGCCCGCAACGGAGGCGACGTTCATGACCTGGCCGTGGCCGCGTGCGGCCATGCGCGAGCCAAATGCATGGCAAAGCTCGAGCGGAGCCATGACGTCGAGCTGAACGAGCTTGCGCTGGCGGTCGAGGTCGCTCTCGACGAATTGGGCCGTGTAGCCAAGCCCCGCATTGTTCACCAGCAGGTCGACCTCGATTCCAAGAGCGTCCACCTCGGCGACGAGTGTGGCCGGGCCGTCAGTTGTCGCGAGGTCAGCGGTTACCGTGCGAACGATGGCTCCTTCGCGAGCCGTCTCGCCGGCGAGGGCCATGAGGGCCTCGGCGTTGCGACCATGGAGCACGAGAGACCAGCCTTTGGCTGCGAGCTGCCTTGCCATTTCGCGCCCGAGCCCGCCCGTTGCTCCCGTGATGAGCGCCCACTTAGCTGCTTCGCTCATGATGAATCACTCCCAACGAATTCATGGCCCATTCCGTATCCCCATTATGGGGGGCAGATTGGGTCATCGACTAGTGCCGTTTAGGAAACGCGCCTAGCTGCGAGAGGGCGTCTTGTGAGTGGAAATCCTAGCCCTTAGAGGCGCCTTCACAACCGATACGCCGGCATAATTCCCACTCCTGAGGGCGAGGACGATGTCATCCGTCGCCTCGGACAAAGACCGCCGAGCGCTTCCCATGCGGGGCTTTGCCATGTGCGCCTCATACCACACGCGGCAAGGAACGGCGAGACCACCCCTCCAAGTGAGGCCCTGCTTATTGCATGCGTCTTTAAGAGCGTCAAGGGCCCTTAGCGCATCTTTGGCATCTTCGGCGTCATCAGACGCCAGGGCATAGACGAGGCACTCGCTTTCGAGGTTTGCGGGCAGGCTTGCTGCCAATCGCGCGACGCTGGTTGTGAACATGATGACCACGGCGTCGACTGTTGGTTCACCTTCGAGAGAGTGCAGGACTGCGGGAGGTCTTGTCCCGCCAATCCTCGAGTACGCGCCCAAGGCATCCTCGAAGTCATTTGCCATCAAAGAGGGAAGGGCATGGGTTTCATCAACGGTGACAAGTGCGATTTGCTTTGGCAAGCGTGAGCGAGCGACATCTGCCATGGTTCTCTCCTCCTCTTTGAAGTACTACAGTATAGCTGTGCGTCTGAATGGCATCTGCCGCAGCGCATTACCGTGGGCTCGCTCGTTTCGGCGGAATGCCGAGGCGGGAGGCACGTCACATTCGTTCTTTGCGGCCCAACTTGTGTTCTTGTCGTGCTTGCGCCGTATCCGTGCTACTCTTCTAAAGGTTTGTAAGTACCCCTCACTTGGACGAGCGTTCACACCGGCGTCGATCCCAGTCTGGGGCGAACGAGAGAGAAAGGTGTCATCATGACCATCTCCAAGGAGCGTAAGGCCGAGCTCATCAAGCAGTACGGCAAGAACGAGCAGGACTCCGGTTCCGCCGCCGTTCAGGTCGCCATCCTCACCGACCGTATCCACGAGCTCACCGAGCACATGAAGTCCCACAAGAAGGACTTCCACACCCGTCGTGGCCTTCTCATGCTCGTTGGTAAGCGTCGTCGTCTCCTCTCCTACATCAAGAAGAACGACATCAACGAGTACCGTGAGCTCATCGCCAAGCTTGGCATCCGCGACAACATCTAATTAGCGGGACCTACGGGGCGCCTCAGGCGCCCCTTTTCATATCGTGTGCCCAAGGGTCTGGGCACGGCGGGCTTGCGCGACGTTGCCGCGCCAGACCAAGCGAGAATGGGATCCACTCGTTCTCGGAGTCCGCAGACGGCCCGTCTGCAACGTGGCAGGCGGAGATAAGGGAAAGAAATGGCAAAGGTTACACACGAGTTTGACCTCTACGGCAAGCACTACGTGCTTGAGACCGGCGAGCTTGCGAAGCAGGCCACGGGTGCCGTTCTCGTCAAGCAGGGCGACTCGACGGTGCTCGTCACCGCCGTCGTCTCCAAGGAGCGCAAGGATTACGACTTCTTCCCGCTCACGGTTGACTTCATCGAGAAGATGTACGCCGTGGGTCGCATCCCCGGCGGCTACCTCAAGCGCGAGGCCCGTCCGTCCGAGAAGGCCACCCTCACCGCTCGCATGATCGACCGTCCGCTGCGTCCGTCCTTCCCGGCCGGCTTCCGCAACGAGGTCCAGGTCGTCGCGACCTCCCTCGTGGCTGATCAGATCAACCCGGTCGACACCATGTGCGTCATGGCCGCTAGCTCCGCCTTCACCGTGGGTGGCGTGCCCTTCGAGGGTCCGTTGGCCTGCGTGCGCATCGGCCGTGACCCCGAGACGGGCGAGTTCATCGTGAACCCGACCTACGAGGAGCGTGATGCCTCCGACCTCGACCTCGAGCTCGCTGGTTCCACCACCTACATCTCCATGCTCGAGGCTTCCGCCGACGAAATCTCCGAGGATGACATGCTTGCCGCCATGGCCTTCGGCCAGGAGGCCATTGCCGCCTTCTGCGAGGAGCAGGAAAAGTTCTTCGCCAAGTACGAGGAGGCCAACGGCCCGATCGTCAAGCGCGAGTACGTCTATGACGAGCCCGTAGCCTACGTCCACGACAAGGTCTTTGCCCACTATGACGAGATGAGCGCCGCCCTCAAGGACGCCGACAAGCTCTCCCGCATCGGTAAGGTCGAGCAGCTCAAGGCCGCCATCAAGGACGAGTTCACGCCCGAGGAGCAGGTCGAGTACAGCCGCGAGATCCCCGTCGAGCTCAAGAGCCTCGAGAAGCACGCCATGCGCATCATGGTCGTCGAGACCGGCGAGCGCGTCGACGGCCGTGCCGCCGACGAGATTCGCCCGCTCATGGTCAAGCCTGACTACCTGCCGCTGGTTCACGGCTCTGGCCTCTTCCAGCGCGGTCAGACCCAGGTCCTCTCCGTCTGCACCCTCGGCATGCTCAACGAGTGGCAGCGCCTTGACACCATCGAGCCGGTTGACGGCAAGCGCTACATCCACCACTACAACTTCCCGCCCTACTGCACCGGCGAGACCGGCCGCATGGGCAGCCCGAAGCGTCGCGAGATCGGCCATGGCAACCTTGCCGAGCGCGCGCTTCTCCCGGTGATTCCCTCCGAGGAGGAGTTCCCCTACACCATTCGCGTCGTCTCTGAGGTCATGGAGTCTAATGGCTCTTCCTCGATGGCGTCCACCTGCGGCTCCACCCTCGCTCTCATGGACGCCGGCGTTCCCCTGAAGCGCCCCGTCTCCGGCATCGCCATGGGCCTCATCCAGGAGGAGGGCAAGACCGTCGTCCTGTCCGACATCCAGGGCCTCGAGGACTTCCTTGGCGACATGGACTTCAAGGTGACCGGCACCGAGCGTGGCATCACCGCCATGCAGATGGACAACAAGGCCACCGGCCTCACTCCCGAGATCCTGACCCAGGCCCTGCACCAGGCTCACGAGGGCCGTGCCTTCATCCTGAAGGCCATGCTCGACGAGATCCCCGCACCTCGCGAGACCCCGAAGGACACCGCTCCGCAGATCATCACCATCCAGATCCCGACTGACAAGATTCGCGACGTCATCGGCTCCGGCGGCAAGGTCATCCGTGGCATCCAGGATGACACGGGCGCCACGATTGACATCCAGGAGGACGGTAACGTCTTCATCGCCGGCACCGATGGTGCTGCCGAGGACGCCGCCGCCCGCATCAAGGCCATCGTCAAGGTCCCCGAGGTGGGCGAGGAGTACCTGGGCCGCGTTGTCGGCATCCAGCCCTTCGGTGCCTTCGTCGAGCTCCTTCCCGGCAAGGACGGCCTGCTTCACATCTCTCGCGTTGCCCAGGGCCGCGTTGACAAGGTCGAGGACGTCCTCTCCGTCGGCGACGAGGTCAAGGTGCGCGTCCTCGAGGTCGACGAGAAGGGCAAGATCAGCCTTGATCGCATCGACAAGCCCGAGGCTCCCAACGGCTCCAAGCCCGCTTCCCACCACGAGGGCAAGCGCGAGGAGAGGGGCGAGCGCAAGCCGCGCCGTCACCCCGGTGACAATGGCAACGTTGGCCGTGCCCCGCGTCGTCACCACGAGGGCTAATCGCATGAATTGCGGAAGTTAGACAGGTTAATTCCTGGTTGACACCGCATGTGAAGGGAGGGTCCTCTTTTGGGACCCTCCCTTCGCTGTTATAATCATTTGGTTGCAGAAGGCGCGTTCGATGCCTTCCCCCACACTCACGAAGACGCGGCTTCGCCGCTATACCTTTTCAGTCCCTAGACCAAGGAGGAATTCCTCACATATGTCAAAGACCCCGACGCTCAAGATCATCCCGCTTGGCGGCCTTGATGGCATCGGAAAGAACATGACCGCGTTCGAGTGCGGCGATGACATGGTCCTCGTCGACGCTGGCCTCATGTTCCCCGATGATGATCAGCCTGGAATCGACCTCGTCCTTCCTGACTACACCTATGTCCTCGAGAACGAGGATAAGCTCCGTGGCATCGTGATCACCCACGGCCACGAGGACCACACGGGCGCGCTCCCGTACCTCCTCATGGACCTCACGCGCAAGGTGCCCATCTTTTCGAGCAAGCTCACGCTTGGCATGATTGAGGGCAAGCTCGCCGAGCACAACATCAAGAGCCCGAAGTTCCGTGAGGTCACTGATGGCTCCAGCCTCAACCTCGGCTGCTTCACGCTTCAGTTCTTCGCGATGACGCACTCGATCCCCGGCGCGCTCGGCCTCTATATCAAGACGCCTGCCGGTACCGTCATGCACACGGGCGACTTCAAGCTCGACCAGACGCCCATCGACGGCGTCAAGCCCAACTACAACGCCATCAACAAGTTTGCCAAGCAGGGCGTCGACCTTCTGCTTTCTGATTCCACGAACGCCAACATCCCTGGCTTCACCCCCAGCGAGGCCACGGTGGGCGCCGCGCTCAGGCACATTATCAAGAACGCCCCCGGTCGCGTGTTCGTCGCGAGCTTCTCCAGCCACATCCACCGTCTCCAGCAGGTCTGCGATGCCGCCACTGCGGTCGGCCGCAAGGTCGTCGTGACCGGTCGTTCCATGGTGACTAACACCAAGATCGCCCGTCAGCTCGGCTATCTAAAGATCGCTGACGAGGACATCCTGGATGCGTTCGAGCTCCGCGACATCCCCGAGGACAAGATCGTCGTTCTCTGCACCGGTAGCCAGGGCGAGCCCCTCTCCGCGCTCGCTCGCATGGCGAATGGCGAGCACAAGAGCCTCTCCATCTGCGAAGGCGACACCGTCATCATCTCCGCCACGCCCGTTCCCGGCAACGAGAAGAGCGTTCAGGGCATTATCAACTCGCTGTCCAAGATCGGCTGCGAGGTCTTCGACAAGTCAAACGCCGTCGTGCACGTTTCTGGCCACGGTCGCCAGGAGGAGCTCAAGCTCATGCTCGCTATGGTGCATCCGCGCAACTTCATGCCCGTCCATGGCGAGGCCGTCCACCTTCGCGCTCACGCGAAGCTCGCAGAATCCGTAGGCGTTCCCCGCGAGAACATCTGGCTACTCGACAACGGCGACTCTCTCCAGATGCGTGACGGCAAGGTCACGCTTGGCCCCAGCGTCGATTCCGGCATTATCTACGTTGACGGTCTTCGTATCGGTGATACTGACCCCGTCGTTCTTCGCGACCGTCAGAAGCTCGCCCAGGACGGAATCGTCACCTGCGTCGTCATGCTCAAGAGTCGCTCCCTCAAGGTCGCTGACGTCGATGTTTCCAGCCGCGGCGTCTCGTTCTCGAGCGATGACGAACTCCTTGCCGGCATCGAGGACCTTGTTCGCTCCACGGTTGATAAGAACAACCAGGGCAGTCCTTCTGTCGACGTCCTGCGCAAGGCCGTCCGCAACTCGCTCATGAACTACCTCTGGTCTAAGACCCACACCCGCCCGATGATCATTCCGGTCGTCATGGAGGTCTAGTCCAGCATGCCCGCGAAACGCAGCTCAAACGCACAACAGAACAGAAGCTCGCGGAGGGGGCCCGCTTCGGCGGACGTCTCTTCCGGTATGGCGAACGACCTCGTCGGCGTCATAATCATTGTCGTCGCGGTTGCGATGATCGCCGCGCTCGTCTCCACGAGCGATGCGGTTCTCACTCGAGCCGTGGCGGAGGGCCTGCGCCTTGGCTTTGGCGAGGGCGCGCTTCTCGTGCCGATCGCGCTGATCCTCTTTGCCGTGACGATGTTCCTCCCTACGGATTCCTCAATCGTCGCGCGCGTGGCCGCTGGCCTTGCAATGGTTGTGCTTTCGGTCCTTTCGATGCTGTCCATCCTCTCTCCTGGTGCCGCGGCGAGTGCTGATGCGGTCCTTTCCGCTGACGTTGCCATTGCATATGGCGGATATGTCGGGTCGGGTGTTGCTTGGCTCCTGCTTACGTTTATGGGGCAGGTCGTCGGCATGGTCCTCCTCGTGGGACTCGCCATCTGCGGCCTCGTGGTGTGCGGCTTCTCCATCTCGAAGCTCGCCCTTCGTATCCAGCGCTCTATGGGGGTTGCTGCCGATAAGTTCGTCGCGGCTCGAGAGAGGGGAGCGACTCGTCGTCGCACCGAGCGCGCGAATCAGCTCCAGGCATCTTTGGTCGAGGAAGAGCCGTGGGTCGATTCTCTCGAGCCTGAGATGCCGTCTGTGGAAGAGCCTGCGACATCGTATATCGGCTCTCGCAAGACGTCCGTCCTCCGTCGCGGCGCTTCCTCGCCTGATCACGTCGATCACGCTACGGCTACGATGCCCCTTGGTGTCGCTTCCGAGCCCGAGCCCAAGACTTCGGTGCTTCGGCGTAAGCGCCACCCTAAGCTAGACATCGAGGGCGAGTGTCCCGCTGGCGGCGCCTTGCCCGACACCGCCGTTAGGGAGGAGCTTGCTCCCGCTGAGACCGCCGCCGCTTCCGACGATGCCGAGTCGTCCTCTGCCGAGCCGACCATTTGGGACGCCCCCTTTGACGAGGGGGAGGTCAAATCTCCTGCAGGCGCGGCCCCTGCGACCGCTGTCCCGTCGTTCCTTATCGATACGGCCGCCAAGGCAGGTGCCGACGTGGACGCGTACAGGGAGGCAAAGAAGGCCGCTTCTCCCGCAAAGGCAAAGCCTGGCAGGGGATCTCGCAAGCGTGTCGCTGCGGCCCCCGATTCGCCGTCGCGCCCGGGTGACGCATCGGATGATTTCACGTTGCCGCCGCTTTCGCTTCTTTCGAACAACCCCAATTCTGCCAGCTCCGCAAGCACGGACGCCGAGCTCGAGCGTACGGCGAGGCGCCTGCAGTCGACTCTCGAGGAGTTCGGCCTCACGAGTCGTGTCTCTGGTTGGACGGCTGGTCCTCTTGTCACGACCTTCAAGATTGAGATGGGCGAGGGCGAGCGCGTCAACAAGATCACGAATCTGCAGGATGACATCCAGCTCTCGCTTGCGTCTGAGTCCGTTCGTATCTTTGCGCCCATCCCGGGTACGTCGCTTGTGGGCATCGAGATTCCCAATAAGAGGCGTCAGAACGTCTGCCTGGGCGACGTTCTCCCGTATGCGCAGGGCGGTCCTCTCGAGTTTGCGATCGGAAGGGACTCAGAGGGTGCGCCAGTCGTCGCAGACCTTGCGCGCATGCCGCACATGCTCGTCGCTGGTACCACGGGCTCTGGTAAGTCGGTGCTTATTAACGCGATCATCATGTCGCTTATCATGCGCACCACGCCCGAGCAGGTGCGTCTGATTCTCGTCGACCCCAAGCGCGTCGAGTTCTCCTGCTATGCGGGTCTTCCGCATCTGTATGTGCCGGTCGTGACCGAGCCCAGGCAGGCTGCGAGCGCCCTGCAGTGGGCCGTCACCGAGATGGACCGTCGCCTCAAGGTCTTCGAGAGGGCCGGCGCTCGCGATGTGAAGGTCTATAACAAGATGGTCGAGGACGGCAAGTTCGCCGACATGGAGAATCCGCCCAAGCCGATGCCGTACCTCGTCATCGTCATCGACGAACTGAGTGACCTCATGATGGTTGCCGGCAAGGACGTCGAGGCCTCGATCGTCCGTATCGCGCAACTGGCTCGTGCGGCGGGCATTCACCTTGTGCTGGCCACGCAGCGTCCCTCGGCAGACGTCGTCACGGGCCTCATCAAGTCGAACGTTGACACTCGCGTTGCCCTTAAGGTCTCGTCTTCCATTGACTCTCGCGTCATTCTCGATCAGACCGGTGCGGAGAGGCTCATGGGTAGGGGAGACATGCTCTTCCGCAAGAGTGGAGGCGTTCTTCGCCGTGTCCTTGGCGCCTATGCCAGCGACGATGAGATCGAAAACGTCGTCTCCTTCATTCGTGACCAGCGTGAGCCTGAGTATCACGCCGAGATTCTATCTGCGGTTGCGCCTGCTGCCGCGGGTGGAGCCGCTACCGCGGAGGGCATGGAGGACGACGACCCTCTCGTGTGGGAAGCTGCCCAAGTTGTTGTGGACTCTCAGCTAGGTTCCACAAGTGGCCTTCAGAGACGGCTTAAGGTGGGGTACGCTAGGGCCGGAAGAATTATGGATAACCTCGAACAGAAGGGCATCGTTGGCCCCCCGGATGGTTCAAAGCCCCGTGAGGTCCTCCTTGATGCCGACGGACTCGAAGAACTTAGGGCTGCCGAGGCGGCCTATAGGGAGGTGTAGATAGGCCAGTGGCTCGTTATCGTTATGCCGAAATTCTTTACAATCGTCGCAGGCAGCTGCGCCTCTCGATTCCGCAGGCGGCCAAGGTGCTTCGCATGCGCGAAAGCGTGCTTGAGGCGTTCG
The DNA here is from genome assembly GCA_900544655.1 of uncultured Coriobacteriaceae bacterium. Lineage (GTDB taxonomy): Bacteria > Actinomycetota > Coriobacteriia > Coriobacteriales > Atopobiaceae > Parolsenella. The sequence goes on from UQWE01000001.1 coordinate 52,568, forward strand.
AGGCCGGCGACTTCGATCATCTTCCCGCTTTAGGCTATGCCCAGGGCATGGTTTCTAGCTATGCGAGGTACCTTGGCCTTGACTCTCGTGAGATTAGCGAGCTCTATGAGCGAGAGCACGCCGAGTATGTCGCCGGCGTTACCGGCCGCGCCCCCTCTGGTCTTGCGAGCCTTTCGGATGAGCCCTCTTATAAGGGCGCTGCTTCGGCCACGAACATCATCAAGCCCGTCTCTATGACTCCGTCGGCACTTCCGTCTGGACAGGATGATTCTGCCGGCATGCCGCGTACTCGCTATGACTATCGTTCTGAGTATTCCTCTCGTGGTAACTCCTACGCTTCTCCCACGCAGCCCGGGACATATCGTTACGGGCAATCCGTATATGCCGGATATCGCGGCTCGCAGGAACAAGATCGTCGCTATACGCGACGCGATCCCAACGAGCCCGATCGCGATCGTCGCGCTCGCGAGGCTGGCTATGCGAGGCGCTCCCGCGGCGACGGGGAGTCCTACGGCTCATCGCATGGCTCTTCTAGATATTCCGGTCAGGGTGGGTACTCTCGTGGTCGCGAGCTTCCCGGTGGGGATGTGACTACGCGTCGTGTGAATGCAGGTCAGTATCGTGATGACCTTCGCTTTGACTCTGAGCCGCGTCCGTATCGTCCTTCTTCCACACGTGCGGGCCGCCCGGGTTCTCGCAATGTGCCCACGCCTGAGCGCCCCAATGTTAAGAGGCGTACTCAGCCCAATCGCTCCCGCGACCTTCGCTCACGCAACAATCAACCGCAGGCTAGTGGCTTCGCTGGCTTCATCCAGGCTTTCACCTCGGACCCGAGGCGTGTCGTTGCGCTCATCGCGATTGCCCTGGCAGTCGTTCTGATCCTTATCATCTCTTCTTCGGTTCGCTCGTGCGCCTCTTCGAAGAGCGATAATGGCAAGGTCGACGTGGTAACTGCCGTCACTTCCGATACCGCTCAGGCCGCGACTACCGCCTCGACGCTCGAGCAACAAGTTCTCTCCGACGCTGCGGAGAGGAAGGCCGCGTCGAGCGCTGCCGCCGCCTCTCAGGTGACCAAAGTCGCGGTTTCAGTGGATGAAGGCGCGACGACATGGGTCGAAATCACATGTGACGGCGAGCAGAAGGTTGCGGAGTCCATCACGGGCGCTTGGTCCGAGGAGTATACGGTCACGAAGAACATCGAGATTCGCGTGAGCGATCCGGGAGTCGTTACCGTCACGAAGAATGGTGAGCGTCAGACCTTTGGCAGCAAGAGCGCGGGCGTGTCCTCCGTCACTATTCAGGGCACGAATCCCTCTGCGGCCACGACGGCGTCGGCGACGGCTTCCGCTGGTTCATCTGACGATGACTCGGATTCTTCCGAGGAATAGCGCCTATTCAATTTCGTACTCACTAGCTGGGCTATCGCCCCGAAGGGATGCCACATGGCAAAGGATTCCAGTTTCGACGTCGTCTCCACCGTTGATATGCAAGAGGTCGACAACGCCTATCAGCAGACCGCTCGCGAGCTAACGCAGCGTTATGACCTGAAGGGTTCCGGTGCTTCCATCGAACTTTCGAAGGCCGATGCCATCGTGACCGTCAGCGCCCCGGCCGAGTTTGTCGCAAAGCAGGTCATCGACGTCTTCAACGGGCGCCTCGTTAAGCGTCAGGTCGATCTCAAGAGCTTGAGCTGGGATAAGCCTCAGGCTGCCTCGGGTGGTAGCGTTCGCGTCGTTGGCCACATCGTCCAGGGCATTGACAAGGAGTGCGCGAAAAAGATTTCGAAGGATATCCGCGATCTCAAGCTCAAGGTGAAGGCTACCGTCGAAGATGATAAGCTCCGCGTGGCGAGCGCTTCCAGAGACGCGCTCCAGGAGGTTATCGCCTTCCTTCGCGACCAGGACTACGGTATTCCCCTTCAGTTCAACAACTATCGCTAGGATGTGCGTGCCCCAGATGTTTATTCGGGGCGCTCTAACAGTTGGACGCAGAGATAAGAAACGTATGTTGACTCCTTCTGTGCGGCGCAGGCCGTTGGGAGTCTTTTGCAAGAAAGGCATCGTATGACGATGAGCAATGCCAATGAGGCTGACGCCCCCCTGATTCTTTTCGTAACGCTCGGATGTGCGAAGAATGAGGTCGACACTGACCGTATGCGCAGCCTCCTGCTGCGAGCCGGTTATGGAGAGGCCGATGACGTGGCCGATGCGGATGCGGTCATCGTCAACACCTGCTCCTTCCTTGCTAGCGCCACCTCTGAGAGCGTCGAGCGTACGCTTGAGCTTGCCGAGGCTGCCAGCGAGGGCGTTCGCGAGCGTCCCATCGTCATGTGCGGGTGCGTCCCCTCAAGATACGGAGACGACCTTCCTACCGAGCTCCCCGAGGTCGCTGCTTTCGTTCGGGCGGATGCCGAGGACGGGATCGTTGGGGTCATTGACGCTGTCCTGGGCAGAGAATCCCTTGTCCCAGCTGCCGAGGGCTCCGCTGCCGGTCCGCTTGCCGAGCCGCTCCGAACCGTTGAGGGCGCGAGCGCGTACATCAAGATCTCTGATGGATGCGACCGTTTCTGCTCCTTCTGCGCGATCCCCTATATTCGAGGGCGTTATGCCTCGAGGCCTTATGGCGAGATCGTCGCCGAGGTCAAGACCCTTGCGGAGCAGGGCGTCAGGGAGTTCGTTCTCATTGGCCAGGATACGGGCATTTGGGGCAAGGACCTTGGCGAGGACGACACCCTTGCGAGCCTTCTCGTGCGCCTTGCGGAAGTCGTGAGGCCGTACGGCGCATGGCTGCGCGTTCTGTATCTCCAGCCAGAGGGCATGACTGACGAGCTCATTGCTGCGATTCGGGATACGCCCGAGGTTCTCCCGTATATTGACATTCCCATCCAGCATTGCAACGCTCGCGTGCTCAAGAGCATGAACCGTTCCGGTAGCGCCGAGGAGTACTCCGATCTGTTCGCGCGTCTTCGCCGCGAGATCCCCGGTATGGTTCTGCGTACGACCGGTATGGCCGGATTCCCCGGAGAGACCGACGACGAGTTCGAGGAGCTTCTCGAGTTCATCTCCAAGGAGGAGTTTGATTACACCAGCGTCTTTGCCTATTCGCCCGAAGAGGGCACGCGCGGCGCCGAGATGGATGGCCAAGTTGACGAGGAGACGAAGCTCGAGCGTACTCAGCGCCTGATTGACGTCGCGGAGGAGCTTGGTTTCTCCGCGACGGCGAGCCACGTCGGCGAGGTTGTCGACGTCATCATCGACGGCGTCGATACGGACGGAGACGAGCCCGAGCTCATTGGTCACGCTTGGTTCCAGGCTCCCGACTGTGACGGCGCGGTTCACATCCCGGAGGGGGAGGCTTCTGTCGGAGACGTCGTTCGCGTGCTGCTGACCGAGGCTTTCTGTTACGAACTGGAGGGCGAGATCGTGTCTCCTGATGAGGAGGACTAAATGACTGACATCAAGAAGGGCCATTCCATCTGGACTCCCGCTAACAGTGTCACCTGTGTTCGAGTCGTCTTCGTTCCCATATGGCTTCTCATGGCCGAGGTCCTTGGCGGTAAGGTGCCCACCGAGGGCATTTCCTGGGGCATGTTTGCGGTATTTGCCGTGTTCTGCCTTCTTTCCCTTACCGACAAGCTCGATGGGTACCTCGCGAGGAGCCGCAACGAGGTGACCACCTTCGGTAAGTTCCTCGATCCGATTGCCGATAAGCTCATCGTCATCGTTTCTTTGTGCTACCTGCTTGAACGCGGTGAGCCTGTTACGTGGCCTCTGCTCGTAATCGTGTCGCGAGAGTTCCTCGTTAGCGGCCTTCGCATGGTCGTGGCTTCCAAGGGGGTTGTTATCGCCGCAAGCGACCTTGGCAAGTGGAAGACCGCCACCACCATGGGAGCCATTTGTACCAATCTTCTGGCGCTTGCGCTGCCTGCGGACACGATTCTGCATACCTTGCTTATCTATCTTGCCTATGCAGCCCTGTTTGTCGCCGTGCTCCTTACGATCTGGAGTGGCGTGGACTATTTCATGAAGGCGTGGTCCTCTCTTGTCGACGAGGATCCTGCCAATGAGGCAGGCGCTGAATCTTCGCCTCTGACCTGGGATGACGTCACCAAGAAGGCTGAGGGCGTTCTTGAGGCCGCTCGTGCGAAGGGTCTCACTATTGGCACCGCCGAGAGTTGCACCGGAGGTCTTGTCGAGGGTGCCCTCACCGCTATCCCCGGTTCGTCTGACGTCGTCATGGGCGCCGTGGGTAGCTATGCGTGCTCGGTGAAGGAGGCGCTGCTTGGCGTTTCGCATGAGACCCTCGAGTGCGTGGGTGCGGTTTCTTCTGAGTGCGCGTCTGAGATGGCTACCGGCGCTCGTCGCGCGCTTGATTGCGATGTGGCGGTTAGCGTGACCGGCATTGCTGGCCCGGGAGGCGCTGTTCCCGGTAAGCCCGTGGGTCTAGTTTGGTTTGGCCTTTCGTTCGGTGATGAGGTGCGTGTGGTCAGCGAGGTCTTCGAGGGGAATCGAGACCAGGTTAGGCTTCAGTCCGTCATGCGTGCGCTCGATCTTATCTTTGAGGCTCTATAGCTCGCTCTGTAGGCCGTGTCTCTTAATCGCACTCTGGTCAACCTTAACTCCGTGGTTTGTAAGGTTTGCCATCTGGGCTCAATATGGCGCCGTTCGCAGATTGGCGGGCGGCGTCTTTCTGTCTTCATGATGATTCTGAGCTTGGGTGTCAGGTTTCTGTCTGAGGGTTGCAAGGAAGTGTCGAGTTTACTCGTTATACGCTTTCCCCGTCCTGTTGACCACGAACGAACGTTCGCGTACTATATGGAGGACGACAATGGAAGGGAACGAGGAAATGGCAAAGTCCTGCGGTACGTCTCGCGAGATTCACGCGCCCACAACGGGCAAGGCTCGCGAGGAGATGATCGAATCCACAACTGCGGAGATCGAGAAGAAGTTTGGCAAGGGCGCAATCATGAAGTTCGGTGATGGTGGCCCAGACCTCCACGTTGATGCCATTCCCACCGGTTCTATTGCCCTTGACGCTGCGCTTGGCATCGGCGGCGTTCCGCGTGGTCGCATCATTGAGATTTACGGTCCTGAGTCCTCTGGTAAGACCACCCTTTCCCTTGAGATCCTTGCGGAGGCTCAGGCCATGGGCGGCGTCGTTGCCTTTATCGACGCGGAGCATGCTCTTGATCCCGGCTATGCCGCCCGCATCGGCGTTGATATCGACGAGGTCCTGATCTCCCAGCCGGATACCGGCGAGCAGGCGCTTGAGATTTGCGACATGCTCGTCAGGTCTGGGGCGATTGATGTCGTAGTCGTCGACTCCGTCGCCGCCCTAGTTCCCAGAGCTGAGATCGAGGGCGAGATTGGCGATACCACGGTTGGCCTTCAGGCTCGTCTTATGAGCCAGGCACTCCGTAAGCTTGCCGGCTCTCTCTCCAAGTCGAATACGACCTGCATTTTCATCAACCAGCTTCGCGAGAAGATCGGTGTCATGTTCGGTAACCCCGAGACAACGCCGGGCGGCCGTGCCCTCAAGTTCTTCTCTTCCGTTCGCATGGATATCCGTCGCGTTGATTCCATCAAGCAGGGCGGCGAAATTATCGGCAACCGCGTTCGCGTGAAGGTCGTCAAGAACAAGGTCGCACCTCCGTTTAAGGTCGCCGAGTTTGACATCATGTATGGCACGGGCATCTCGAAGGAAGGCTCGATTCTTGACCTTGGTGTCGAGAAGAACGTCGTCAATAAGTCTGGTGCCTGGTATACCTACGAGGGCGAGCGTCTTGGGCAGGGTCGAGAGGCCGCCAAGGAGATGCTCCGTAGTCATCCTGATCTGCGCGAAGAGATCGAGAACCGCGTGAGGGTCGCCGTGGGCCTTGTTGACGCCCCGGAGGAGAATTCTCCTGAGGCCGCCTCGCCCGAGGCTGACGGTGCCGAGTAGTCGCGTTCGCAAGGCCATCAGGCCGGGGGAGCCGCATGAGCATCATGCGTCCTCCGGTTTTTGTTGGTCTGCGACCTATCCAGACAGAGCGGCTGCCTTGGGCCAGCGTAAGCCCAAGGTGGTCGTTGCCTCAGAGGGCTTCGATAACATTTATATTCCTGTGCCCGTAGCTAGGAAGCTCGAATCATCTGATTCCCAAGAGCCGCAGAGCCATGCCGAGCTCATGTACATCATTCGTGAGCTCGGGTATTCCTGTGCATGGGAGCGCTTGGTCGATATGGTTTCTCGTAGGGAATATTCTTCCAAGGAGGCCGAGGACAAGCTCGTTAGAGACGGTTATACGCGTGACTGTGCGCGTCGTGCTATCGAAAAGGCGGTCACCCTCAGGGTTATTGATGACGAGAGGTTTGCAGGCTCCTTTATTCGCATGAAACTATCTGCTGGCTGGGGGCCAGTTCGTATCGAGCGCGAGCTTGCGCATCGTGGCGTAACGTTGTCTTACGTCGTTGGCTGGCCTGAGGAGTTTCTTGATGACGAGAGCCCCGAGAAACGCGCTCTCGAACTCCTCGAGCGAAGGCGTATCCCTGAGAAGAATCCATATCAGAAGCTCGTGAGGTTCCTCTGTTCTAAGGGGTATCCAATTTCCGTTTGCACGTCTGTCGTTTCGGATTATCTGGCCAGAGCTCGAGAAGACGGCGCTTGCTGATTCCATCCAAGGCAGAGGATGCCGTCCGCGGCATTTGCGCGGGCTGCTGCTATTCGCCTTCTCACTTGTTCGCACTTGATGGGCGACGTTACATAACGTTGACTGAATATTCGGTTAACCATAAAATAGAACAACCATTTGGGTTTATCCCGTCCGCCGGCATAATCGCGGCAGGCGTACTCTTTGTTCATGTATCTGCGATGTTCGCATAAGCATAGACGCCGGGATTGGCTCGGATGGTGGGCTCTGTCTCATTGTGGGACGGTTTCCTGAACACCATCACCAAACGTTTCCTAGGAGTCTCTATGGGCATCGAGATCGTCTTTATCGCAGCGCTTGTTGCGCTTGCAATTGGTTTTGCAATTTCGCACTTCCTCGTCAACGGGCAGAACTCCGCTCGAGTTCAGGATGCGAATCGCCAGGTTTCTGAGGCCGAGGAAAAGGCCAAGCAGATCACCCACGAGGCAGAGCGTCAGGCGGAGACCACGAAGAAGGAGGCTGTTCTCGCCGCTAAAGAGGACATCCTCAAGCAGCGTCAGGCCGCCGAGGCTGAGGATAAGCAGCGCAAGAGCGAGCTTCGATCCATGGAAAGCCGCATCATGCAGCGCGAAGAGTCTCTTGACCGCCGTAATGATGCCCTTGATCGCCGCGAGCACCAGCTCTCTAGTCAGGCCGGCCAGCTTGACCGCCGCCAGTCTGACCTTGACGAGCTCATGAAGCAGCAGACCACAGAGCTCGAGCGCATTGCCGCCCTTTCCACTGACGAAGCTCACAAGGAGCTTCTGGACCGCGTCCGCAAGGATACCGTTCGCGAAGAGGCGCAGATCCTTCGCGAGAGTGAGCAGCGTGCTCGCGCCCAGGCGGACAAGACCGCTCGCGAGATCGTTACTACGGCTATTCAGCGTTGTGCCGCCGATCAGGCAGGTGAGGTCACGGTAACCACGGTTCACATTCCCTCTGATGACCTCAAGGGCCGCATCATCGGTCGCGAGGGTCGAAACATTCGCACCTTCGAGCAGGTTTCCGGCGTTTCTCTCGTGATTGACGATACGCCTGAGACGGTGCTTCTCTCCAGCTTCGAGCCCGTTCGCCGCGAGACGGCTCGCGTCGCTCTTGAAAACCTGATTGCAGATGGCCGCATTCACCCCGCCCGCATCGAGGAGATGTACAAGAAGGCGGAGACTCTCGTGCGGCAGAGGGTTCAGGAGGCCGGCGAGCAGGCAGCCTTTGACGCCGGGATCCACGACCTTCACCCTGAGATCGTAAAGACTCTTGGTGCCCTTCGCTATCGCACCTCCTTTGGACAGAATGTCCTCTCGCACTCCAAGCAGGTTTCTGAGCTTTGCGGCATCATGGCCTCCGAGCTCGGTCTCGACCCGACGCTTCCCAAGCGCGCTGGTCTTCTCCACGACATCGGCAAGGCGATCGACCATGAGGTTGAGGGGCCGCACGCCGTTATCGGCGCGGATCTTGCCCGTCGTTATGGCGAGCGCCCTGAGGTCGTACACGCTATCGAGGCTCACCACGCAGACGTTGAGCCCAACACCATCCTTGATCAGCTCGTGATGGCCGCTGACGCCGTTTCCGCCGCTCGTCCTGGTGCTCGCCGCGAGAGCGCTGAGACCTACATCAAGCGTCTCCAGAAGCTCGAGGAGATTTCGAACGCCCACGATGGCGTTGAGCGTACCTATGCCATGCAGGCCGGTCGTGAGCTTCACGTCATGGTCCAGCCCGAGAGGATCTCTGATGCCGAGGCCACGGTGCTCGCTCATGACATCGCCAAGCAGATCGAGGACGAGATGGAGTACCCCGGCCAGGTCCGCGTCGTTGTCATTCGCGAATCTCGCGCCGTTGACGTTGCCAAGTAGACGTCACTTACCATCGAATGGCTGAAGATAGAACAGATTTCGTGAGCGAGGGTGCCTCGAAGGGGACTCCCTCGCTCGCTGATTTCGTTGCAAGCGTTTCAGGGGATTCTGCCATTAGGGTTGAAGAGTCCCTGGGCAACGGCTTCGTCAGACTTCGTGTCGGCGAGGCAGAGCGAAGGCAGGCGAAGCATGACATTCGCTGTGCCGAGGACGTTGTCATCGAGATGCTCCGTAATTCTCGTGACGCCGGTGCCCACACCATATTCGTAGCTACAAATCGCGAAGGTGACGAGCGCAGCATCGTCATGATTGATGATGGCTCTGGCCTTCCTGATTCCATGCGTAAGAAGATTTTTGATGCGCGAGTTACGTCCAAGCTCGATTCGGTGCATATGGACAGATGGGGTGTGCATGGAAGAGGCATGGCCCTGTTCTCCATTCGAGAGAATTCTAAGAGCTCCGATGTCATGGCCTCTGGCTTAGGGCTCGGCTCTTCTATTCGTGTCGTCTCGGACACAACGGCTTTGACCGAGCGCAAGGATCAAAGCACGTGGCCGACTATCGGTCGCGGAGACGAGGGTGAACCCAGACTTCGTGGTCCCAAAAACATAATCCGAACGAGCTGTGAGTTCGCGCTTGAAGAGCGTGGGGTGTGCGAAGTGTTTCTCGGGTCTGCGGCTGAGGTGCTTGCCACCATGCGCGCCCTCACCAATGAATCGCCGGATCGCTCTCGCCTTCTATTCGTTGATGACATCAATGCGGTTAGAGTGATTGATCGTCCTGCTGTTGCTGGAGATGCCCACGAGCTTGCGTCTATCGCCGAGTCACTAGGTCTCTACATTTCGGAGCGGACTGCTCATCGTATTCTCGCTGGTCAAATTAAGCCGCTCAGATCGGTCGCAAATAGGCTCACTCATCAGGGTGGCACCCCTGGTCCAAGGGAAATCGATCTTACGCGTGACCGTAGGGGCCTTCGTATATCTAAAGACGACACCGAGGAATTCGCGCGTATTATGGAACGAGACTTCTCTATATTGTCTGAGCGCTATTATCTCGCCCTTGCTGGCGACCCGAGGATTAGCGTCTCGCATGATAAGGTAGTCGTAACGTTTGACCTTGAGAAAGAAGACTGACGCGGTATATCTCGCGTGTCTCATCGCGGTTTCTTTGTCAACTATCGCAGCACAACTGCACTCGAATTATTCCAGTACACGACAGGAGCTTTACCCATGGACTACCTAAAGGTCTCGAGCAAGTCGTCTCCCGCCTCTGTCGCGGGTGCCATAGCAGGTATGGTCAAGGATGGCGTGCCGGTCAATATCCAGTCTGTGGGCGCCGGCGCTGTTAACCAGGCTATCAAGGCCGTTGCAATTGCGCGTGGATTCTTGATTCCTGCCGGCTATGACATCTCCTGCGCCCCTACATTCTCTGATATCGACATTGATGGCCAGAGTCGCACGGCGATTCGTATTGCAGTTTATGTCCATAGGCTTACCCCTGCGGATGCCACTCGTATTGAGCAGGGTGTTGGATCGGTGGTTGCATAGTGGAAGCTTCTCGTTCTCTTGCTGGTCTTACGTATCATGTCAAGACCTTCGGATGTCAGATGAACCTTCATGACTCTGAGCGCGTTTCTGGCGTGCTTGGGTCGTGTGGCTGTATTGAAGTTGCCTCGCCCGATGAGGCGGATATCGTCGTCTTCATGACATGTTGTGTTCGCGAGAAGGCGGATACCCATCTGTATGGGCAGGTTTCTGCTATGGTGAGCGCTCCGGTGCCTCCGAGTGGGCGTAGACTTGTCGCCATTGGAGGTTGTATCGCCCAGAGGGATGGCGAAAACATCCGCAAGCATATGAAGAACGTCGATGTCGTATTTGGCACGAGGGCCATCTCGAGTCTTCCCGAGCTACTTGCTGGCGCTCTCGAGGGTAATGGCAAGTCTGTTCAGGCGGACGTGAGCGAGGACGATCCCGGCTTCTCCAGCGACCTCCCAAGCAGGCGTGAGACTCCTTGGCATGCTTGGGTTCCCATCATGACGGGTTGCAACAACTTCTGCAGTTACTGCATCGTTCCGTATGTCCGCGGCAGGGAAAGGGATCGCGCTTTCGAGGACATTGTCGACGAAGTAAGTCGCCTTCGTGAGGATGGTGTTCGCGAAGTCTGCCTTCTTGGTCAGAACGTCAACTCTTTCGGTCGTCAGCGCTATGGCTCACCCCGTTTTGCCGAACTTCTCCGTGCGGTGGGGGAGACCGGCATCGAACGCATTCGGTTCACGAGTTCTCACCCCAAGGATCTCTCGCCCGAGACAATTCTTGCGATGGCCGAGACTCCTGCCGTCATGCCGCAGCTCCATCTTGCGGTTCAGAGTGGCTCCACACGCGTCCTTAATGCCATGAATCGTCACTATTCGCGTGAGGATTACCTTGCCCTTGCTGACCAGATAAAGTCCGCGATGCCAGGGATCGCACTCTCGACGGACATCATCGTTGGCTTCCCCGGCGAGACCGAGGAAGACTTTGAGCAGACCCTCTCTCTCGTGAAAGAGGTTGGCTTTGAGTCTGCGTTCACCTTCATTTATTCGAAGCGCCCCGGTACCCCGGCAGCGGAAATCGATGACCCGACTCCCCGTGAGGTTATTCAGGAGCGATTCGACCGCTTGGCTGAGCTTGTCGCCCGGCAAGCATTCGATGCCAATCAGGTCGAGCTTGGTCGTACTGTCGAGGCGCTTGTGGAGGGCGTCTCGAAGCGCGATGGGGATGTTCTCGTCGGTCACAGCCCGAAGAACAAGACCGTTCACTTCCGTGCTCCGGAAGGCATCGAACCCGATTCCCTCGTCGGTAAGCTCGTTGATGTGAAGGTCAAGGAAGCACGCACTTGGTATCTGCGCGGACCGATGGTGGGGGAGCCCAGGTGAGTGAGGGGCTGAGAGGTCCCGTTGTCTGCATTGTTGGGCCTACTGCCTCTGGAAAGAGCTCGCTTTCTGAGCTCGTCGCGCTTGAGCTTGGGAGTGACGTCATCTCTGTCGATTCCATGCAGGTTTATCGTGGCATGGATATTGGTACTGCTAAGACTCCTCTTCAAGAGAGACGTGTTCCGCTGCAGATGGTTGATGTCGTAGGTATCGACGAGGACTATTCCGTTGCGAGGTTCCAGAAGGATTGCAGAAAGCTCATAGATCAGCGCTTGGCTACGGGAGATATCCCAGTACTTTGTGGCGGCACGGGTCTCTATCTTGACGCTGTCGTTGACGAGATGGAATTCCCGACCGGGGAAACCCATGGCGTCACTCGTGGCCGCTACGAGCAAATGCTAGAGGATAAGGGTGCGCAAGCGATCTGGGACCTTCTCTATGAGCGTGACCCTCTCGGTGCGGAAGCGATTCACCCTAATAACTCCAAGCGAGTGGTCCGCGCCCTTGAAATGCTTGACCAGGGAGTCAAGTATTCCGCACAGCTTGAGAACCTCCGTGTCCGAAAGCCTCGCTATGACGCTAGGATATGGGCTCTCACCATGGACAGGGACAGGCTTTACGCTCGTATCAACCAGCGCGTTAACATGATGGTCGAGCAAGGCCTCGTGTCTGAGGTTGAAGGGCTCGTCTCCAGGGGTTACGGAGTTGACCTAACGGCCCGTCAGGCTATTGGCTATAAAGAGATCCTGGAATATCTTGATGGCGAGATTAGTCTGGATGAGGCTGTCGAATTGATTAAGCGGCGAACGCGCCATTATGCAAAGCGGCAGCTTTCGTGGCTCCGTAGAGACGGGCGGGCGAACTGGATCGATCTCGATGCCGTTTCCCCTGATGAGGCGGTTGATCTTATCATATCCGATGTCCGCTCTCGTTATCGAAGCTAGCGGGTCTTTCATTTCTTAGAGGTGGTCGGTCATGCCGAGATTCAAGTTTATTGAGACGGCTCCGGTTCCAGAAAGGGCTCTCGTAGTGGGAGTGGATACTGGCAAGGGCGATTGGCCAATGGCTGACTCCCTCGATGAACTCGAGAGACTCGTTGCTACTGCAGATGGTGTGGTCGTTGGGCGGGAGACTCAAAAACTCGACTCTCCTTCTCCGAAGACCTTTGTTGGCTCCGGTAAGGCCGAGGAGATTGCCGCCGCGGTACGCAGACTCGATGTCGATGTTGTCGTGTTTGATGATGAGCTCTCGCCATCTCAGCAGTCTAATCTTGAGCGCATCTTCGGTGACTCAGTTAAGGTCATTGATCGAACGGCCCTCATTCTCGATATCTTTGGTAGGCATGCCAAGACCAGAGAGGGTCGTCTCCAGGTCCAGCTTGCCCAGCTGCAGTATCTCCTTCCACGCCTTCGCGGCATGTGGAGCCATCTCATGGGCGAGCAGACTCGCGGCGGTATTGGTAGCAGGTTTGGCCAGGGAGAGAGCCAGCTCGAGGTTGACCGCAGGCTGGTCAGGGATAGAATCTCCGCGTTAAAGCACGAACTTCTCAAGCTTGAGACGCGTCGTGAGACTCAGAGCAAAGCACGATGGGACTCTGGTATTTGGCGCGTTGCGTTGGCAGGCTATACAAACGCTGGCAAGTCAACCTTGCTTAATGCGCTGACCGATTCTGGCGTCTATGCAAAGGATGAGTTATTTGCAACGCTTGACCCTACAACTCGCTCTATCGATTTGGCTGAAGGACGCAAGATCACTATTACCGATACGGTTGGCTTTATTCAAAAGCTGCCCACTGGCCTTATCGAGAGCTTTAAGTCCACTCTTGCCGAGGTGAACGAAGCTGACTTGGTACTTGAGGTTGTTGACGCCAGCGATTCCAATTGGGAGAAGAAGCGGGATGCCGTTAACGAGATCCTCGATCAGATAGGGGCGAAGGAAATTCGTCGAGTGCTTGTATTTAACAAGTGCGATTTGCTTGTGCCTGATGATCTCTCGAGTCTTTGTGTCTGTCATCCTGATGCCGTATTCGTTTCTGCTAAAGAGGAAACAGGCTTGGCAGGGCTCCTCCATAGGATTGCGGAGGAGGCGAGCGCTGGAGATACGACCCTTACGGCGCTCATTCCTTATGAAAAGGGCATCCTCATGAAGATGGTTCACGAGCGCTGCCAGATTATTCGTGAGCAATATCAAGGCGGGGGCTTGCTTGTCACGGCCAGAGTCTCCGCTCGTATGGCTGCGACACTCGCGCCTTATCAGGTGGGGGATTCTGATTCCAGTTAGTAGCGTGTAGCTTTACCTGAAGATCAAGGTAAGAAGCGCTAGAACGATTGGCTGATGAACCACGTAGATCTCCAGAGCGTGTCTGCCTATCCACTCAAGGGGAGTGCACTTTAGCTTATTTAAGATGCTGGGGACTCCATGAAGCTTCGTGATTAAGCCGAGCGTTGAACCTACGAGGAACAGAAACGAGTAGGGGATAGGCGGGTAGTAATCACCCGAAACAAATGATGGTCCTGGAAACCCTAGCCAGTTCAGCGCTTCTGTTGTATAGAGACCCGATGGTAGCGCAATGTAGGGCCCACGAAAGATGCCTAGTCCAAGCCTGCCTTGCGGCACGTCTAGGGTTAGCAAAAACGCTATGAATAGCGTTGCCGCCACAATTGCGAGTCGTTTTGATTTTGCATTATTTTTCGCTCTCGAGACACGATCGTCAAGTTCGGTCGTGCGCGCATCTCGATTATCGTGAAAGAGTATTTCAAGTGCCCAGACCAGAAGTGAGCTGAAACCCATGCAGTAAATGATCCCGTAGCTAATAGGTGTGTCCACAGCAATCAATGTCGTCGCAATCCAGATGGCAGTCGCGACGAATAGGTATTTTAGCGCCCGCTTTAGGTTGTTTCTCGAGTAGCTACACATGATTCCCGCGATGAGCAGGAAGCACCACGAGATGGAGGCCCGCCAAACGTCCTGCACCGGGCCCCTAAACCAGCCTAAACGAACATCCCAGATATTAACGATGTCATAGCATGCGTGAAACGCGACCATCGATACGACGGAAATGCCTCGCAGGAAATCATATCCGCGCACCCTTTGTCTTGAACCCATATGAGGACCTACATGGAACGGAAAAGTCCAGTGACACGACCGAGAATCGTTGGATTCGTTACGTAGATGGGTTCCATCGTGTCATTCTCGGGCTGGAGGCGAATGCGACCCTTTTCCCTGTAGAAGGTCTTAACGGTTGCGGAATCTTCAATGAGGGCGACGACTATCTCTCCGTTATGGGCGTCATGCTGTTCTCGAACAACGATATAGTCCCCGTCAAAAATGCCGGCATTAATCATCGACTCACCGCGGACGCGAAGAATGAAGGAACTTGAGTCGCCCACAACGTTCGTTGGCAGGGTCATGACTTCCTCAACGTTCTGTTCGGCGAGAATGGGTATGCCAGCAGCTACGCGACCAACGAGCGGGAGAGTCACCGTATTTGTGTTAACGTCCTGCTTTACCTCTGCAAGCTTTGGGTTTTGTTTTGTTCGCGCATTGACATCTTCGCAGATTTCTATCGTGCGTGGCTTATTTGGATCCCTTTTGATGTAACCGGCTTCTTCAAGCTTGTGGAGATGAGAGTGGACGGTCGAAGGCGAGGACAGGCCAATAGCTGAGCCTATCTCTCGAACGGAAGGGGGATAGCCGTGTGCCGCGGTAAAGGCGCAAATGAAATCGAACGCCTGCTGCTGACGTTTGGTGATTTTTTCTTTGGGCATGTCTCCTCCTCTGTTTTGAGCAATCATACACCCGTTCGCTTTGACATTCAAACAAATGTTCTAATTTCTACTTGACACGAACAAGCGTACGAGTATTCTACTTATAGAACAGATGTTCAGGTATGAATTAATGTCCATAAGATGAAGTTAGATAGTTGCTGTAAGAATTGCTTATTGGGGAGGACTTAAGATCATGACGAACGATATGTACTTTATGTCCGGCACATCTGCCCTTAAGCCACAGGCTGTCGCTAACTTCACGGTCATTCGTGGTGGCAAATCTGCCGCTGTGTCTGCTCCAGAGAATATGAGGCCCATTGTCGCTTCTTTGAATGCACCGGCACTCGGCGCTCGCGAAGAGCTCGGCGGCATGCTTGCATTTATCGTTACCTCCATCGTTGTTCTTGCCTTCTGGGCACTTACTCGAGGCGTCTTTTAGCTCAGATAATGGCTGCTTATGGTATCTTTCCTTGAGAATGTATTATCGAGGGGAGTATCATGCGCTGTCCAAAGTGTGGCTGCGAGGAGTCAAAGGTCGTCGATTCCCGTCCTGCGGAGAGTAACGATTCGATCCGGCGTCGCCGCGAATGCATACGATGCGGATTCAGGTTTACGACGTATGAACGCCGCGAGGAATTGCCACTCGTTGTTTTAAAGCACTCTGGTACCAAAGAGCCTTTTGACCGCGAGAAGATCATGCGCGGCCTTGTAAGGGCGACGGTCAAGCGCGATATTCCTGTCGATGTTTTGGACTCTATCATCGTTGATATTGAATCCGACCTCCGTGATCATGGCATTTCTGAGGTTGAATCTAGCGCCCTTGGCGAGATGGTTTTGAAGCGCCTCGCCGACATTGATAAAGTCGCGTACGTTCGCTTCGCTTCTGTTTATCGCGACTTCAAAGATATCGATGAGTTTTCTGCCGAACTGAGGAGACTGTCTAATGAACAATAACGAGATCGTTCTTCCAATCAAAAGGCTAGATGCGTCCGTAGAGCTTCCCGCCTATGCCTATCAAGGTGACGCTGGTCTCGATCTTCGCTCTTCTGAGGACGTGAGCCTTGCGCCCTTCGAGCGAAGGCTCGTTCCTACGGGTCTTGCGATTGCGATTCCGGAAGGTTATGCCGGTTTTGTTCAGCCTAGGAGTGGACTTGCCTTGCGTGAGGGCCTTTCCATGGCTAATACGCCAGGTCTTATTGACTCGCATTACCGTGGGGAGCTTAAGGTCTGCGCCATTAACCTTGATCCCGAGAAGACGATTCATATCGAGCGTGGTGAAAGAATCGCTCAACTGGTTATCCAAAGAGTTCCTACCGTCACTCTATCCGAGGTTGAGGAACTTGATGAGACCGACAGGGGGGCTGGCGGTTTCGGTTCAAGCGGCATCGGGTAGATATAACTCGACCTTTTCCTTCCTTGAGGAGCTGACTGTCCATGATCTCCACTGAAAGCCATGACCTTGCCATAGTCGGCGGAGGCCCAGCTGGCCTCGCTTGCGCCCTTTACGCCACACGTTATGGCATTGATGCCTTAACTGTCGAGAGAGGCGCTTTTGGTGGCCAGATTTCTACCACGCCCGAAGTCGATAACTATCCTGGGTTGCCTGAAATTGC
The DNA here is from genome assembly GCA_900544655.1 of uncultured Coriobacteriaceae bacterium. Classification (GTDB taxonomy): domain Bacteria; phylum Actinomycetota; class Coriobacteriia; order Coriobacteriales; family Atopobiaceae; genus Parolsenella. The sequence goes on from UQWE01000001.1 coordinate 69,373, forward strand.
TGGTCGTGACCTAGGTGAACAGCTTTATGAGCATGCTAAATCGCTCGGGGCTTCGATTCTTCAGGATGATGTCACGAACCTATCGAAAACATCCGATGGTTTTGAACTTGAGTGCTACGGCATGACCCTTAAGACAAAGGCCGTTGTTTATACCGCAGGTGCTCAGCCACGTATGGCTGGCTTTGCTGGTGAGGATTCGTTCCGCGGAAGGGGCGTATCCTATTGCGCCACATGTGATGGCATGTTTTATCGTGGCAAGGACATTTATGTAGTTGGTGGTGGCAACACGGCATGCGAAGAGGCGCTCTACCTTTCTAAGTTAGGCAAGCAAGTCACGATGATCGTCCGCAAGGACCGGATGCGTGCCGCCCAGAGCCTGCAAGACAAGATTTCGAACACGAACTCTATTTCAGTTAGGTACCAAACTAAAATAGAGTCGATTGAAGGAGAAATGCTTCCTGGAAAGATTACACTCAGAAGCTTAGTGAATGATGAGGTTGAGACCATAGAATGTGATCCCGGCTCATTTGGCATCTTTGTAGCGGTTGGACACGATGCAGACACTGCTTTGGTTGCTGGTCTTGTTGATTTGGCCGCTGACGGTTCGATCATAACGGATGATTCCATGGCTACGAAGACGCCGGGGCTATTCTGTGCTGGCGATGTCCGAGAAAAACCGCTTAGGCAGGTGGTGACTGCGGTGTCAGACGGCGCTGTCGCTGCGCAATCTGCAATGCGCTATCTGGACAGCATCTAATTCAAGCCTTCGTTCACTCATTGATTCATTTCCTCGGTGGCGCCCGTGTCTCTCATTAATAATCTCCGGGCGCTACTATCAGTTTATGAGTGCTTGTCACGTCGAATACAAGCTGTCGCTGTCTTTTCGAGTAAAAGACTCCTAACTCCCCTTTCCGCATTCTTATATCAAATATCGATAATATATCTTATGTAAACTAGCTGCTATCTAGATAATGCCTTTCAAGAAACCGGCTACTAATCAGGCATTGCGAGTCATGAATGATGTCTCAAGAAAGCTGTTCATCCCAAGCGAAAAGGAGCCGTGATGTTGCATCGCGGCTCCCAATTTCATGACTCGTGGTTTATGTCTGAACTGCACTTCTGGCCTTAGGCTCTTTCCTTTGGCACGAAGGTCCCATGACAAAGCATCCGAACCGTCGACTCGGATTCGTCGCCCTCCTCCTCGTCCATAAGAACGAGAATTCGGTCGCCCTCCTCAAGAACCAGAGGGCCATTGGGCATTAGCTCACGGCCGTGACGGCGAACGGAAATGACAAGTGCGTGTTCAGGCCAAGGTATCTCTGAGATCGCCTTATTGGCTGCGTTGCAGCTCGCTTCAACAACGTAGCTATGAATTTGCCTGCCGTGTCCACCCCAATGTTCGTGAGTTTCATCTGTGCTTGTCCCGAGGAATCTAGCAAGAAGATGCTCGTAGTAGGCATCGACCTGAAGCAGATTGGCGGTTACGTAGGCAAAGACGCTCACGATGGATAGCGAAAGGAGCGCGTCGAGGCTTCCAGTTAGCTCGAATGCGAGAACGACTCCAGTGACGGGCGCCCTGACGACACCGGCAAATAGGCTGGCAATTCCGAGAACCATGAAGTTCATGACCAGGTTTTGATGCATCCCAAATAGGTGGGTCGCCACATTCCCGAATATTGCGCCGACAAGGGCGCCCATAACCACCAACGGGAACAACGTGCCACCAGGCGTGCCTGCTCCAAAGCAGACTCCGGTAAAGAGGTACTTCCCGAGCAGAATTAGCAAAAGGGCAGCAAGCGTTAGTCCCTGGGGCCGCATAAGTAGCTCGAGAATCGCATCTCCACCGCACATGAGCTCTGGGGCCGCGATGGCAACTATACCGGCAAGCATGAACGGAATGATATAGCGAAGAGGATTCGGCAGCTTGATGTGTGACATGGCGTCCTGAATGGCGAACATGCCTAGGTTATGCAGTGCCCCGATAGCTCCAATCATAATCCCGAAGACGATGAGAAGCGCATATGCCTCGTGGGGGATATTCTCGATGAGAGTGAAGCTTATGACCGGAGAAAGGCCAAGCACCTGAGAGACTACGTAGTCGCTCATGACTGCGCTCATCATGACCGAGATGATGAGCGGGGCATTGAACGTCTTGTGAATCTCCTCAAGAGCAAACATGACGCCGGTAAGGGGTGCATGGAATGCAGCGGCCATGCCCGCACCTGCCCCGCAAGTAACGAGCAGCCGTTCCTCTCCCCTTCCACGCTTGAAGGCTTTGGATACGGCCTTGCCCGCCATGCCGCCCAGTTGCACCGAGGGACCCTCTCTACCCAGGGACAGGCCAGCGAATGCTCCTACGGTTCCCTCGAGGAATTTCGCGAAAATGACGCGATGCCAGGGCGCGCTCAGCTTGCCCATTACCTCGGCATCAACCTGAGGAATGCCAGAACCCGAGGTAGCCGGCTCGAAACGTACGAGCGCGGCTACAACGAGAGCCATAATCGCAAGAGCGGCAAACCATCCAATAACGAGAAGAGGGCTAGAGGAAATGTGGCCGGAAAGGGACCTCATTGTCTTTTCAGCCCAGGTGAGCGAAAGTCGGTAGAGAGTGATGATTGATCCTCCGAGAAGGCCAACGAGAGCGCCTTCCCATACGAGGCTGACTTGGAATCGTTTTGACAAACGTCTGTGAATGGGGTCTTTGGTTTCACTAGCCACGAATGTGATGCTCCTACTTGACCTTAACGAGCGAGAAGATCTCGCGATTGAATTCTTTGGCAAGGGCTTCGCGCGGATTGAGGAAAGCAAGCTCAAGGATGAACGCAAAGCCAATGACCGTGGCGCCTGTCTGTTCGGCGAGGCGTGCTGTGGCAAGGGCGGTGCCCGCGGTAGCGATAAGGTCATCGATCACGAGGACCTTATCGTCGGGAGTCATGGAGTCGGTGTGAATCTGCAACTCGTCAGTTCCGTATTCAAGGGCGTAGCTCTCCGTATAAACCTCGCGAGGAAGTTTGCCGGGCTTGCGAGCCGGGACGAATCCAGCGCCGAGGCGATAGGCAACCGGCGCGCCGATGAGGAAACCGCGGGCCTCAGATCCAATGACCTTGGTGATCCCCTTGCCAAGGAAGTGATCTGAGATTGCATCAACACAGGCCGCAAGTCCCTGCGCGTTAGAGATGAGCGGGGTTACGTCCTTGAAGATGACCCCAGGCTCCGGATAGTCAGGAATGTCGACGATGAGATTCTCGTACGGGAAGCGTGCCTCGTTATCTTCGCTCACGATGTCTCCTTGTGTGAATTCGCGAATAATACAGCGGGCAATAATTGCCCGGCATTAACCTAATCGTCAATCAACTCTCTGCGCATGATCGAACCTCGTACGACACCCGTTAGCGTAAGCATTCGGTCAAGAGCAACCTCTCGTCGAAGTCTTCGCTCGTTCGGAGTTTCGCCCTGATGGCGAGAGAGTGACGCCAGCGCCTGCTCGAACATGGGTATCTCGCGATTCGCGGCCGCAAGATACTGACGGAGGTTTTTCGGCTCAATGCCAAAGCGTGTGAGTTCGTTGCAGGCCCGAATGAGGCGAAGGTCGCTCCCTCGAACAAGGTCTCTACCGGCAGGCGATTTTACAAGCTTGATGATCGAACAATCCGCAAGCTTGCGAACGAGAGAAATGGGAACGCCCGTAACCTCCGGAATTCTATCAATGGGGTGCAGCTCGCGCTCTGCCTCTGGGCTTACAGAAAGCGTAGGATCCACGGGGTCTGAAGTGGCCTCGCAGCAGTCTTCAGGCGTGGAATCCGTACCCCCCTTTTTGCCGTCAAGCTCATCTTTGATAACGCTGAGAGGCAAAAAGCGGCTCTTCTGAAGATAGAGGATCGTCTCGAGACGCTGGATGTCACGCGCGGAATAGAGACGATAGCCCCCTGGCGTTCTTGATGGCGTCAGAAGGCCCTCGTCCTCGAGGTAGCGAACTTTTGAAACGGAAAGATCGGGGTATTGCTCCTGAAGCTTGGAGACGACCTTCCCTATGGTGAGATAGCCGGCGTCGGCCATCTGGCTACTCGCCCGTAGCGATCTTCGGGGCGCGCACGGTGTGATACACCATGCGGAAGGTGCCTACCTGGATAGTTGAGCCGTCAGCAAGCGCGGAGCTGTTGACAATGGCGCCATCGACCCACGTACCGTTGAGAGAGCCAAGGTCTACGACGGTGGCAACATTCCCAGAAATCGAAATCTTCGCGTGGTGGCGGGAAACGGTCATGTCGTTTAGGAAAACGTCACTCGACGGATCGCGACCAATGGTGATCTCCGGGGTTGCCAGCTCGAAGGTCTGGCCGGTCTGGGGACCCTTGAGGATGGTGAGCGTTGGGTTGCTGGGGCGCACGCCGCCCATGAGGTCCGGAACGGTGGCGTCTGAGGACGGCATGCAGAAGATGGCAGTAGCGTCTGTCTCAGGCTTATTAATGTTGTTCTGCATGGTATCTCCCTCGAATTGTTGTTAATCCATTGTACCCCTACCGGCAGGCGATGGCCTCAATCGAGACCTTTGCGCCAAGGGGCAACGCCGCGACCTGAAAGACCGAGCATGCTGGCCTTGGCCTTTCGAAGCGCTTCTCGCAAACGGAGTAGACCGTATCGAGGTCGTCGATACTCGCGAGCTGAATAGTGACTTTTGACACTTCGGACAAAGTGAGGTCGAGCTGGGCCAAGACGGCGGCAACGTTGTCGATGCAGCGCTCCGTCTGACATTCAACTGAATCGCCGGTGTGGCATTCGCCATCCTTGTCGACAGGCAGCTGCGAAGACACGAAGACGTATCTTGCCGCGCTTGTGCCTTGGGAGAAGGGACCCTGCGTCCTCGGGGCGGAATCGCACGTAATCGAGTACATGAGGACCTCCTAGGCAGCTTGAGTTACGGATAGCCAAGGGAAAATCGTGTCTTTAAGTCCAAATCCGCTTGCGGTACGGCAAAGCTGGTTGCGTGCAGAGTATGAGCACGTTGACACGATATGCTCGCCTTGTGTCCATTGGCGCACCTCGACTGTATCCCCTGGGACAAAGAGACGATCCCGTGGAACGATGCTCCTGCAAGAGATGTCTCCCCCGTCAGGCCGGGAGAGCCCAGTTGCAAACGAATCAGGAGAAACGACGCAAGAGAAGGCGAAGTTATAGGCAAATGTGCGGCTCCCCTCACGAAGGCGGGGGTTGGCGTAAGAATGCGCGTCATACGTGCCAAATGCCCAGTCAAGAAGAGAAGCGGTATCAGCGAAGCGACCCTCCTTCGTCTTGCATCCCAGCACGCTCGTGTAGAGCGTCACTCCGTTTCTTCTGGCGCAACCAAGAAAGCTGGTGACGTAGTTACCGGTTCCCGTCTTAATGCCGAGAAGGCCGGGATAACTAGAGAGTAGGGTGTCAACCGTTGGCAGTGTAACGTTGTTTCCGCCAATTGGGACCGTAACCTCAGTCTGGCGCACCGTGTCAGCGATGAAGGGATGCTTCGTCATGGCATAGCGTGCGAGGATTGTGAGGTCGTGTACGGTCGAGTGGTGACCATCAGCATCGAGGCCGTGGGAGTTCTCGAAGTGGGTGCTGTTCATCCCCAGCTCTGCTGCCTTGTCGTTCATCATCTGGACGAAGGCTTGCTCTGAGCCTGCAACGGCGACGGCAACCTCGTACGCGCCGTCGTTTGCCGAGTACACGAGCGCGGCACGAAGAAGGTCGCGAAGCGTCGAGGTGTCGCCAGCCTGATATCCGGCGACCATTGCGTTTTCGTCGAGTGATGGCGTGGATAGGGTGCAAACGGTATCGAGAGAGACTCCGCTTTCGAGGGCGACGACGGCGGTCATCACTTTCGTGACGCTAGCCATATTGATTTCCTCGTCAGGGTTCTTCTCGTAGAGGACGTCGCCTTGCGCGTCGACCACCATGGCTGCCTCGGCCTCGGACGGGTTTGGCTCGGACTCAACTGCTATTGCTTTGGTTGGAGCGTTGATAAACGCCAGCACGACGGCGAGGGTTACCCCACAAATGGTGAGCTTTCTAGAGCGCTTGACCGTTATAGACCACACTTTTTACGCCTCTTCGATTCGCGGACGATAGCTACGCCTTCTGCCGTATAGACATACGCCGTAAGCAAGGAGAAGATGCATCCACCATATACGAAGAGGAGGCCAATTGAGCCGCCAACGTCATTTAGGCCGGGAAGCCAAGAGACAGATACGAGGTCGAGTCCGTCGATAACGGGAACTCCGACGAGAAGGAACGAGAATCCCGTCATAAGGAGCGCGGTTGCGATCTTGCCTACGTACACAACGTCGATTGGACGCTCGTGGAACCTTGCGACGATGCGTGATCCTATGGCAAGGTAAACATCCCTACCGATAATGAGGACGGCCACCCAAGCGGGAAGCTCGCCGGTAATGACAAGGCCGAGAACTCCGGTAAAGAGCAGTAATCTGTCGCAAACTGGGTCAAGGAGTTTCCCAAACCAGCTTACGGTCTGCGTACGGCGGGCAATTTGTCCATCCATCCAATCGGTGCAAGCCGCAACGATGTAGATGATGATCGAAGCGACGCGATTGATTCTCAGGCTGAACATGACGAGAAATACAATCGTCAGAACCATGCGCGATAGAGTTACACCGTTAGCAACGGTAAGAATCTTGTTTGAAGGGTTATCCGAACTGCCCATCGGAGCTTCTATATCAGTTTCAAACCCACGACTAACCTTGTACTCGAGCCAATCTTTGAACTTCAAATCTTACTCCCCCGATACAAGCTCCATGGAATACGGCGCAAACTTAGTCGATGATACCCCATCGCTTTACCGTCCTATCAGGATCAGGCTTCCCTTTCGGAAACGTGACGGAATTGTTAGCCGAGACCTCTCCTTCTGCCCAAGTTGGCAGGCTGGATTCGTGAAGCTTTGAGTGTATGGGTCCGTTTTGGATGTATGCGATGTCCCATCTGTCCCATGCGGCGGATGGGGCAACGCTTCTCGCGCGGTTGATGCTCATTGTGGAGGAATTGTGAATCGTACTGATGCCCAAAAGAAAAAGGCCGACGGGAGACCCCCGCCGACCTCGGCTTTTCTGGTCGGGTGGACTGGATTCGAACCAGCGACCCCTTGACCCCCAGTCAAGTGCGCTACCAAACTGCGCCACCACCCGTTGCTGCTCAACCGCAACAGAAAAAAGATTAACATCCGAGCGGATAACGCGCAAGGACTAATTTCAAGAAAAATGAAATGTGTTTGCGCGCATCTCTTCGCTACGCATAAAAGCCCAGGTTACCCCTCAAGAACTTCGCTAAGTTCAAGCCATTCCATTTCGAGTGTATCGAGGGCCTCGCGAGCGTCGTTGACATTCGATTGAGCTTTCTCGAGAGCGAGATAATCCGTCGGGTCAACCTCCCCCATTGCGTGCTCGAGATCATCGATCCGTGTGCGTTGCGTTTGCATCTTGCGTTCGACGCTCGAAAGCTGCTTCTTAAGTTTCCACTCTTCTGAGCTCGAAAGGCCACTTGTCGATTTTGCAGGGGCGGCCGCTGTGCTATTGCTGCCCCCAGACGTGGATATGGGAGCCTTGGGCGCAGGACCATGACCAGAAACATCTCCGGAGCCATGGCGTTCTCCGATCAGCGAGAGATACTCGTCAACCCCGCCCGGACAATGCCTCAGCTTCCCATTTATGAGGGCAAACTGATCGTCGGTCACGCGTTCCATGAGGTAGCGATCGTGGGTGACAAGCAAGAGCGTTCCTGGCCACGTGTCGAGCAGGTCCTCCATGACGGCGAGCATGTCGGTGTCGAGGTCGTTACCCGGCTCGTCGAGAATGAGAACGTTGGGCTCATCGAGCAGCACGCACATGAGCGCCAGCCTGCGCGCTTGGCCACCAGAGAGGTCCGCAATTGGTGTGTCTAGCTCACGCTTGTCGAAGCCGAGGCTCTCGAGGAGCTTGGTGGGCGTGTACTCCTTGCCGCTAATCACGTACGTGCGCTTATACGTGCCGAGAAGCTCTCGCACGCGCCAATCGAGCTTGTCGGCGAGCATGTCAATGTGCTGGGAGAGAATGCCGAGCTTGACGGACTTGCCCATTTTGGCGCGACCACTCGTGGGGGCAATCTTGCCGTCAAGCAGGCGAAGGAGCGTGGTCTTGCCGGCGCCGTTCTCGCCGAGGATTCCGTATCGGTCTCCGGGGCCAATGAGCCAGTCGACGTGATCGATGACTCGCCTGCCTTCATAGTCTACGCAAGCCTGCTTGAGCTCGAATACCTGCTTTCCGAGTCTGCTTACAGCAAGGCGCTTGAGTTCGAGGGGGTTTCGCAGAGGCGGCTCGTCTGCGATGAGCGCTCGCGCCGCCTCGATCCTGAACTTTGGTTTGCTTGAGCGAGCCTGGGCGCCACGAGAAAGCCAGGCAAGCTCCTTGCGAAGGATATTCTGCCTGCGCTCTTCGGTTGCGGCCGCCTGACGGGCGCGCTCCGCTCGTTGTTGGATATAAGCAGAGTATCCGCCCTCGAAAGGCTCGACCACGCCGTCGTGGACCTCCCACATGCTCTCGCACACCTCGTCGAGGAACCATCTGTCATGGGTGATTACGAGAAGTGCTCCTACACCGCTTTGCCAGCGGCGCCGCAAGTGGCTAGCGAGCCAGGTGATGGCTCCCATGTCGAGATGGTTCGTAGGCTCGTCGAGAAGAAGGACGTCATAGGAGCCAATGAGGAGCCTCGTGAGGTCAACGCGCCTTCTCTGACCGCCGGAGAGCGTCCCAACCTTGGCGTTCCAGTCGACGTCGCCAATAAGCTCAGCAATGATGCGCCTTGTCTCGGCATTGGAAGCCCATTCATATTCCGGCACGTCACCTACCACCTCGTGCGAGACGGGCATGTCGTCGTCGAGGTTGTCAGATTGGCCGAGCATGCCGACAGTAATGCCTCCACGCCAGGTGACGTTACCGTCCTCCGGCTCGAAAACGTGGCCTATCAGTTGCAGGAGCGTCGACTTTCCGTCGCCGTTTTTGCCGACGATCCCGATGCGGTCTCCCTCGTTCACGCCGATTGTGACGTCGTTGAGGACGCGCTTGCCGGGCCACTCGTGCTCGACGTGTTCACAGCCTATGAGAATTCCCACGTGGGTCTTGCCTTTCCTAGCAGTCTCTTTCAGACGAAAGCTCGTCCATGACCATCTGCGTCTCGGCTCCGTCCGCTAGCCTTCTCAGGGCATGAATCTCCGCAGCGTAGCCGCCGAGCTCGTTAGGAGTTTCGAGAATCATGGGAAGACAACGAGTCCTCGGATTGGTAACGATACCGGCGAAGCACTCGAGCCCAAGGTGTCCTAGGCCGAGACGCTCGTGCCTATCCTTATGAGACCCGAGAGGATTCTTGGAGTCATTGAGGTGGAGCGCACGAAGCCTGTTGATTCCCAGCACGCGATCGAACTCGTCCAAGACGGCATCAAGGTCGCCAGAGACGTCATAGCCACCATCGCTCACGTGGCATGTGTCGAGGCACACACCGACAAGCTCGTCATGGTCGATGCGATCTATGATTCGCGCCAGTTCCTCGAAGGTCTTTCCGACCTCGGTCCCTTTGCCAGCCATGGTCTCAAGAAGGACGGTCGTGCGTTGCCCGGGTACGAGGGAAGAGTTGAGCCCCTCTGCGATGAGGGCAATGCCCTCCTCGACTCCTTGGCCAACGTGCGATCCGGGGTGGAAGTTGTAGAAATTGCCCTGAAGCAATTCCATCCGCTCGAGATCCTGCCTCATAGCCGTGCGGGCAAATTCCCTTACGTCCGGTTTGGCGGAACAGAGATTTAAGGTATAAGGCGCGTGCGCGACGAGGGCGCCGATGCCGGATTCTCGAGCTATGACCGAAAACCTCCGGAGATCTTCCGGGTCCGGTTCTTTCGAAGAGCCTCCGCGAGGGTTTCTCGTAAAGTAGGCAAAGGTGTTGGCGTCTATTGAAGCGGCCCGCTTTGCCATCGCTTCAAACCCGCCCGAGGTGGAGAGATGGCAACCGAGCGTTAACACGTGCTGTCCTGCTCTTCCTCACGCGCGTTGTTGTTTCCAACGGGGAGAACGATTGTGGCGTCAGCGACGGGAACCTCAGGCTCAAGCATGTGGGCAAGCTCGCTTACGATGACGTTGGCGACTTCGGCCTTGGACATGCAAGGATACTCGGTTTCCGAATGAACGCCGACGAGTGTCACACTGTCAGTGTCAGAGCCAAAGGTGGAGTCCGCTCTCGTGACGTCGTTCGCGACAATAAGGTCGCAGCCCTTGCACGCGAGCTTCTTCTTGGCATTGTCAATGACGTCGTTCGTCTCGGCGGCAAAGCCGATGACGATGCGATCGCCCCTGTCCTTCGATATGGTCGCGAGGATATCGGGGTTCTCGACGAGTTCGATCGAGCTGAGGTCTTCCTTGCCCTTCTTGAGCTTGTGGTCCGCTTGGACGGCAGGGCGATAGTCTGCCACTGCCGCGGCGAGGATTGCGGCGTCAGCCGTGGCGAATGCGTCGACGGTAGCATCGAGCATTTCTTGTGCGCTCGTGACGTGAACCACCGCAACCCCAGTGGGTGCAGGAAGCGCGACGGGACCGGAGACGAGCGTGACGCGTGCGCCGTGGGCGGCCGCTGCCTCGGCGACCGCATAGCCCATCTTGCCAGAAGAAGCGTTCGATAGGTAACGGACCGGATCGATTGCCTCATGCGTGGGGCCAGCGGTGATGACGACGTGCTTTCCCGCGAGATCAGACGAGGCGCGAAGCCTAGCAAGCGTTGCGGAGACGATCTGGTCGACCTCTGCGAGTTTGCCGGAACCGGTGTCACCGCAGGCAAGCCTGCCGGTCGCGGGCCCAACCAGGAAGACACCGCGGGACTCAAGGGTCTCGGCGTTCTGCTGGGTGGCGGGGTTCTCCCACATGTGGACATTCATGGCGGGAGCCACGATCATTGGGCAGGAACAAGCCAGAAGCGCAGTCGAAACCAAGTCATCGGCGATGCCATAGGCCATCTTCGCCATGATGTTGGCGGTTGCCGGGGCGACGAGGGCGATATCCGCCCACTCTGCCAGCTCGATGTGCGGAATGGGAGAGGAACTCTCGAATACGTCGAGATAAACCTCGTGACCGGTGAGGGCTTCGAATGTCTTGGGGCCAACGAGTTCCGTGGCCGCCTCAGTCATTGCGACGCGGACGTCGCAGCCGTTCTTCTGCAGCCCACGCAGAATTTCGCAGGCTTTATATGAGGCGATGCCTCCGGTCACGAATAGGGCCACCCTACGAGAGCGGGAACTCTTTCCCTCAGTCATGATTGATCCTCCTTGGAGATGACGAGCATGCGCTTGCAATAGGGGCATGTCGTAACCTCGGCGTTCGAACGACGGATGTCCGTATATGAGCTCGGCTGTAGTGCAACGCGACAGACCGAGGGACGATTGCCAACGAGGGTCTCGACGGCGATTCCGCCGAAACGCTTGCAGGCCGTGTCATAAGCGGCAAGATTCTGGGCGCTGATCTGAGCGACAACTCCCTCGCGCTCCTTGGCGAGCTCGGAAACGTGGACTCGAATGGACTCCACGTCCGCCTTGAACGAATCCGTCTGGGCCTTCTCCTCGGCCTCGAGCTTGGCTACGAGATCGCGGGCGTTTTTCTCCGCGCGCTCGACGGTTTCGAGCTGGCCTACGAGAGCATTGGAGTCGAACTCAGCCTTTTCGATGCGCTTTGCGAGGGTCGCGAGGGCGGCCTCGAAATTCTGAGCATCACGATAGGTGCCGTTGGAAACGCTCTCCTGAATCTCGGTTACCTTGTCTGCGTAATAGGCCTTATCCTCCTCGAGATCCTGAAGTTCGATCTCGATGTCCTTACGCTGGCCGATGATCTTCGTGAGCTCGCCCATGACCTTCTTGACCGCGGCCCTTGCGGCCTCGACCTTTGCCCTCTGGGGAAGATCCTGGGCTACCTTCTTCGACCTCATGAGCTCGAGGTCGATCTCCTGGAGCCTCAGCAGCGCGGTTGCCTCTGACATAGTTCTCACTCTCCCGTGCCACACGCATGCCAGCGCAGGCCCTCGTCTAAGGTGATTATTCGCGTGTCAGGCGCTCCGAGAGACAGCGTCTTTGCAAGAAGGCCTGCAAAGGGAAGCTCGGAAGCGTCATGACCCAAAAGTATAGCGGCAACTCCTGCTTCGGAGAGCTCAAGGAGGCGATGATATCCAGCCTCCCCGGCAATCACGCAACTCAAACTCTTCTGGATGGCATCGTGGCCGAGTGAGCCGAGCGATCCTGAGCAGAAGGCGACTCTATCTTGAGGCGTGCTGCGGTCTCCCCAGACGACGGGCGTGCAAGCGAATGCCCTGCAGACGCGATCGGCGAGCTCGGATAGCGTAAGGGATGAGGCGTCAAGCAAGGCTCCAAAGCCATCGGGCTCTTGCAGACGACCGATGCGGCCTAGCGACAGTTTGTTGGCGATAAGGTCGAGCGCGTCTTCGGAACGGTCAAGGTTGGTGTGCATGGCGATAAGTGACACGCCGAGTCTTGCCGCCTCATAGACCGACGCCCCGCCAATAGAGCTCGTGCCAGCGTCTGGCGTAATGGGAAAGGGAGGATCGAGAAACGCCGGATGATGGGTGACGAGGACGTTCGCGCCAGACTCCTTCGCGAGCCTGATGTTGGTGGGAGTCGGGTCGAGCGCGCACGCGATTGCCTCAACACTGGCGTTTGGGGAGCCAACAGATAGACCAGGCTTGTCCCATGGCTCAGCGAGAGCTGCGTCATACTGCGAGAAAAGCAGACTGACGATATCGCTGACGAGCATGTTTCCTCCTCGTAGAAACAAAGACGGGGCCGCACAGGCCCCGTCGGGTATCGACTTACCCCTTGCGAGCGATCTTTAGCAGGGCGTCACAGAACGCATCGAGATCTTCCTCGCTCACACGCTCGTCGAAGCTGATGCGAAGCGCGCCAAGGGCCTGATCTCTTGGAACGCCCATGGCGGAGAGGACGTGACTCGGATCGAGAGAGTCAGACGAGCAGGCTGAGCCCGCGGAAACCTCGAATCCAAGGTCATCAAGCTTGAGAATGAGGGTCTCTGATTCCATTCCGGGGACCATGACGCTAATCATTCCGGGCATACGTGTGTCATCAACGAAGGCCTGGGTTGTCGGTAGGATGCCGGTTCCCTCGGCGCAGAGGCGTGAGTAGACCTTGTTCGCCATCGCGGCGACCTTGGGCCTTACGGTGGTCAGGTCGCGCATGACGACGCGGCAGGCCGCGGCGAAGGCGATTGCGCCGGCGACGTCCTGGGTTCCGGGGCGCTTACCGCCCTCCTGGCCGCCACCGAGGCTCTGCGCCTCGAAGGGACACCTTGTACGAATCGCGAGCGCGCCGACGCCAAGCGGACCACCGATCTTGTGGGCTGCGACAGAAATGGCGTCGGCCTTGGCGGCGTCAAGGGGAATGCGGCCGAAGGCCTGGACGGCGTCAACGTGGATGACCGCGGCGCCGGCGTGGGCAACCTCGACGAGCTTCGCCGTTGGCTGTATGACGCCCGTCTCGTTGTTGGCCGCCATGACGCTCACGAAGGCACAGTTTTCCCCCATGACGCGAGCGAGCTCGTCAGGCTGAATGACGCCATTGCGGTCGGGGCTAACAAGCTCGACTTCGAACCCGCGGGACCTCAGCAGCGTTGCTACGTCAAGAACGGAGTCATGCTCGATGGCGGAGAGAATGACCCTCTTCCTCTTGTTTGAGCTCTTGCGCCGAGCGCCCTCCGCCATGCCAAGCACTGCAAGGTTGTTGGACTCCGTACCACCGGATGTGAACACGACCTCGCCGGGACGGAACCCGCAGCCGATGGAGGTGGCTATCGTTCTCCTGGCAACCTCGAGCTCGCGCGCCGCCTCACGGCCAAGCGAATGGAGCGAGTTGGGGTTAGCCTCCGAGCCGGGTTTCTCGTGGTAGGCAAGCCAAGCATCTTGGGCCTCCGGTCGAAGTGGGGCCGAGGCAGCATAGTCTAGATAGGTGTAGCGCTTGCTCATATGGAATTAAGCCCTCTTCGTGAGACCCTCGCGACCAGCAGCGCGAATCTCGGCGATAGCCGCGGCACGATCCGCCTTGCCGTAAACAGCGCTGCCAGCAACGAGCATGGTGGCGCCGGCGGCAACGAGATCGGCAGCATTCGCTGCACTGCAGCCACCGTCAACCTCGATGATCGGATTTACGCCGCGCTCGGCAGCGAGAGCCGCGACCTGGGCCACCTTGCGCAGGGAGCCGGGAATGAACTTCTGTCCACCGAAGCCGGGGTTAACGGACATAACAAGGACGAGGTCGAGGTCTTCGATGATGGCCTCGAGAGAGCTCGCGGGAGTAGCGGGATTGATGACCATGCCGGCCTTGGCGCCAGCATCATGGATCGCGGAGACGATGCGGTGGGCGTGAGTGGCGGCCTCGATGTGGAAGGACACGAGGTCTGCGCCAGCCTTCGCATACTCAACGGCCATTTCGTCCGGGTTGGAAATCATGAGGTGAACGTCTGCAGGGACATCGGTGCTGGCCTTGACGGCCTTCACGACATTGGTTCCAAACGTAAGGTTGGGAACGAAGTGGCCGTCCATGACATCGACGTGGACATAGTCTGCGGTGGCGATGGCCTCGAGGTCTTTCGCGAGATTCGCGATGTCGGCCGAGAGGATGGAGGGGGCGATCATTACGTCGTTGAGCATGCTATGTCCTTTCGTGATGCCATGTGTTGTGATTCATGGCGCCTAATTCTAGTTATATTTGCCCATGCCGTAAAACTCGTGAGTCAAAGGTCTTCCAACGAGCTTCTCGACAACGTCATCAATGGCTACTCCACCGTGAACGAGGCCCCAGACTGCCTCTGTGATGGGAACGTCGACTCCCATCTTGTGGGCCAGCTCACGAACGGAAATCACCGCGTTTGCACCTTCGACGACCATATGGCTCTCGCGCTCGAAGTCCTGAAGCGACATCCCACGAGAAAATGCCTCGCCGAAGCGACGGTTGCGAGAGTGTTCTGAAGTGCAAGTGGCAACAAGGTCGCCCATGCCGGCAAGTCCCATGCAGGTCATGGGGTCTCCGCCCAGTGCGTTCACGACGCGGCCGATCTCGGCGATGCCGCGCGTCATGATAACCGCGAGTGTGTTGTCTCCAAGCCCGCGGCCAGCGGCCATGCCGCAGGCGATGGCGATGACGTTCTTAACCGCTCCGCAGGTCTCCACTCCCCTGACGTCGGGAGAAACGTAGACGCGGAATTTCGGCGTTGCCACAATGTCGAGAAGCGAACGCGTCAGACTGGTGTCAACACCTGCGAGTACGGCAGCGGAGTACATGCCGAGGTGAACCTCCTCGGCATGGTTTGGGCCAGAAAGGGCACAGAAGCGCTCGGGAGAGCCGAGCTCGTCTGCGGCCACCTCGGTCATGAGCATTCCGGTTTTGGCCTCGATGCCCTTTGTGAGTGTGATCACGGGAACGTCGCGCGTCAGGAACTCCGCTAGCTCGCCGGACACTCGACGAAGATGGACGGAGGGCAGCGCGAGCACAACAACGCTTGCATCACAAACCGCCTCTCCTAGCGAGCTGGTGGCAACAACGTTTACCGGTAGCTCATAGTCCGCGATATACCGGGGGTTATGGTGCGTCCCGTTGATTGCGTCCGCACTTTTGGCGCTATGGCACCAGAGTCGCACTTCATCAACGTTCTGGGCTACGAGGCCGGCGAATGCGGTTCCCCATGAACCGGCACCTATGACCGCGGCGCGTGTGCTCATTTGGATTCTCCTACGGTGTCGTCGTCAGGTGCGGGCTTGTCGCCGCGCTTGTGGAAGGAGAACTCCTTCTCTTGCCCGTTGATGAGCTTCCTGATATTGGATCGATGGGCCCACACGACGACGAGGCCCGCAAGCTCGAGAAGAAGGTCGAGCCCGAGGTTTGGGCCATATATGAGTGCAAAGACCGGGCCCAAAATGGCGGCCACGGTTACGGAACCCGCGGATACCCTCTTCGACGCGACGGCGATAATGAAGAAGATGGCGAGTTCCATGAGGCCCACGGGCCAAGCGAAGCCGAGGAGGGTGCCCACGCCCACGGCGATGCCCTTGCCGCCATGGAAGTGAAGGAAGGGCGAGAAGATGTGGCCACAGATGGCAGCAAGGGTAACCAGGCCCTCGAGCCATGCCACATCACCATGGGGCGCTACAGAGGCGCCCCCGGTGATGAATGCGGGGAAGAACCAAAGGGCGAGACCAGTGGCAAGCGCGCCTTTTCCGGCGTCAAGAAGCAACGTAAGGACGGCAGCGCCCTTGCCAATCTCGCGAGCGACGTTCGTGGTTCCGATGTTGCCGGAGCCTACCTTCTGAATGTCAACACCCCTCGCCTTCGCGATGATCTTGCCAAACGGTATGCCGCAGACAAGAAACGTGACAACGAGATAGGCAACGAGTACAGGGTAGTTAATCGACATGAGCCAAACGTCCCTTCGAGAGCTCTTAGGCTCGCCTTAGGCGGATTGTTTCTTTCGGAACCTCAGACGAAGAGGAGTGCCTTCGAGATTGAACTGCTCGCGAAGGCGATTTTCAAGGTAGCGCTTGTAGTTATCATCGATGAGCTCAGGGAAGTTGCAGAAGAACGTAATGGCGGGCGGACGATTGCCGGTTTGGTTCGCATACTGGATGCGAAGGCGCTTCGGCCCCTTGACAATGGTGTGGCCACTCTCGCGCATCTGGGCAAGGAGGTTGTTGAGTGCGCTCGTGGGCACCTGGCCGGAGTGAGCGGAGCCCACGCGGTCAACGACGGCCCAGACCTTCTCGAGCGAACGTCCCGTGAGCGCGGATACGCGGATGACAGGAGCCCAGGGAGCAAACGTCATTCGACGAGCGACGGACTGCATGACCTCCTCGCGAGCGTGGTCATCGGTCACAAGATCCCACTTATTGAGCAGGATGATAAGGGCACATCCACGTTCGATGGCAAGGCCGGCAATCTTCTGGTCCTGCTCGGTGACGCCCTCGGAGGCATCGACGACAAGCAGACAAACCTCCGCCTCGTCGATGGCGCGGAGGCCCCTAACGAGGCTGTAGTACTCGACGTCTTCGTGAACGAGGTTGCGCTTGCGCATGCCAGCGGTGTCGACGAGGCGATAACGCTTGTCGCCACGCTCAACGATGACGTCGAGGGCGTCGCGTGTCGTGCCGGCGACGTCGCTCACGATGGAACGATTCTTACCGGCAAAGCGGTTGGTGATCGAGGACTTGCCGACGTTCGGACGGCCAATAATGGCGACACGAAGGGCGTCCTCGGGATACTCGGGCTCTTCTGCGGGCTCAGGGAGGGCTGCGACGACCTCGTCGAGAAGGTCTCCCGTACCGTGACCGTGGACGGCGGAAATGGGTCTGGGCTCACCAAGGCCGAGGGCATAGAAATCCCACATGGTCTTGTCGTCCGCAGGATTGTCGAGCTTGTTGGCTACGAGGAAGACGGGCTTGCCGGCTCGACGCAGGATGCGCGCAACCGTCTCGTCCTCTTCGGTCACGCCAGTGGTGGCGTCGACGACGAAAATGATGACGTCCGCCTCCTGGCAGGCGGCCTCCGCCTGCTCGCGGATGCGGCCGGCAAAGGCGTCATCCGAGCGACCGGTCTCGATACCGCCGGTGTCAACGAGAGTGAACTCGCGTCCGCACCAGTCTGCCTCGTGGTAGCTGCGATCTCGGGTGACGCCACGGCTTTCGTGGACGATGGCTTCCTTCTTCTGTGCAATACGGTTAACCAGCGTGGACTTGCCGACATTGGGGCGTCCGACGATGGCGACGATGGGCTTGGCCATGAGTGCTCCTTGCTCGAATGTTCAGGTGTAAAAGTCTAACATGCCCCATTCCGGCATCCTGAAGAAAAGCGGTCTGCCACGCTTTTAGCAAAGAGCCTCGATTGCCTTGACCAGGGTTTCGATATGGGCGGTGGGTGTTGAGGCGCCGGCGGTTACGCCGATCGACGAGGCCCCGTCGAACCAGCTGGCCTCGAGCTCATCCGGGGATTCGATGTGATGGGTACGCGGGCAGGCGCTTGTGCAGATCTCTGCAAGGCGCGTCGTGTTCGCGGAGTTTCTTCCGCCTATGACGACCATAACGTCCGAAGTCGACGCGAGGCGAGCAGCCGCGCCTTGGCGCTCGCTCGTAGCTTCGCAGATGGTGTTCACGACGCACACCTCCTGCACGCGCCCCATAAGCTCGCAGACGACCGCGTCGAGCATTGCCTTTGCCTGCGTAGTCTGGACCACTACGCCGACCTTCTTTGATAGGTCAACCTGATCGAGAGCGTCGACGTCAGCTACGGCCAAGGCTCCGGGGGCGTGCCCGAGGATGGCCTCAACTTCGGGATGACCGGACTCCCCTACCACGAGGACCTGATACCCCTCACGCTGGAGACGTTCTGCCGCATGATGCACTCGCTTGACGTATGGGCACGTAGCATCAACGATGTTAAGACCGTTCTCTCGAGCCTGGTGCTCAATTTCGGGAACTACACCATGCGTCCTAAGAACGAGGGTGGAGCCAGCATCATCGGGCACCTCGTTGGCAACGGTCACTCCCGAGGCCTCAAGCCCAGCAACTACCTGGGGATTATGGATGAGAGGACCAAGCGTGCGGACGGGTCCCTCGCTCTCGCTAGCCAACTTATGAACGAGATCAAGCGCCCGTTGAACTCCGTAGCATGCTCCCGCGTATTCGGCAACGGTGATGGTCGCAGACATGGAATCCTCCAAGGAGTGAATGGTTACCAAAGCTCGGGGTAATCGTTTCGAAGCTCGTCTCTGAGTGCATAGACGTCATTCATGGCGACGCGTTCCATCTCGGAGACCCTGCCCTTGCGGTCGGTGGCCTCGAGCTCGTCAAAGGAAATGGGCTTCCCGATGGCGATCTTGGGCATACGGCGGCGCGTCTTTCGGGTCTTATACGGATCCGCAGCGCCCACGACGGCACAGGGTACAACGCTGGCTCTCGCCATCTGCGCAATCATCGCAAAGCCACCGTGAAGCTCGACTGGCTGCTCATCATTCTTGACGCGGGTGCCCTCGGGATAGACGAGCACGTACTCGCCGCGCCTCAAAGCGTCGCGACACGCCTTGAGGGCCTTGAGGTCGGCAGAGCCGCGGTCAACCGGGATTCCGCCGACACGTCGGAAGAGCCATCGAGCGGGGGGAATCTTGTCGAAGTCGATCTTGTAGAGAGGTCTGACGTGAATTCCGCGGCGCCAGAGGCCGACAATGAAGACAACGGGCTCGACCATCGAGACGTGGTTCATGACGAGCACCTCGCCCTTGCCATCCTCGCCGGCCGTCAGGTTCTCCACTCCACGAAAAGTCGTGGGATAGACGATGGATGAGAAGGCGTGAAGAACGGAGAAAACGAACGCATAGAGCGCTCGCGCACAAGCAGGGAAGTTCACGATGCTGTTTCGTAGGTAGTCGAACCCCTTGTGCTTCGTGCTCTTTGCCTTGACTTTCGTCTGGGTGTCGCTCATGCGCGCGCCTTTGAGATAAGGGCGGAAATCTGGTCGCAAACCTCGTCAACGGTCAGGCCGGTGGAGTCGATGTGCACGGCGTCCTCTGCGGGCTTGAGCGGAGCGGTCTTGCGAGTGGAGTCAGCCTTGTCGCGGGCGATGAGCTCGGCTTCGATGGCGGCGGCCTCTGCGGAGTCCGCTACGGCGCTTGAATCCTTGGCAGTGTCTCCCCCATGGCGCTGGACGGCGCGACGACGCGCACGCGCAGAGGGATCTGCCGTCAGGAAGATCTTGACCTCGGCCTCGGGAAAGACGACCGTTCCGATGTCCCTTCCTTCAGCGACAACGTCTGCGTTCTTGGAGGAGGCGCGCTGAAGCTCAACCATGGCAGCCCGCACTTCGGGGATTGCGGCGACGGCGGAGACGTTCTCGTCGACCTTGGGCGTCCTGATGGCCTTCGTTCGGTCATCTCCGTCGACGATGACGACGGGACCCTCGGGACCGTTCTCGAGGGAGATCTCGATCCGGTTGGCAAGGTCTGCGACAGCGGCGGAATTGGTCACGTCGATGCCGCGAGTAAGGACGGCGTCGGTGACGGCACGGTACATGGCGCCGGTGTCGAGGTACGTAAGGCCTTCGCGAGAGGCCATGGCCCTCGCGACCGTGGACTTGCCGGACCCGGCCGGCCCGTCAATGGCAACGATCATGTCTTCCTCCTTTTAAGGGCTATTTAGCCCATGCTAGCTCATCTTTGCGATCAGATCGTCCGTCTCAATGTCAGCAAGGGGAGACTTGCCAGGCACGAAACCCGTCTTTGCACGCCGCTCGAGCTCGCTCGGGGCAAGGCCCGAGGTCTGCAGGGAGAGACGCTCACCATTTGAGACGAATACGTGGGACGAAACATTCGCGACGACGCGATCCCAGAACAGTTCCACAGGAATGCCGTAAACGGCAGCCATGAAGGCCCTCGTGAAACCACCATGCGTGACGACGACGGTCTTACCCTCGAGACCCTTCGTATATTCGACAAATGTGCGGGCGCGCTCGATCAGATCCTCGTAGCTTTCCGCTCCCGGAGCCGGGAGGGACTTGCCGTCGACCACGCGCCAGGGGAACGGGTACCCGAGCGCCGGCAGGTCTGCGACGCGCTTGCCCTCCATAGAGCCAAAGTCCATTTCGATCACTCGCTCGTCCTCGATTGCCTCAAGGCCAAGCTGCTTCGCGGCAACGTCGGCAATGGCATGGGCTCTCGATAGAGGCGACGTAATGATGCGATCGGGCTTCCAGGCAACGATGGCGCGCGCCGCACGCTTTGCCTGCTCGATACCCAGGTCGGAAAGTTTGACGTCAATCCTGCCGGAAAGGCGTCCCTCGATGTTGTATTCGGTCTGAGGGTGCCTCATGAGGATGATGCGACCGTGTTCCTTCATACCCTACTCCCCCTTCGTCTGCGCGAAGAGCCTCTTGCGCTCATCGGCCGTAAGCTGACGCCACTTACCAGGTTTGACATCCTTTAGCACGAGCGGGCCGAACGTGTCCCTGTGAAGTGCGATCACTTCGTGTCCCACTTCAGAGAGCATGCGTTTGACCTGGTGCTTTCGTCCTTCATGAATGGTAAGGCCAACGAGTGAGCAGCCCTTGGGAACGCCTCTTGGGCAGACGGCGCTTACAAGGGACGAGTCGGCCTCGATTCGCTCGACCTTCGCCGGCGCGCAGGGGCCGTCATCCAACGTAATGCCACGCTCGAGCCTGTCGATCGCGGCACGAGAAAGGCTGCCCTCGACCAGTGCGACGTAATGCTTGTCCTTCTCGAACGAGGGGTGGAGAAGTCTCTGCGCCGCCTCGCCATCCGTCGTGAAGAGAAGGATGCCCGTGGTGTCGCGGTCGAGCCTCCCCACGGGAAAGAGACCCGGATACTGGTCCTTGGGAACTAGCGACGCCACGCACGGCCTCCCGGCCGGGTCACTCATGGTGGTCACATAACCTGCGGGCTTATTGAGGATGATGTAGACGGCCTCATCGGCAAGACGCACCTCCCGACCGTCAACGGTGACGACGTCGGTGGTGGGATCGACCTTGCTGCCGAGCTCCGTCACGACGACGCCGTTGACGCGAACGCGACCAGCCGTCATGAGAGTCTCAGATCCCCTACGGCTGGCGGCACCCGCTCGAGCAAGAAACTTCTGGAGGCGCATCGGAACGATGCGTTCCTCCTGGCTGGCTTGTTTACTCATCCGTGGCATCACCGGGCATGCCATCCGAAAGGAGCTCGCGCTCTTCCTCGAAGTCGTCCTCTGCCTCTTCGAGGGTCGACTCGATGACGCGGCCGCTCAGGCGCTCGCGAATGAACTTCTTCGACTCCTCGTCAGGGGCGAACTGCTCAAGATCCGGGAGTTCGCGGAGGCTCTTGAGGCCGAATCGCTCGAGAAACGCCTGTGTCGTTGCATAGCGGATGGCTTGAGCGCGCTGAGGATCCCTGCCCGCCTCTCGGACGAGGCCCTTGTCGACGAGGGACGCGATGACGCCATCGGAGTTGACCCCGCGGATGGCCTTCACGCCCTCGCGAGTGACGGGCTGGTGGTACGCGATGACCGCAAGCGTCTCCAGCGCCGCCTGGGAGAGCTTCCTGGTGTCCCAGCTCATGACAAGCGCCTCGACCTGGTCGTGGAAGGCAGGGTGGGTGAAGAGCCTCCAGCCCCCGGCGACCTCGCGAAGCTGGAAGCCGCGGTTAGCGTCAGAGTACTCGGCTGCCAAGTCGGCAAGAGCCTCAGAGGCTTCGCCCGGGGTAATGCCCAACACCGCCGCAAGGTCAGTCGCGCTGACGGGATCGCTTGACACGAGAAGCATCGCCTCAAGTGCGCCACGAATCGAATTGGCGTCGAGCTTATCCAACTCCTGCATTAGTACTCCCCTTCCAGCTCGGCTAGAGCCGTCGCGTCAATTTCGTAGGCAGGCGCGCCCTCGATGCGCCCGATCTCGATTTCTCCGAAGGTCTCAGCCTGCGAGAGCGTGACGGAGCCAAGCTTGTAGAGCTGAAGGATCGCGAGAAACGTAACCACTACCTGTTCGGGCGTTCGTTCTCCGTCAAGAAGCTCATTGAACGTAAGGTGGCCGCGTGAGCGTGTCACGCGATCGACGGAAGCCACGGTAAGCGCGACCGGCAACCTCTTTGGCGCGATGTGCTCCGCTTCGAGGAGGAAGCCCTCTCGCCTACTATCTAAGTCTGCGCAGATGACAGCGAGCCCTCTCAACGTGATGCCTTCGAGGTAATCGGGAACGACATGGAGAAAGTCTGGGTCGGGGCCAGCGACACGCGGATGCATGCGTGCCTCGGACTCCATACGGCTCCCAAGAGCGGCCGCAGCATTCCTAAACTGCTTGTATGCGATAAGCCTGGCGACAAGGACCTCTCTCGCCTCGTCTGCGGTTAGGCCCTCGAGGCCGTCATCCTCGTCTTCCTCCGTCTTGTGAACGAGCGTGTCGTCGGGAACGAGCGATGCCGCCTTTATGTCTAGAAGCGTGGAGGCGACAAGGACGAAGTCGCTTGCGACATCTAGGTCGAGCTCCCCCATCCTCTCGACCTCGGCGAGGTACTGGTCCGCCACCTCAGAGATGGAAATCGCTCCGATGTCCACGCGCTGCTTGCTCACAAGCTGAAGGAGTAGGTCAAAAGGGCCCGAATAGGCTTGGGTCTGAATGCGGTAGCTCACGTCACACCCCCATGAGCAGGTTGTATAGACCACCGGCGGTGAACTCGAGATATGCCCCAACGGGATCAAGGCCAAGCTTAGGAAGGGCATAGAGCAATACGAGAAGGATGGACATGGCGTAGTTCTGGATCCGATAGTAGCGCCTAAGCGTCTCGCCCTTTAAGAAGTAACAAAGCACCTTTGACCCATCCAGCGGAGGGAAGGGAATCAGATTAAAAAAGGCGAGGACGAGGTTGATCCACACGTAGGTGGAAAAGAGGGACAGAATGAGAGCCATAGGGGTATAGCCGAAGACCACGGGCCCTGCGGAAAACAGGCCGGGATCGCGCTCGATGGCGCCCCACACGAGGTTAAAGAGACCCGTACCGAGACAGGCTTGGAGCACGTTGGATGCGGGCCCGGCGAGCGCCACGAGAACCTCGTCGCGCTTTGGGTTTTTGAGGCGATTCGGGTTGTAGGGAACGGGCTTCGCGTACGCGAAGACGAACCCGCCCAGAAGCTCCATGAGGATCGGCAGAACGAACGAGCCAAACCCGTCTAGATGGCGGGCTGGGTTTAGCGTCAGCCTGCCTGCCTCCTTCGCCGTGTCGTCACCACAGAGGTGAGCCACCCATCCGTGTGCGACTTCGTGCACGACGGCAGAAAACATGAGCAGGACAACCGTAATCGTGATGGTGAATAGGCGGCTCGGGGGCATCATGCTCCAATCCCGCTCTGGGCCTCCTCGAGGGTGGTCGAAAGCTCGAGCCACTCCTCTTCGAGCGCCGGGATCTTCTTCTTGAGAGCGTTATACTCCGCCATCGCCTCGTCAAACTTCTTTGCGTCGGCGTAGAGTTCCTCGGAGGCCATGAGCTCCATAAGCTCGTCGTAGCGCTTGTGAGCGGGCTCGAGGGCGGCCTCCACCTCCTTGAGACGCTTCTTGGTGGATCGCATGGCCTTAGACGCCGCGTTTCTCGCCTCGGCTTCGGCGCGACGCTGCTCCTTGGTCTTTACGTTCCTGCCGCTGCTCTGAGTGGGCACATCGGCTGCCTTTGCTTCGACCGCCCTTGAAGTCTTGGTGGCAGCGGGCCTCGTATCTTCTGCCCCCGCAGCCTCAAGCTCGGCACGCTTGAAGAGGTAGTAGTCATAGTCGCCATCGTAAACGGTGACGTGACCATCGCGGACCTCGACAACCTTGTTGGCCACGGCGCGCACGAGATGCTCATCGTGGCTGATCAGGAGAATGGTTCCCTTGAAGTCCACGAGGGCCTGCTCCAGCACGTCGACGGAGTCGATGTCGAGGTGGTTGGTGGGCTCGTCGAGGCAAAGGAGCGGGTCGGGCGCTACGAGCATCTTTGCGAGGGCGAGACGAGCGCGCTCGCCTCCGGAGAGGACGCCCACGCGCTTCTCGACGTCATCGCCATGGAAGAGGAAGGCGCCGAGGAGGCGACGCTCATCTGGGCTCGTCCAGCCGGGAGCCGCCTCGTCCATCTCACGCATGACGGTGTTGGATTCGTTGAGGGTCTCGAGCTGGTGCTGGGCGTAGTAGGCGCTTGTCACGTTCTGGCCGAGCTCGATCTTGCCAGCGTCTGGAGTCTCGAAACCGAGGGCGAGCTTCATCAGGGTCGACTTGCCAGCGCCATTGGGGCCCACAAGCGCGACGTGGTCGCCGCGATAGAACGTCACGTTAGCGTCGCCGTAAACGAGGTTATCGTCAAAAGCCTTGCGAACATGCTCGATGGATATGACCATATCTCCCGTGCGGGGAGGCTCCGGGAAACGGAAGTGAACGTGCTTGGATTGCTCGGGGAGCACGACGAGCTCGCTCTTGATTTGCTCGATCTTCTTCATGCGCTCCTGAGCCTGAGCCGCCTTCGTGGGCTTGTAGCGGAATTTGTCGACGAAGACCTGCATATGAGCGATCTCGCGCTCCTGAGCGGCGCGCTTGGCTCGCAGCTGCTCGAGGTTGTCCTCGCGCTGACGAAGGTAGCTGGAGTAGTTGCCCGTATACGTTGTGAGGCGACGGTTCTCGAGCGCGGCCACGTGGGACACGCAGGCATCCATGAACGCACGGTCGTGGCTTACGAGAAGAACGGCACCGTCATAGCCAGCGAGGAACTGCTCGAGCCACTTTACGCTTTCGAGGTCGAGGTGGTTCGTGGGCTCGTCCAGGAGTAGCAGGTCGGGATGGCGGAGAAGGAGCTTGGAGAGGGCGATGCGCATCTGCCATCCGCCGGAGAAATCCTCCGCGGGCTTGTCGAGGTCCTCTACGGGGAAACCCAGACCGCAAAGGATGGCTCGGGCGCGACTCTCGAGTTCATAACCGCCCAGCCTCTCGAACCTGTCCTGAGCGTGGCCATATTCATCCAGGAGCGACTCGAGTCCATCGCCAGCGCCAGCGTTGGCAATTTGCGCTTCGAGCTCAGAGATGCGAGCGCCGAGCGAGCGAATCTCCGTCGCAGACGCCATGACCTCCTCGAGGGCGGTATCATGGCCGGCGAGCTTAGCCTCCTGCTCGAGGTAGCCGACGGTAGTCCCCTTCTGAAAGCTAACGGTGCCTTCGTCCGGGGTCTCGGTTCCCATGACGATCTTGAGAAGCGTCGTCTTGCCGGCGCCGTTAGGGCCAACGAGGGCCCAGCGCTGACCCGCATTGAGCTGTAGCGTCGCACCTTCGTATAGGGTGCGACCACCAAACGATTTGGAAACCTTATCGGCAAGAAGAATCAAGGCACTCTCCTGAGTTTGAATCTGTGGCTAGTTCTGGCAGAGATGAATGGCGAATCCAGCGATCTCGCGCTTGAAGTAGACGAGCTTCGTTGTGCCGTTAGGGTTGAGAGCGCGGGAATCCTCGTTGATCTCGAAGCCGCGAGCGGCAAACCACTTTTCGGCGGCGGGAAGGTCATTGACACCAAAGCCGATATGCCCCTTCTCCCCGCGACCACAGCCGCTCATAACCTCAACGAGCGTGTCCGCGAACACAGAGACGGGAGTCTTGACCGGAGCGAGTCCCATGAGAGCCTCGAAGAGGGAGGCGATCTCCATCGCCTCTTCAGGGCTTGCGGCGTTGATTCCAACGTGAGCCACGCGAAGGCCAAGAGCCTCGACGGGATTGCTGGTGTCCTCAGACATATGAACCTTCTCTCCGGCCGCAAGGCCTAACTCGCTCGATGTGAAGCGGCGTTCTCTCACTTACAGCATCACCGCCTAACAAAAAGGCCGGAGCAAAAAGCCCCGGCCTCGTCGTTTATGGTGGAGAATAGGGGGTTCGAACCCCTGACCTCATGACTGCCAGTCATGCGCTCTCCCAACTGAGCTAATTCCCCGAAGTGGTGGGCGATGCTGGATTCGAACCAGCGACCCCATCCGTGTGAAGGATGTGCTCTACCCCTGAGCCAATCGCCCACTTCGGCTGCCGTCGCAGCGGAGAGGAGTCTATCACAAGCGCTCGAGACTATGCAAGTGAGAAATTGAATGTCGTATCAATTGGTGCCAAACAGGCAAAGTGCGAACTAGAGCGCATGCAGACGATCGAGGCTACGAGCGTAAAACACACCCGCTGCATAAAGCGCAAGGTCAGCAAATACGCAGAATACGTCACCCGCGGCGAGCACCCCTCCCTGCCACCACCAGATAAAGACCGGAATAAGCGTAAGGGCAGATATTACGAGACCGACTCCGCTAAGAATTGAAAAAGTCTTCAGGTTGCGGTCGCCCGCAAGGGCGAGCTTACCATAGCGGCCGGTAACAAGGAGATAGATACCGACGAGACAGACGTCCGCGCCGGCAATAGCGTTGCGGAGACTTTCTGCGTCGCCGGTGACATAGCCCCTACCAAAAACCTGGGAAACACCGCTGAGGAGACGAAGCAGGCCCCAGACGAGCATGATCGTGGAGTATCCCCTCAGGAGGCGGTATAGCTCCTTCGCATCTTTAGATAGAGTCTCCTCAAGTGCCTGTTCAAGGCTAACGGCCTCAATCGCAGATACGCTTCGTTTGGATGACGAAGTGGCTACATCCTCGACACTAGGCGAGTAACGCGCGACTTCGAGCAAGAGAAAACCAGAAAGGCCTACGGATACGATTGAGGAGATGGAGCTCGTTGCGTTCTGCTGGAACACCGAGAACAGGAGGTCTACGAAGCTAAGGGAAAAGACGATGCGTCCGCACTTGGTTGCGTTATCGCGAATCCCAGGATTTCTCGGCAAATTAAAAGCCCGAATTCCGAAAAGCGAACCAACGAACGCGACTGCGGCGAAGATGACCCAAGAAGCCACGATGAGCACCCATACCGAAATCTGAAATCCGAGAACCTGAGTAGTTGGATATAGCTCAGATGCGGTCGAGACTAAGCCGGCGTAGGCAAGAGTCGTATAACCGAGAGTTACGGCGACGCAGAGCAGAGAGATGGCCAGCCATACAAGATAGGCGCAGGAAAGCGGTCTGATCAGGGGCATCCTGCCCCGAGAATCCGTCTCTCCCATTACCAATCCTCCCATGTCGCTTATGCCTATCAGTTCAGTATAGCCAGACTGCATGGATGGCGCATCGTGAGGCCCTCAGGCAGGCTGCCTGAGGGCATGGCCTGCGAGCAGTGGAAGGCTACGAAGCCCGCCGTCAGCGGCCCGGTGCCCGCGAACCGCACCATCTCCGAGTTCATGGACATGCCAGGCACGAGGCGCAAGCTCGACGCCGCAGGCGTGTCGGCGACCGAGGCGAGGAAACTCCTCACGGCGCGGCTTCGCGAGTACGGCATCCCGTCCGGCTCGTTCCGCAGGATGAGCGCCGGCGACCAGCAGAGCGTGCTCGACGGGGCGCTTGGCGGGGTGATGACGAGAAAGAAGCCGAGTGCCATGCAGATAAAGAGGGCCGGGTATAAGCCGGTAAACGAAGCTCTCTACAATTCCCAAAAGAATTACGTCGTGAGGCATGGTGGCTTGGTAATCAGGGGTGACGCGAGTTGGGAGGCTCGCCTTGACAGGCTAAATGCGGACGCTTCGGCCATCGGTGACACCATCATCTTGCGCTCGGACGCGACGACCTCTGAGGTGCTTGAGGAAGTGTTCCATTTCAAGCAGCAGCAACGGGGCGACTACTCTGACCAGCCAGAACGGATAATGAAACTTCTCCGTGAGCGTGACGCACAGAACTACCTGCTAAGCGTTGCGGAAAGATACAATATCCCTGAGCAAGAGACCAAACAGACGCGCTCCGCGCTCGCCGATTATATGAGGGACCTGAAGGAGGCCGGATACGATGAAGATTGATGAGTGTACGGAGATCTCCAACATGACGCTCTTGGCGCTTTCATCCGAGCTTCCGCGTTCGAACTGGCACAGGGTCCTAATCGACGGGAAGGCTTACGACCCCATTCCCGTCATGGATATGGGCGAGCGGTGCGTCGCCGTCGAAGGACATCACGACTTCACCGGCAAGGAGATTCGCTTCGAGTAGCGACGCGCGGTTTGTGGCGCGGCTTCTCGCCGTCAGCATCTGAACAGGACTGAACCGTAGTAGAAGGCCCCGCTCCGGCGGGGCCTTTTTTCATGCCGCGTGACGGCGGCGCGACCATCCCCGCAAGCAACCGAGCGCGGGGAGGGACATGAGCCAGGCCAGGGAGAGCTTCACCGACTACGGGGGCTTCGTGGAGAAGTTCAAGCCGAAGAGGACCACGGACGACTGCTACACGCCGCCGGAGGTGTACGCCGTCGTGCTCGACTACGTGCGAGAGCGCTGAGGCGTGGATGAGGCCGACGTGGTGAGGCTGTTCTGGCCGGACGACGACTTCGAGTCGTTTGTGGGAGAGGGAGTCCGCTGGCACCATCATTCACCCTTCCCTGTCAGTCTCTTGCCACCCACGATACTCGGTGACACGAACCATGTGCTACATGGTCTTATTGGACGGATGCCGTGCAGGAACCGCGCACACCTCACGCGAGGATGTAGTTCGCGCGGCGCGGGTCACCCGGCAGCGGGAAACGCGGGTCGCACTGGTTCGGCCATGCCACTGTGCCCGCGTACGGTACCGGGACCTCACGACGCAGCTGGTCATAGTAAGCCTTATAGGCGCGGAACAGCTCCAGCTCCTCGACGGCGGAGACAGCGCCGACCGTATGACGGAAATCCAGGTCACGGCTCTCCCGCATCCAGTACAGGATGCTCACCCACACGTGCAGATACCCGCCCCACATGATGTAGCCCGGTTTCATACGGAACGAGTTCATCAGACTCACCATCGTCTCGAACGGGCGCCCATTGTACGGCGGCATGAACGCCGGGTCGTCAGTATGGCCCAACGAGCACGTCGAAAACGCCGTGAAAACATTGTCTGTGGTCAGCGGGAACGGGCACGCAGCACATGCAACACGGCATCACGCTTATTGGGAAGCTTGCGCACGGGACGGTAGTACGTCATATATCGGGAGAAGCTGTCGTTATTGATGGAGCTCATGTCCTCAAGAATAGTCCATCCATCACGCCAGCAAAAAGAGACGGGCCAATAACTTGCCGCCCACGGGATTCTCAGCTTAAGTAGCGTACCGCCGAGATCACGCTGCGCAGGAGCATCCAGACCCGATACCGCAGTCCAGAACAAAGCCAACGGAAGATCGAGCTCCGCGCGGGGATGCGTACCGGGACCCTTACGAACCATCCCGGGAATAATGCTGAACCTGCTGTCCGACCAACCCCGATTCGCCCAATGCAAAGGATTGGACGCGGGATCGTTCATCCGACGAGCCTCACGCAAACCCTCGAAAACAGCGAAAAACCTCCCGTCATCGCGTCACCGTTCTTCGTTAATCCGCTCGTTGAGTTCATCCATCTTGCGAAGCTCCGCCCCCAACTCGCTGCTGTCGACATGTCGGGCTTCCTCCATGGCCTGTTTCAGCTTCCTCATGGTCTTCAGCATTCCGGCGCGAACCTCACGAGCCCAGGCGATTTGTCTATCCATGAGACAATATCATTTTCGGTGGTTTGGTGCATGTCGATCCGTTGCTGCAGAATCTGCCAAGCCTTGCCGGATTCACCTTTGCAGCGACGTATTCCCCGACGAGGCTACCTCGAGCGTGGAATCGAACTCTTGATAACGAAAGCGGGCCGCAGAGCACAAGCGCCCTACGACCCGCGACTTATTCTGGTGGGCCCAGCAGGATTCGAACCTGCAACCTGGGGATTATGAGTCCCTCGCGCTAACCGTTGCGCCATAGGCCCGTTAACAAAAAGGGCGACGGCCTAAGCCGCCGCCCCCTCATCTATGGTGGAGAATAGGGGGTTCGAACCCCTGACCTCATGACTGCCAGTCATGCGCTCTCCCAACTGAGCTAATTCCCCGAATTGGTGCGAAAGAGATATTACCAAACCTTAGAAGTCGCGCAAGTCAGAATTTAGAATTTCTTTCTAGCTCGAACAAGAATGAACGGACCTTCAAGGACTTGCTCACACTAGAAAGAACCCCCTCCGAGAGAACTAGTGAACTCCCCTAGCCTCTCTAAGCCTGTCTCTAGGTCGCTATCGCTTACGCAATACGAAAGGCGCGCGAATCCCTCGACTCCAAAGCAAGAGCCGGGAACGAGCGCAACTCCAGCTTCCCTAATCGCTCGCTCGCAAAATTCCTCCGAACTCATGCCAAACGAATCAATCCGAGGGAATGCGTAGAAAGCTCCCCCGGGAGAATTAAACGAGAGTCCCATAGCATCGAGTTGCGAGCAAACTAGATCGCGTCGGGAATTATACGTGGCAACCATCTCGTCAATCCCAAGCCCAAGCGCAACGATGGCTGCATCCTGCAGAAACGCCGGAACGCTTGAAACGAGATATTGGTGCATCTTTTCGACTTGGGACTTGAGAGAAGGTGCCGTCGCAAGCCAGCCAAGACGCCATCCCGTCATCGCCCAGGGTTTAGAAAACGAGTCCACGACGATGGTCTGCTCGCGAAGCTCTGGATGACGAATGGCAAAGCGCTCGTAACCGTCGACATAAACAAGTCTGTTGTAGACGTCGTCGCAGATGACGCAGAAGCCATGGCGGGCAGCACAGTTGGCAACGGCGTCTAGCGTCTCCGGGGTATAGATGCAACCAGTTGGGTTGTTGGGAGACGTAATGATAATCGCTCGCGTGCGAGACGTAATGACTGATTCGAGCTCTTCCTCACGGATCTGAAATCCATATTCGCTTGTGTCAAGCGAAACGTAAGTCCCGTGAGCGGCGCGCACGATCGTCTCATAGAGGCCAAATGCCGGAACCGGCACAATGACCTCATCGCCGGGATTTAGCAAAGCGAGGAGAGACGCCGACAGCGCCTCGGTGGCGCCGCAGGTAACGATGAGCTCATCCACGTCGTATGAAAGCCCGTGATCACGCATGTAGGCGCTTATGGCGGCAAGCAGCTCGGGACGTCCGTTGTTGGGAGGATAGTGCGTTAGACCGTGCGATAGCGACTCCGCAACCGCCTCGCGAACTGGCTCCGGAGTGTCAAACTCGGGCTCACCAAGAGTGAGCTTGATACATCCCGGAGTCTGGTTCGCGAGCGCGGTGAAGCGGCGGATTCCACTCGTCGCGAGACGGGCAAGGTCAGTATTTGTCTGGCATGCAGGCATAAGAACTATGCCCTGGCAGCGAGAACGAGCTGAGCGACCTTCTCGGCGACCTTATCGATGGCGACCTCGGAGCGCACGCCGGTGGCACGGTCCTTGAGTTCGACGTTACCGTTCTTAACGGCCTTCTTGCCGCATACGATCTGGTACGGGAAGCCCATAAGGTCGTTATCGGCAAACTTGACGCCAGGGCGCTCCTTGCGATCGTCGACGATGACTTCGATGCCCCTCTCGGTAAGAGCCGCGCTAACCTTCTCCGCGACGGGCCAGACGAGATCGTCGTTAACGTCGAGCGGGATGATCGAAACCTCGTACGGGGCGACGGAGACGGGCCAGATGATGCCATTCTCGTCGTTGTGCTGCTCGACGATGGCGGCAAGCGTACGAGAGACGCCAACACCGTAGCAACCCATGATCAGCGGTTTCTCCTTGCCGTCCTCATCCATGAAGTAGGCGCCCATTGCTTCTGAATACTTGGTACCGAGCTGGAAGACCTGGGAGACCTCGATGCCACGGGCAGCGGCGAGCGGACGACCGCAGTGAGGGCAGGGGTCGCCAGCGACGACGGTCACGAGGTCAGCCCACTCGTCAGGGGTGAAGTCACGACCCGGGCAGGCGCCGGTGAAGTGGTAGTCGACCTCGTTGGCTCCGCACGTCCAGCTCTTGGAACCCTCGAGGCTCTTGTCGCAAACGAGGCGAATGCCCTCGGGGAGGTTCACGGGGCCGATAAAGCCCTTGAACAGACCATTCTCCTCGAGCTCCTCGTCGGTCATGAGGCGATAGCCCTTACCGAAGACGTGCTCCGCCTTGCAGTCGTTGAGCTCGTGATCACCGGGGACGATGGCGATGACGGGGTTGCCCTCGGCGTCGACGATGGCAAGGGCCTTACGCGCGCCGTTCTCGGGGAAGCCGAAGAACTTGGCGACGTCGGCGATGGTGCCAAGGCCCGGGGTCTCGACCTTGGTGAGGGTGCCGTCGCCCGGGCCCTCGCTGACGGCAACCGTCGTGCTCGCTGCTTCGTCATCTGCGGCGAAACCGCAATCATC
This sequence comes from uncultured Coriobacteriaceae bacterium, assembly GCA_900544655.1. Taxonomy (GTDB): domain Bacteria; phylum Actinomycetota; class Coriobacteriia; order Coriobacteriales; family Atopobiaceae; genus Parolsenella. The sequence goes on from UQWE01000001.1 coordinate 102,209, forward strand.
ACAATAAACGAGGCTCGCCTCGCCGGCATCTGCGAGGGCCATAAACTCGACAGAAGTATCGCCGCCAATCTCTCCGCTGTCGGCGACGACGGGAAGGGCCTTCAGGCCACAGCGCACGCAGATATTGGCGTACGCCTCCTTCATCTTGTCGTACTCCTCCTGCAGGCTCTCCTGGGTGGCAGAGAAGGAGTAGGCATCCTTCATGATGAACTCGCGCCCACGCATGAGGCCGTAGCGAGGGCGGAACTCGTCGCGGAACTTATCCTGAATGTGGTAGAGGTTAACGGGTAGCTGCTTATAGCTCCTGAGCTCGTTGCGGACGAGGGCGGTGATGGTCTCCTCGTGAGTCGGACCGAGGACGAACTCGCGCTCGTGACGGTCGTTAAAGCGGACGAGCTCCTTGCCATAGGCATCGATGCGGCCGCTCTGACGCCAAAGGTCCGCATCGACCATGATGGGCATCATGAGCTCCTGGGCGTCATGCGTGTCCATCTCGTCGCGAACGATGTTCTCGATCTTGCGGATGGAGCGCCAAGCCAGCGGCAGATACGTGTAGAGTCCAGCGGCCTCCTTACGAATCATGCCCGCGCGAAGAAGCAGGCGATGGCTCGCGAGCTCGGCCTCGGTGGGATCCTCTTTGAGGGTGGGGGCGTAAAGACGGCTCATCTTCATTGGGTTCATAGCTGCATCCTTTAATTGGCGCAATTGGCGCACGTAAATTAGCCTTGTCATTCTAACGCGAACCGCGCAAAAGGCCAGGTTTACGAGCAGTCCGTTGTTTATTCGAAACGAGCGTGAATCTCAGCGAAAAGCTCATCGACGATGCGGTCCTCGGGGACCTTTCGCAGGGTCTCTCCCCCGGCAATGATTAGTCCGGTGCCAAGCCCGCACGCAACGCCGATGTCGGCGCCACGCGCCTCGCCCGGACCGTTGACGACACACCCCATGACGGCAACGGAGATGGGGGCCGAGATCATCTGGAGTCTCTCCTCAACTTCGTTGGCGATCTCGATAAGGTTGACCTGGCACCTACCGCAGGTGGGACAGCTCACGAGCTCCGGAGTACGACGGCGCATACCGAGGGACTGCAGAAGCTCCCAGGCAACGGGAACCTCCTCGGTGGGTGGGGCGGTGAGGGAAAGGCGCATGGTGTCGCCTATACCCTCAGAGAGCAGCACGGAAAGCGCCGAGACGTTCTTAACCGTTCCCTGACGAATGGTGCCCGCCTCCGTAACGCCAAGATGAAGCGGCACATGAGGCAAGACGCGGGAAAGCTCGCGATTGGTGAGAATCGTCGCGGGAACGTCGTGGACCTTGGCGGAGAGAACGATGTCTTTAAAGCCGCGCTCCTCGAAATGCCGCACGAAGGAGACGGCACTTTGGACAAGCTTCTCGGGTTGCGTCAGGTCTTCGCGCGCGTCGATCCCCTTGTCGAGGGAGCCGGCGTTCACTCCGATGCGAATGGGGATTCCAGCCTCCCCAGCCGCATCGAGGACGGCGTCAACGCGATCGAAAGAGCCAATGTTTCCGGGGTTGATGCGAATGCCAGCGGCACCGCGACGAGCAGCCTCGATGGCAAAGCGGTGGTCGAAGTGTACGTCCGCAACGACGGGGATTGGCGACTCGGCGCACGTCTCGGCAAAGCCGTCGAGAGCATCGGCGTGCGGAATCGCTACGCGAACGATTTCACAGCCAAGCTCAGCGAGGTCATGGATCTGCGCAAGCGTCGCTGCGGGATCAGTCGTGGCGGTGGTGCACATGGATTGGACCGACACGGGAGCTCCCCCGCCAACGGGAACGTTACCTACGAGCACCTGGTGAGTGAGCTCCCTAGGAAGCGGAGCGTCCTGTTGGGACGGAAGTCGAAGGTCGAGCATGCTAACCTCCAAAGGCAATTCGAACGATGTCCTGCTTCAAAACGAAGAAGAACAGAATCATTGCGAGAACAATGCCCAGGTAAGATAGGGCGTTCTGGACGCGCATCGAGACATCCCTGCGAATAAGCAGCTGTATGACCTCGATGAGAAACTTTCCGCCGTCAAGCGGAGGAATGGGAATGAGGTTCATGAATCCGAGCGAAAGCGATATCGCAGCCATGAGGAACAGGAAGTCTCTCGCACCCGACGCGGCAGCCTGAGAAGCCATAACGGAAATGCCAACGACGGACGACGACTGCGAGACGACCTCGGCAGTGTGGGCGGGTTGGAACAGCTGTGCGATATAGGATACCGTTGCCGTCACATAGTTGAGGGCGGCCTTAATAGAGTCGGCAACGCTTGGGTGCAACGTCGTGACGACGCCCGTGATGCCAAACTTTCCCGACTCAAGTGGGTTGTTAGTTGGGTCAACGGCACCTTCGAGCTGCTGACCATCGCGGCTGAACTCCACGATGAAAGTCTGGCCAGACGCTAGGCACTCGTTGAGTTGGTCGCAAAGCTCCACCCAGGTGGAGACTGACGTCCCATTGACGGAGGAGATTCGATCGCCTTCGGCAAGACCGCACCGCTCGGCAAGCGAACCTACCTCGACGGACCCGATTTCCGGCACGTCTTCGATGACTTGGACTCCGCCGATCGAAAGACAACCGACGACTAGAGCAATGCCAAGAACAACATTGACCGCGGGGCCTGCAACAAGGGTCAACACGCGAGCAAAGAACCCTTTGCCCTGATACGTCCGTGATCGCTCCTGAGCAAGGAACGCGTCTGCTCCTCCGTCGGGAAGGGCATGGCTCTCCCCCGCCTTCGTAGAACCTGGGAGCGAGAAGTCGTGGCCTCGATCGAACGCAGTCAGCAGGTTCACATCGCGCTCTACGGTTTGGACTTGCTCTGGCCACGTCTTTTGGCTTGGGTTTTCTCCAGCGTCCTCATCGTAGTACGGCTCTACAGACGCCCAATCAACCAGGACGGAAAGAACGTCGGTTAGCTCATTCGTATCCATGGCAAGGTCTTCGGAGAGCTGAGAGATTTTGATGCGGCCGGCACATGCAACGGCGGAAAGAACCTCGGCGGCGCGAGCGCCTGCGGGGCCACTCATGCCGCAAATGCGGTTGTATCCCCCGAGGAGAATGGGGGTGACACCAATCTCAGTGCCGCGCGTCCGACTCTTGTGCGAAAGCTTGTAGCGACAAGGCATGCCGAGAAAGAACTCTGTAACGCGCATGTCGAAAGCCCTCGCGGCGAGAAAATGCCCTCCCTCGTGAAGGAACACGAGTATCGAGAGAAGGAAAATCCCCCAAAAGGCTGCCGAGGTAAAAGATGAGAGCCAGCTCATGCAAGCTCCGAGAGAAGGGCACGAGCGCGGCCGCGCGAAAGAGCGTCAACCTCGGCAATCTGTTCGAATGAGGAGAGCGGCTCGACCTCCGTCATTTCCATTACGCGCTCGACGATGCGATCGATATCGCAGAATCCACAGGCGGCGTTTCTAAAGGCCTCGTTTGCCACCTCATTGGCTGCGTTCATCGCACAGGGGAGCGTGCCGCCCGTACGACCCGCCTCAAGCGCGAGGGATAGGCAGCGGAACGACTCGACATCAGGCGCGGCAAAAGTGAGGGGCTCACTGGAACGCCAATCCACGTGAGTGGCCGGACTTTCCCAGCGCGCTGGATAACTCAAGGCATATTGAATGGCGACTCTCATGTCTGAGGGGCCAAGCTGCGCCTTAACCGAGCCGTCCGAAAACTCGACGGCAGAATGTACCTTACTCTGCCTGTGAACGAGAACATTGATGTCGTCAATAGGAACACCAAAGAGATGATGCGCCTCGATGACCTCGAGTCCCTTGTTCATCAAGGTCGCGCAGTCGATGGTGATCTTGGATCCCATTTTCCACGTGGGGTGCGCGAGGGCTTGCGACGCCGTGACCTTTTCGAGCTGCTTTCGAGAGCTACCGAAGAAGGGGCCACCAGAGCAGGTGAGCCAGATCTTCGAAAGGTCCTCCCGCCTCTCCCCAACGAGGCACTGGTAGATGGCGTTGTGCTCGGAGTCGACGGGAAGGACCCTGCCCGGCTTAGCCATGGGCATGAGAAGGTCCCCGCCGATGACAAGGGCCTCCTTGTTTGCGGGCGCCCAAACCTTGCCACAGCGAAGGGCCTCTGCGCTCGCCCAGATTCCTGCTTCGCCAACTACGGCTACGAGTACGCAATCGACGTCCGAAAGGCTGGCAAGACGCGTGACGGCGTCCTGGCCAAAACCAAGGTCGCATCCCTCGGGAAGCTCCTCGAGAATCGGGTCGTCCTTACGGGTCTCGTCCGCAACAGCAACATGCGGCACGTCAAATTCCCTAGCAACTTCTACAAGTCCCCTGCAGGAGGAGTTCACCGCGATGGCGATAAGTTCCACCTTGTCAGGGTGCATTCGACAGATGTCAAGCGTCTGGGTGCCGATAGACCCCGTGCAGCCCAAGAGGGCCAGACGAGTCGGTCGGCGCCTTTCAAGGCTTGAGGACATGTCCTCGAATATGCTCACAGAATCCCTCCGATGTGAAGGACGAAATAGGCTGTCATGGTTGCAAAGAGCATGGAATCCGAGCGATCCAAAAGGCCTCCATGACCAGGAATTAAGTTACCGGAGTCCTTTACTCCAACAGCGCGCTTGAGGCGGCTCTCAAAGAGGTCGCCGATGACGCCAGAAACGCCGCAGACAAGACCTCCGATGAGTGCGAGGGGCAAGCTAATCCCACATACCTTGAGCGCGAAGAGAGCAACCCAAGTAAGGCAGCTACCAAGAAGGCCGCCCACGAAACCCTCCCAGCTCTTATTGGGAGAAATGCGAGGGGCCATCTTATGCTTTCCAAATTTCGACCCGAAGATATATGCAGTGGCATCGTTGACCCAGACAGATCCCATGACGCCGAGCGTTAGGAGCGCGCCTTCATTTCCAAGGTACGAAGCTCTGATAACGACGACAGATGAGAATAGCAAGCCCGTATAGGCAGCCCCGAATACCGTAATCGCCGCATCAGAAATGCTTGCCCTAGGAGTGAGGACATACCAAGTGCCAGCTGCGAGCATGAGCAGGAGCGTAACTCCAGTCTGACCCTCAACAGAGACCAGCGCTGCAAGCGGATAGAGGGCAGCGGCAGCAAGCCCGATAAACTCGTTAGGCATCCTGCCACCCAGACGGGCCATGCGGTAGAACTCAGACCCACAAAGCCATGACATTGCGGAAACAAGGAACATCGTGGGAACTCGACCCCAATAGAGGCAGGCGAGAATTATCGCGGCATACAGCAGGCCATATGTCGAACGTGTGATGAACTTTTCGGCACTCGAGCGAAAACGCTGGCTGCGAAGGCCACCAATGACGCGCGCGTCTTCGCGAGCCGCTCGCCTGCGCTCCATGGTATCTGACACCTTATTTATACCGACGGAGCTCTTGGATGACGTTTCCTTGTCGCGATGTGCTTCTGTAGACAATTAGGCCTTCACCCCGCCAAAGCGACGCTCTCGGCCTTGGAAAGCCTTAATGCCACGAAGGAGTTCCCAGCGATCGAAATCTGGCCACAGGGTGTCTGTGACATAGAACTCGCTGTAAGCAAGCTGCCAAAGGAGATAGTTAGAAAGTCGTAGTTCACCGGAGGTTCGAATGAGAAGCTCCGGATCAGGAAGACCGGCGGTGTAGAGTGAAGCCGCAACAGCGTTCTCGTTGATATCCTCGATATTGATATCCCCTCTTGCCACGCGGACCGCAAGGGTGCGGGCGGCACGGGCGAGCTCAGCCCTTGCGCCATAGTTCACGGCAAGGGCAAGCACCATGCCCGTGTTGCCCGCAGTCTCAGCGAGACCCTGTTCGAAGACCTCGCGAGTCTTCTCTGGAAGAGCCTCAATATCTCCGAGAAATACAAGCTTGACGTTTTCCTGATGGAAAAGGGGGAGCTCCTTGAGAAGCGTGGTGGCGAACAGATGCATGAGAAGATCGACCTCGTGCTGTGGCCGTTTCCAATTCTCAGTTGAGAAAGCATATGCAGACAGAACATCAATCCCGAGTCGAACGCAAGCCGTGATAATCTCACGAAGACTGGAGATGCCCGCGATGTGGCCCTCTCCCCTCTCCTTGCCCTGACGGGTGGCCCAACGACCGTTGCCGTCCATGATTACGGAGATGTGGCTAGGGAGATTGTCGAGGTTGACATCAGACAGCGAGATGTCATCCGGGGCATCGGCAAAGTACTCGATCAGCTTCTGCTCGTCGCGCAGCACGTTCTGCTCCTCAAATAAGTGGTGGATAGGCTACTAGATCTCCATTACCTCGGCTTCCTTGGCCTTGGTAGCCTCGTCGATCTTAGCGACAAACTCGTTAGTCAGCTTCTGGATGACGGCCTGCTCGCGACGAACATCATCCTCGGAGAGCTCCTCGTCGCGCTCGAGCTTTGCGTTTGCCTCGCGACGGACGTTGCGCACGGCAATGCGAGCCTCCTCGGCGTAGGTGCGACATTCCTTAGCGAGCTCCTTGCGACGCTCGCCCGTCGGCTTCGGGAATGGAAGGCGAATGACGACGCCGTCGTTCGAAGGCGTGATGCCAAGATCAGACTGAGAGATAGCCTTCTCGATAGCGTTGAGGCTGCTCTTGTCCCAAGGCTCGACACAGAGCATGCTAGCCTCGGGAACCTTGACGCCGGCAAGCTGCGTGACCGGGGTCGCCTGACCGTAATAATCAACCATAATGGAATCGAGGATGTGCGGATTGGCACGGCCCGTACGAACGCGCGCGAAGTTGGCCTTAAGAGACTCGAGGCACTTGTCCATGCGCGTGCGCGCGTTGTTGGTGATCTCGCTCATTAGTGGGTCTCCTCCCCATAGACGGTGGTACCAACCGGAAGCCCCTGGAGGGCATCGGCGAACACGTGCGGCTGATCAATGTTGAACACGATCATAGACATGTTGTTATCGCTGCAGAGAGCCGTAGCGGTTGCGTCCATAACCCTAAGGTCGCGAGTAAGGACCTCGCGATAGGTAATCTGGTCAAACTTCTTGGCCTCAGGGTGCTTCACGGGGTCTGCGTCGTAGATGCCGTCTACCTTGGTTGCCTTCATGAGGCAGTCAGCATCAATCTCGCAGGCGCGAAGAGCAGCGGCGGTGTCCGTCGTGAAATAGGGGTTACCGGAACCAGCCGCGAAAATTGCAATATAGCCCTTCTCGAGGTGTTTGATTGCACGACGACGAATATAGGGCTCGCATACCTCGTCCATCTTGATGGCGCTCATCACGCGCGTAGTCATGCCGTGGCGCTCGAAGCTGTCCTGAAGGGCGAGAGCGTTCATGACAGTGGCGAGCATGCCCATGTAATCAGCCTGGGCTCGATCCATGCCGCCAGCGGCGCCAGACACGCCACGGAAGATGTTGCCTCCGCCAACGATGATGCCAATCTCGATGCCATCATCGTGAATGAGCTTAATCTCCTCAGCAAGGTGGTCGACGACCTTGGGGTCTACGCCATAGACGCCGCCACCCATAAGGGCCTCGCCAGAGAGCTTGAGCAACACGCGCTTGTACTTATAGTCCGTCAAGGAGACTTCCCTTCCTCAAGGTGTCGTTTCCAATTGATTCTAGCAGAGGGGAATTACGCGGTTCCCACCAATTACAGGAGCACTAGACATGCAAATGGGCCCGGCACCTCATGGTGCCGGGCCCGAAAATCAAAGCTAGGCTAAAAGTTACTCGCCGAAAGTGAAGCGATCGAAGGCGACGACCTCGATGGAGTCACCGAGCTCCTTGCCAACCTTTTCGGCGTACTGACGGATGGTGATGTCGCCATCCTTGATGAAGGCCTGCTCGGAGAGGACGGACTCACCGTAGAACTTGTTGAGGCGACCCTCGGCGATCTTGACCTGAATGGCCTCGGGCTTGCCGGACTCGGCAGCCTGAGCCTTGTAGATGCTCATCTCGTGTTCGACGACCTCGGCGGGAACATCCTCGCGGCGAGCGGAGATGGCACCGGCAGCGGCGGCCTGCATCGCGACGTCGTGAGCGAAAGTCTTGAAGGAAGCGGCTTCGGCGGTCTCCGGCTTAGAGAAGGAGAACTCGACGATGGTGGCAAGCTTGCCGTTGGCGTGGACGTAGGAGCCAAAGGTGCCGGCCTCAACCTCGCGACGGGCGAAGCGAGCGATCTTCATGTTCTCACCCATGGTGTGAATCATCTCGGTGAGGGCAGCGTCAACGGTCTCGTTGGTGGAGAACTCGGCGGCCTTCAGAGCCTCGTCGTCGGCCGGGTTGACCTTGGCGACAACAGCGGCGACGTTCTTGGCGAAGCCGGTGAACTTGGGGTTGCCACCGACGAAGTCGGTCTCGCAGGTGACCTCGACGAGAGCGGCAACCTTACCGTCCTCGGAGACATAGGCAGCGACGGTGCCCTCGTTGGTCTCACGGCCAGCCTTCTTGACGGCCTTGGCCATGCCCATCTTACGGAGAACGTCGACGGCCTTCTCGATGTCGCCATCGGCCTCGACGAGGGCCTTCTTGCACTCCATCATCGGGGAATCGGTCATCTCGCGGAGCTGCTTGACGAGCGCGGCGGTGATCTGAGCCATGTTTAGCCTCTCTCTATCTACCTGCACATGCAGGATGTCTGACTTTACGTACGGGCGCCGCCCAACAAGTGGACGGCGCCCCAAAATCCTATTGTGCTACGCGAAAGGGATATCCCTACTCGGCAGCGGGCGCCTCGACGGCCGGGGTGGTGGCACCAGCGGCCATCTCCTCAGCAGTGATCTGCTCCTTGCCGGTGCCAGCAAGGATGGCGTCAGCGACGAGCTCAGTCATGAGGGCGACGGAGCGAATAGCATCGTCGTTTGCGGGGATGCCGAAGTCGACGACGTCCGGGTCAGAGTTGGTGTCGAGGAGAGCGACGACCGGGATGTGAAGACGGTTGGCCTCACGGATGGCGAGCTCCTCGCGCTTGGAATCGATGACGAAGAGGGCGGCAGGAAGCTGCTTCATATCACGAACGCCACCGAGGTTGCGCTGAAGCTTCTCAAGCTCCTTGGTGAGAACGCTCTGCTCCTTCTTGCCACGAGCGGCCATGCGGCCATCCTCGACCATGGCCTCGAGCTCCTCCATACGATCGATGCGGGAGCGCATGGTCACGAAGTTGGTCAGCACGCCGCCGAGCCAACGCTGGTTGATGTAGGGCATGTCGCAGCGAGCAGCCTGCGTGGCGACGGGCTCCTGAGCCTGCTTCTTGGTGCCGACGAAGAGGACCTTGCCGCCCTTGGCAGCGGTCTCCTTGAGGAACGTGTAGGCCTTATCGGCATCCATGATGGTCTGCTTGAGGTCAAGGATGTAAATGCCGTTGCGCTCACCGAAGATGTACGGCTTCATCTTGGGGTTCCAACGACGGGTCTGGTGACCGTAGTGGCAACCGGCCTCGAGCAGGGTATTAAGATTAATCTTGACTGCCATGGTGCTACCTTTCTTTGGTTTCGCCTCCGCGCCGGTCATCCCGTCTAGCCACCCGTGTTTCACGGGCACCGTGGCCTTTTGGTCGCGACGCGTGTGATTTGACGCTGGCTTCTGCACAGCGATTGGACAGTGTACCAGCGAACAAGCATTAACGCAAGGCCTAATTAGATTCCGACCTTGGGTGGGCCTGAAGCGCCGCTTCCTTCAGCCGCTCGATTGACAGATGGGTATAGATCTGGGTCGTTGACAGGCTCTCGTGACCAAGCAGCTCCTGGACACTTCTAAGATCGGCCCCACCGTCAAGAAGCTCGGTGGCAAATGTATGGCGCATCGCATGGGGCGTGAGGCTCGGATCGAGACCGGCTATCTCGACTAGGTTCTCGAAGCGTTTCCTAAGAGCGGCAGCGCTCATTCGTTTACCTTGTTTTGTAAGAAACAATGCGTTGGTCCTGACCTCACCCGACGCGGCAAGATCTACGCGAGACGTCAGAAGATACCGCTCGATTGCTTCAGCGCTCTTCGCGTAAATGGGAACGACCCTTTCTTTTGACCCCTTACCAAATAGGCGCACTTGCCGTTGAGCTAGGTTGATATCGTGTACGTCAAGCCCACTAGCCTCGGAAATTCGAGCTCCTGTGGCATAGAGGAGCTCGATCATTGCCCTGTCTCGAATCCCAACCGCATCCGAGCCACAGGCTTCAAGTAGCCTGAGGACATCACCGTCCCTCATCGTCTTCGGGAGCCGCTTTGCAATCTTGGGACTCGAAACCGTCGCAGGCGCATCTTCGTCCGTATATCCACGACTCACAAGCCACCGATATAACGTGCGCACCGAAGAGAGATGACGGTTCTGCGTGGTCGTTGCATAGCCCGCGGCAGATAGCTCGGCTATCCAGGCGCGAACCTCGCGGTGAGTGACATGCATGGGGTCTATGCCTTCACGACGCGCCCAGTCTAAATAGGCCCCAAGGTCAATCTCGTAAGCTCGAACTGTGTTTGGCGAAAGGTTCCTCACCTCACGTAGGTATGCGCAGAACTCCCTCGCTCGAGACTCGAACTCATTTTGAGATCGTTCCCTATCCGTTGCCGTAGCGCGCTCAGGCAAAAAGATCAGGCCTTTCAAGGAGATACGCACGAAGATCGGAAAGGGCGCGCTCAGAATAGCGAGCGTAACGATCTCGCTTCTTCATGCGCGGGCCCTCAATTGGCGGCACAATTCCAAAATTGACGTGCATGGGCTGGTAGGGAGAAGTTGAGGGATCGGTGGCATATGCCACCAGAGATCCGAGGGCGCCCGTTCGCGGGAGCTCGACGCTTTCGGCTCCCTTAAGATCCGCAAACGTGTTAAGCGCGGCAAGAAGCCCCGAGGCGATTGCCTCCGTATATCCCTCGGTCCCGCAAATCTGGCCGGCAAACCTGACTCGTGTGCCAGGAGCGGCAAACGTGCCATCGAGGGCGCGTGGGGAGTCGATGAACGAATTCCTGTGCATGACCCCGTAACGGAAGAACTCGGCAGATTCGAGGCCCGGAATCATGCGGAACACGCGCTTTTGCTCTGGCCACGTGAGGTTCGTTTGGAAGCCGACAAGGTTATAGGCTGTATGATCGGCGTTTTCCGGACGAAGCTGCACAACGGCCCACGGGCGACGGCCGGTCCGAGGGTCAGTAAGACCGACCGGCTTCATCGCGCCATAGCGAGCGGCGTCAACACCCGTGCGAGCGACTTCTTCCACGGGTTGACAAGCGCAGAACAAGTCGTGCTGTTCAAAGTCCCTCGCAACCACCCTCTCGGCAGCAAGCAAGGCGTCAATGAACGCCTCGTACTCGTCCTTGTCCATAGGACAGTTGAGGTAATCTCCCTCGCCAGCCTCCTCGTATCGCGATTGAGAGAAGACGATAGAACGGTCTATAGTCTCAGCGTCAACGATGGGAGCGGCGGCATCGAAGAAGGAAAGTGAGTCGCCGCCCACCAGCTCAGATACGCTACTTGCGAGCGCATCGGAGCAGAGTGGACCTGCGGCAATAACGCAGGGACCCTCCGGAATCGAAGTCACCTCGCCACGAACCACCTCAATAAGCTCTGAGGACCCAACGCGTTCGCCCACGAGCCTCGAAAACAAATCCCTGTCGACAGCCAGGGCACCGCCGGCAGGGACGGCAGCCTGATGGGCACAGTCAAGAAGCTCGCAGCCCATCTCACCAAGCTCCGCTTTGAGGAGCCCGGCAGCCGAGTCCACGCGAGTCGCCTTGAGCGAGTTTGAGCAAACAAGCTCAGCCATACCATCAGTGTGATGGGCAGCCGTCGTAGATAGGGGCCTCTGCTCGCAAAGGCGAACCCTCACGCCCCTTTTAGCAAGCTGCAAGGCGCACTCGCAACCTGCAAGGCCAGCACCAACAACCGTTACCGTCTCAAACTCGCTCATGTCTCTCCTTACCCGGGCGTAGCCGGAACATCAGTGTCTGACATTTTGCCCTAGATACGAGTCTTCCGTTGGCGCGAATCTGCCATCCATCAATCTCGTGACAAGACCCATGGCTTCGTACTCGGCAAGAAGCGCGAGCGTTGAGGGCAAATCGAGGTCAATCAGGCGTGAGATTTCATCCGGGAACATGGGATTGGCCACGAGCGCGTCGAGGAGCGCTCCCCTTTCTTTGGGCTTTAGCGTCCCGCTCATTCTCAATCTCCCATAATCAAGGGCAATTAAGGCCTCGAGAGATTCCTCGTCTACGACAATCGCGGCACCAGACTCTATCAGCCAATTGGTTCCGGAAGAGTTGGCTGAGAATATCGAGCCTGGAATGGCGTACACGCGACGACCGAGATCCGCCGCCTGTGTGGCGGTACCAAAAGTGCCGGATGGCCTGCCAGCCTCGCAGACGATAAGAGACCGCGAGAGCGCTGCTATGGCGCGGTTTCGTTTGAGAAACGTCCATCTCGTTGGAGGGCAACCCCAATGCTCGACTGACACCACGCAGCCTCCCGTCTCAAGGGCACGGCAAAATAGCTTTTCGCTAGACCTTGGATAGACGACATCCGCGCCGCATCCTGGTATGACTACGGTCTTGCCACCCGCCTCGACAGCTGCTGTACCGGCAACGCAATCACAGCCGATGGCTCCTCCTGACACTACGGTAATGCCAGACTCCGCCGCCACGCGCGCAGCCATCTTGGCGCAGCTCTCTCCATAGGGCGTCGCCTTTCTTGCTCCGATTACAGACAGGCAGTCTCCAAGCAAGACATCAGGATCCCCGTAGCCCCTGAGTATGGGCGCGTCTTTACCTAAGTCTAGAAGACTCGCAGGGTAGGAGCTGTCATCCGGCAACAACTCCCAAGAACGGAACCCCGCGCGACAAGCCGCGTAATCAACGGCCGGCATGATGGCCTCCCGTTTCGAAGCGGCACCTAAAAGCGCACGCCTCGGCAACGTGAGCAGAAGTGACGAGATCTGATTGCGAGAGATCCGCAATCGTTCGAGCAACCCGCGCAGTTCTTGTTATGGCTCTCCCTCCAAGAGCAAGACGCTCCGACATCGTTTCGAGAAGCGAGGCGGCGCTCGCATCCAGGGCACAGGAGGCGACGTCTACATCAACGGTAGCTCCATCCCTTTTCGCCTTTCTCCAGCTTGAGAAGCCTCGAGCCCCCACAACTTGTTCCAGCATTTCATTTGACCCCAATCCCTCGGAACCTTTGATGACTCGAGCGGCGGCCGGCCTCTGCACGTCAACGAAGACATCAATGCGATCCATAAGCGCACCACCGATTCTTCCCTGATAGCGAGCTATTTCTTGTGGAGTGCAGGTACATGCCCTACCCCTATCGCCAGCGTGACCACAAGGACAGGGGTTTGAAGCCGCTATGAGCTGAAACGCACAGGGAAAGCTATATGACCCCTCCGCACGGACGAGCCTCACCTCCCTATCCTCCATGGACTGCCGTAACGCCTGAAGGACCGACGGAGAAAACTCAGGGAGCTCGTCCAAAAAGAGGACTCCGCGATGTGCGAGCGAGGCCTCGCCCGGTCTAACTGGATTGCCCCCGCCAACGAGACCCGCTCTTGACACCGAGTGATGAGGAGAGCGAAATGGCCTATAGCCAGCAGAAATATCTTCAATGGACTCACCGCAGACGGAATGCACGAGTAGTGCCTCAAGACGTTCCGTCTCGTCAAGCTCAGGAAGAATCGAAGGCATGCGACGAGCAAGCATCGTCTTTCCAGACCCGGGAGGGCCCATCATGAGCATGCCATGTCCTCCCGCAGCGGCAATTACTAGGGCACGTTTCGCAGCCTCTTGATCCACGACGTCCGAATAGTCAAGAGAGTGTCTAGTTCGAGTCCCCGGCAAATTTACAGGAGTCGAAACAACGAGCCTCGACACACCGAGACGAACCTGCGACAAAGCCGATATCTCTTTAGGAGCAACGCCCCCGACGCTGGCACAATCCTTCACAAGAGCCGGGGCGCCAACAAGAGTCAATCCAAGCTCTCTCGCGAGAAGAGCGTAGGCGATGCCACCGCGAACCGAGCTTACGTCTCCGGATAGGCCAAGCTCTCCGACGAAGAGGCAGAAATCGAGGTCCGCCTTCGGCATCTGTCCGCTGGCGGCAAGTGTGGCCACGGCTATCGCGAGGTCAAGGCCCGTTCCGCTCTTACGCAGGTCGCTCGGCGCAAGGTTAACCGTAATGTGAAGGCGCGGCATCTCGAAATTGCTTTCGCGAAACGCGCAACGTATGCGATGCCTCGCTTCAAGAACAGCAGAATCAGGCATGCCGACAATCGTCATGCCGGGGATGCCTCCGGCAAGATCAACCTCAACCGTTACGGGAATGGCTTCGAGGCCCTTAAGCGTCGCGCCCCTGACGGCATAGCTCGACATCAGAAATCATCCAGGAGAATGGACTTGAGGTAATGCATATGCGCAGAGTCCGGACCAGTCAGGGTTACGCCAGCCACGTCAATTCGGACGTGATCGACATCCGGGTTTTGTCCGAGATAGATATCGACCATGCGGCGATAGCGAGCAAGCTTGGCAGAATCCACCGCCTGCTCTGGAATGAGATCAGGACCGCCGCATGATAGCCTCGTTTTCACCTCAACGAAGACGCGCTCGCCGCTGTCGTCGGCGATAATATCCGCCTCGCCAGCGGAGCAGCGCCAGTTGCGCTCGAGGACATCCATCCCGTGAGCTCCTAGCCAACTGGCACATAGATACTCTCCCAAACGTCCGACTTCATTTGGCTTGAGCTCGCTGTATGCAACTTCCGTTAGACCCATGGGAATCTCCCTTCCAAGAAGACGGCTTGGCAGGGAGGATGGCAGGTGGACCAAACAAAAATAGGTACCGAGTCAGACGGGAACCTGACAGCGCAGCTAGAAGAGTCGAGCCGTCTCCAAGAAATTTTGGCAGAAGCTAGCACGATGAATGGGCGTAAGCCCATGTTCGCGAATTGCGGCGATATGCTCGGGTGATGCATATCCCTTGGACTCCGCCAGATGATATCCGGGATACTGGGAGTCCAGCTCGACCATCAAATCGTCACGAGTCACCTTAGCGACGATGCTCGCGGCCGCGATGCAGGCCACGCGAGCATCCCCCTTCACCAAGGTCTTCTCCTTTGGGTGAATATGAAGCGGGTTGCCATCAATCAAAACCGCATCAGGTTCGATCCCGGCATCTTCAATAGCACCGAGCATGGCTTCCCTGATGGCTTTAGCCATCCCGACTTCGTCGATATGAGCAGGCGATATATGAGAAATGCCAATCGCCTGAGCCACCGAGCGAATCTTGCCCGACAGCTCGCGCCGCTTTGCAGGGGTCAGTTGCTTGGAGTCATTGATGCCCCAGACCTTTGGATCGTCCGGAAGGGCCACGGCACAAACCGTAAGAGGGCCGGCAACGGAACCTCGACCGACCTCGTCAAGGCCTAGGACGACGCCCTCTCCCCCAAGCTCGCGCATCAGACCGTACATTCCCTCGACGCGTACCCTCTCGACACGCTGCTTTTCCATGTGCCTCTGAGCGACGCCACAAGCTCGACGAACCTGAGCCCTGGGGTCCTCGGCATACCGGGCCAGAAGAGCTTTAAGCTCGTCTTCGGTCGCGTCAGCCAACGTCGCGGCTATTTCTGCGGCAGTTGCGGGGTGAGTCTTACCGAGGGCCATGCTTCCTCCAAATAAAAGAAGGAGCCGCCCCGCTGAACGGAACGGCTCCCCAACACGTAAAACGAAGAAACTAGTCGCGCTTCTCGCGAATACGGGCGGCCTTGCCGACGCGATCGCGGAGGTAGAAGAGCTTGGCGCGGCGGACGTCACCGTGACGGACGACCTCAAGCTTGGCAATCTTGGGCGAGTGAAGCGGGAAGGTACGCTCGACACCAACACCGAAGGAGATCTTACGGACGGTGAAGGTCTCACGAGAAGAGCCACCGCTCATACGGATGACGTCGCCCTCGAAGACCTGAATGCGCTCGCGGTCACCCTCCTTAATGCGGTAATGAACCTTGACGTGATCGCCAGGGATGACCGTGGGGATATCCTCACGAATCTGCTGACGCTCGATAGCGCGAATGTAATCCATCATGTTTCCTTGTCTCTCTTGCCCAGAGGTACCGCGACCATTCGAGGTACATGGGGTTTACACACGAAGGGATAGTATAGCGAAGCGACGATGGATCCGCAACGTAAAAGTTGCCGCCATCGCCGCTCCACTTCAAGATCAATTGGGAAGCAATCCCGGACTAGACGCTAGATGCTCTCGATCCTTGCAATAATGTCCGCACCAAGCTCTTCCACAGTCTTCTGTTCCGTGTTGAGACAGACGCAACCGAGGTCATCCATCCTCTTGACCGCATAAACCTGCGCCTCCTCGACCTCCGCCATGACCTCATTGGCGTCCTTGTCAGCCGCAGAGCGCAGGCGGGCCTCGACGAGGGCATCAAGGGAATTGACGAGGCCAAACACGCGCTTGTGGTCAACCTCCGAGAGTTCCTCCGGAAGCTCGACCCCCGGGTCGAGCGGGAGATTTGCAACCTTATACCCAAGGAACGAGAGATGCATGGCCAGGGGCGTCTTTGCCGATCCCGTAAGGCCGACGAGGATGACGTCAGCCTCGGGAAGATCCTGAGAGTTCTTACCATCATCGTGGTTGAAGATGAACTCCATAGCATCGACGCGTCGCTTGTAGCGGGCATCGACCGTGTGATGGGCGCGAGCCTGATTCTTTGGCTTTTCCTCAGTCAATCCGGCAAGAAGCTGAACAACGGGACCAAGAATATCGACAGAGAGAATGCCGCGAGCGTTGAGGTCGTTCCTAACCCGCCTACGAAGCATTGGGTCAACGATCGAATGGAACACAGCCGTGGAGACATACTCCTCTTCGTGCTCATCGAGGTACTTACTCACGTCTTCGACGCTTTCAATCTGAGAGAGCCTGACCACGCGTACGGCACCGTCGCTGAACTGAGCCGCAGCAGAGAGCACGACGTTATTCGCGGACTCGCCGAGAGAATCGGAGACGACGAAGACGACGGCGGCGTCATCGCGAGCCTCGTCACCAAACTGATCAAACGTTACGTTCAATTCGAACCCTCCTAACCACGGTTGATGGGACAATCCTACCTCTCGTCGCCGGCAGCGAATCAAACAAAAGGCCGACGGCGAGGAATCTGCTACTTCTTGCGTGCAAGCTCGCCAATGTTTGCGACGCCAGAGAAGACCGCAACGAGCTCGCCGAGAAGACGGAGACGGTTCTCGCGAAGGGTCTGGTCCTCGTCCATGACCATGACGTCAGCAAAAAATGCATCGAGTGGCTCGCGGACGGCAGCAAGAGCGGAAATGGCGGAAGCATACTCCTTTGCCTCGAGAGCGGAGGAAACGCCCTCGCGAGCAACGGAAAGAGCCTTAGCCAGCTTGAGCTCGGACTCGCCCATGAGAGACTCATCGGCATCGCCGACTATGCTCGCGTCAGCGAGGTGGGCGGCACGAGCGAATGCGATGGCGAGATTCTCGAAGGTCTCCGGATCGTTGGCTCGGGCGTCCTCGAGGGCATGCGCAAGGGCAAAGAAGTCATCAGGAGCAGTCACGGAACCGGCGGAAACGGCGGCAACGGTATCAGCGGAGACGCCGTCGTCTCGGACCATCTGCTGCATACGGCCAAGAATGAAGGCGTTGACGTCCGCGGCGACTTTCTCCGCGTCAAATTCGATGCCCTGGTCAGAGAGAGCTTCGAGCGCCGCTGCGACGAGCGGCTCGTAAGAGACGTGTAGACGGTCGCGCAGAATCGTAACGACGCCAATGGCAGCACGACGAAGGGCGTACGGATCCTTCGAACCAGTGGGCGGCTCGCCAATGGCGAACATGCCGGCGATGGTGTCGAGCTTATCGGCAACGGCCACGACGCAGCCGCAAGTACCCTCGGGGAGGTCATCGCCCGCAAAGCGCGGACGGTAGTGGTCGCGAATGCCCTCTGCGACATCCTCGCCCTCGCCGGCAGCAAGAGCGTAGTAGCTGCCCATGACACCCTGCTGACTCGTGAACTCAACGACCGCGGAGCTAACGAGGTCAGCCTTGCAGAGGTGAGCGGCACGAGCGGAGGCCGCCGCCATCTTGGCCCCGATGCGCGCTTCGTGGGTCAGCGCGAGAGCGATGCTCTCGATACGCTCGGACTTGGCGAGCACGCTGCCAAGATCCTTCTGGAAGGCGACCTTAGCAAGGCGCTCGCGGAACTGGTCGAGGGAGATCTTGAGATCCTCCTCGTAGAAGAACTTGGCGTCGTCGAGACGCGGGCGCACAACTCGCTCGTTACCAGAGATGACCGTATCGGAAACGGCGGGATCAGCGTTCGAGACGATGACGAACTCGCGGGTCAGGTTGCCCTCGGCGTCAAAGATCGGGAAGTAGCGCTGGTTGGAAAGCATGGACTCGCAGATGATCTCGTGCGGGACCTTGAGGAACTCCTCGTCGAACTTACCTACTAGGACCGTCGGCCACTCGCAGAGGTTGACGACCTCGTCGAAGGTCTTCTTGGGGGTTTCGACCCTACAGCCGGGACGAGCCGCCTCGATGGCGGAAATGCCCTCGCGAATGACCGCCTCGCGCCTCTCTGCTCCAAGAACGTGAGCTGCCTCGAGAACGCCCTCGTATGCGAAAGGGTCGCTCACGACGTGCTCGCCGGGAGAAAGAACGCGGTGTCCACGCGTGGTATTGCCGCTCGTGACGTCAGCGTACTTGACGGGAACGACTTCCTCGCCGAGAAGCGCGCAGATCCAGCGGATCGGACGCACGAAAGATTCGTGCTCGGAGCCCCAACGCTGAGAACGATAGTTGGGCCACTCGATCTGAGCAATCACGTCATGGCCGAGGGCAGAGAGGATGGGCATGGCGGGGGCAGACGGAACGTTCTTCTCGGCGAAGACGTACTCGTTACCGTCCTCGGCAACGGCACGAGAAAGCTCAGACGCGTCGATGCCGCACTTGCGAGCAAAGCCCTGGGCGGCCTTCGTGGGATTACCGTCCGCGTCGAAGGCAATCTGCGTCTTGGGGCCACGGAGGCTCTCGTGAACGGCCTCGGTCTCGGTGGCGACATCAGAGACGATGGCGGCAAGACGACGCGGGCTCGAAATAACTCGAATTTCACCATGAGCAAGGCCAGCAGCGGCAAGACCGGCGGCAAGAAGCTTGGGAAGCTGTTTGGAGGCGTTGATGAAAGGGGCCGAAGGCATCTCCTCGGTGCCAATCTCAAGCAGGAAATCCTTGGTAGATGCCATTTAAGCCACCTGGCCCTTCGTGGAGTAAGAGTCCTTCTTGCCCGCGACCTCGGCGAGATAGCTCTCGCAGCAGGCCTTGGCAACAGCACGGACCCTCAGGATGTAGTTAGCACGCTCGGTCGCGGAAATAGCACCACGGGCATCGAGAATGTTAAAGGCATGGCTGCACTTCATGACGCAGTCATACGCGGGAAGCGGGAGCTTGCGCTCGAGGCAGGAGTGGCACTCCTTCTCATACTCGTCAAACTTGCGACGCATCATGTCAACGTCGGCAACCTCGAAGTTGTACGTCGAGAACTCGACCTCGTTCTCATGGAAGACGTCACCGTAGGTCATGGGCGTACCGTCAGGCAGGTAGCTCCAGACGAGGTCATAGACAGAATCGACGCCCTGGGCATACATGGCGATGCGCTCGAGGCCATAGGTGATCTCGACAGGAACGGGATCTACCTCGATTCCGCCAACCTGCTGGAAGTACGTGTACTGGGTGACCTCCATGCCGTCCATCCAGACCTCCCAGCCGAGACCCCAGGCGCCCAGGGTCGGGCTCTCCCAGTCATCCTCGACGAAGCGGACGTCGTGCTCGGCGGGGTCAAGGCCAATCGCCTTAAGCGAGCCCAGATAGAGATCCTGGGAATCAACAGGGCAGGGCTTCAGGATGACCTGGAACTGATAATAGTGCTGCATGCGATTGGGGTTCTCGCCATAACGGCCGTCTGCCGGACGACGGCACGGCTGCGGATAGCAGGTGCGCCAGGCGTTGGGGCCAAGACTACGAAGAGTAGTGGCAGTGTGAAACGTACCAGCACCGACCTCCGAGTCATACGGCTGCATGACGGTGCAACCCTTATCAGCCCAATAGTGCTCGAGGGCAAGAATCATGTCTTGGAACGTGAGGGCGTTGTCTTTCATGCCTCTCCTACCTTCCTTGATTAACGGGGCTTTCGCCCGATACGTGCCACAACTGCTAGATGGTACCAACATGCTCCGGAGGCCAAAAGACGAAGACGGCCTTTGACGTAACGTTGGAAACAGGAATCGCTCCAAAGTAACGCGAATCCTGCGAGTTGGTTCGATTATCGCCCATGACCCAGATATGACCCGCGGGCACCGTGTAGGGATACGTGATGGCGCTCGAAAGCGAGGAAGACTGGGCAGGCAAAGGGTAGCTAGGCTTTCCGTCCGTATAATCCTCAGAAAGCTCGGTGCCATCAACGTAGACCTTACCGTCTACGAGGTTGACGGTCTGCCCCTCCGTGGCGATAACGCGCTTGATAAGCGTGAGAGAAGGGTCATCCGGATCCTTAAAAGTGACGATATCGCCAGCCTGGGGCAATGAGCTGCGATAGGCGAGCTTCTCCCCCACCAGACGGTCCCCAACCATGAGAGTGTCCGTCATGGAGGCGGATGGGATGATGAAGGGTTCTGCCACGTACGCTCGAACCAGCAGAGCGACAACGAGAGCAAGGCCGGCAAAGGCCACGAGCTCGATGAAGTCTCTAGCTGCGTTGCTATTTCCGTGAGCTGCGCGTGGCATCTACTCGGCTTCCCCTTCTGGCTCGACTTGCAACATAATCCCATGCGCGAACTCGCGCTCGTCATCAGTGATATTGGCCGATTCAAGAAGATCAGGCCTCAACCTCGCCGTGCGCTCGATTGCGTTCCTGCGTCTCCATGCGTTCACTTGCGCGTGATCACCGGAGAGAAGCACTTCGGGCACAGCCATACCATCATAGTCCGCGGGGCGGGTGTATTGAGCATACTCGAGAAGGCCGTCGTCCGAGAAGGACTCGTCTTGCGGGCTCATCTCGTCTCCGAGGGCCCCGGGAAGAAGGCGCACAATCGCGTCCGTTACGACCATGGCGGGAAGTTCGCCGCCAGTCAGAACGTAATCACCGAGGGAAAGGGTCTCGTCGGCAAGCGAATACACGCGCTCATCCATACCCTCATAACGACCGCACACGAAGATCAGACGATCCTCACGGGAGAGACGCTCGGCCTCTCGCTGCGTGAATGGAGTGCCGACAGGCGTGAAGAAGATGACTCGCGCGGGACGATCGTCAGAAGCCTTAATGGCGTTAACGGCTTCGAATATCGGCGCGGGCTTCATGAGCATGCCCTGACCACCGCCAAATGGCGCGTCATCGACCGTACGATGGCGATCGTGCGTCCAGTCGCGAAGATCATGAGCTCGGAACTCGAAAATGCCCTTCTTTTGAGCACGTCCCATGATCGAGGCGCCAAGGTAGGCGTCAAAAACGCCCGGAAATACGGAGAGGGTTTCGATTAGCACGCTAATTCCTCCCCTCGCCCGTATCCCAAGGCGCGAGACCGGTGGGGATAGAAACGCCAATGGGCGAATCCCCCGGCTCGAAATCGACAATCATCTCTTCCACAACGGGAATGAGAGTTTCCCCGCGCTCGCCATCGACGACCCATACGTCATTCGCAGGGCCGGACATCACCTCGGTGATACGCCCGAGCTCGCTGAGACGTTCGTCAACAACGAGACGCCCTACGAGCTGATAAGGATCATGAACGGCAAAGTCCGCGGGAAGGTCAGCCTCGGAGGCAAGAAACCACTTGCCAGCGAGCTCACGGGCGGCTCCTAGATCGTTGATACCCGACAAAGAGACAAGCTGACCCGTGGGCGAGGTCTCCACGTCGCCCACGACATGCCATCTCGAACCCTTAAGGGCCGGAGGCACGATAGCGACGCGGAGTCCCTCGTCCAAAACAGGAGGAAGGCCGCTCGCGGGAACCGCAACGACCTCCCCCTTTGTCCCGTGCGATTTTGCAACACGGGCTATGAGCCTATATCCGGCTGCCACGATCTAGCCAAGAACCTCGACGTCGACAGACGTGTCAACACGCTGTCCAAGAGCACGAGCAATGGTTCGAATGGCCTTGATCTGACGACCGTGCCGGCCAATGACCTTGCCGGCATCATCTGCTGCGCACTCGATTTCGATGAGCGTGCCGTCCTCGCGGTCGGTCACGTCAAGAGAAACCGCGTCCTCGTCATCGACGAGACCGCAAACAATGAGCTCGACAAGATCGGCGATGCGGTCGCTCGGCAGCTCCTCAGAGGCCACCTGGGCCTCCTCGAACGGCTGAGTCTCGGCATCCATGGCTACTCGGCGTTCTCGGCCTCGGCGGCAGCGGCATCCTTGGCGATCTGCTTCTTGGACTTCTTGACCTTCTTCTCAGGGGCAACGTCGCCGGTGCGAACGATGTCGATGAGGTGGGCGACGGCGCTGGAGGGCTGGGCACCCTTGGCAACCCACTCGTCGATCTTCTCAAGATCGAGGGTGATGGTCTTCGGGGTGGTCAGCGGGTTGAAGCGGCCGACCTCCTCGATGTGACGACCGTCACGCGGCATGCGGCTATCGGCGACGACGACACGGTAGTACGGGCGCTTCTTGGCACCGAAACGGGCCAGGCGGATCTTGACTGCCAAAGGTAACTCCTCCTTACGTGCGACGCGAGCAGAGTTGGCGTGGCGTCGCAAAACCAAACAAGCGATTTCTGATAATACGACAAAGTGCAGGAAGTTTGTAGTGGAATCATGGGTTTTAGGCAACCGAGCGCTGTCTGGCCCCATCGAAGGCGATACGTGAGGATTGCGTGACGCTTGCCAGGCTTTCAGGAAGCTTCAGGCTCGCTTCAGCCTCATTCATAGAATGAGTCTAATCGCGAAAGGGGTCAGAATGAACATCCTTGTTGTGGAAGACGAGAGAAACCTCGCAGACGCCATTTGCCATATTCTTGAAGGCGACGGCTATCACACAGACGCTGCCTATGACGGCAGGAGTGGCCTGACCTACGCTCGAAGCGGCAACTACGACGCCGCAATTCTAGACGTTATGCTTCCTGGGCTCGATGGATTCGGAATCGTCAAGGAACTCCGCAGCGAAGGCAATTCCCTGCCCATCATGATGCTGACAGCAAGGACCTCGACCACCGATAAGGTCGACGGCCTCAATCTTGGTGCCGATGACTATATGACGAAGCCGTTCGAAACTGCGGAGCTACTTGCGCGCACGCGCGCCCTAACCCGTCGCCAGGGCGAAGTGATTATCAACCAGCTCACATTCGCCGACCTCAAACTAGACCTCAACACGCACGAACTGTCTTCAAACGAACGTCACGTTCATCTTTCTCAAAAGGAATTCGAAGTAATGCGCCTGCTCATGAGCACGCCTGGCAGAATCGTGTCAAAGCAGGATCTCCTCACGCGCGTATGGGGAACCGACGGAGAAACGAGCGAGAACTCCGTCGAAGCTTACGTGAGCTTCCTGAGGAAGAAGATCTCCCACGTAAAGAGCCCGGTTCAGATCACGACGCTTCGCATGCTTGGCTATAGACTTGAGGTCACGGAAGCCTAAGACGGCGGCAGCCTCGGCCCCGGTGTTCAGTCGCACGACGCGCGACCCTCGCGTAGCGGATGAACTCACGCAGAACGCTCCGAGTGACAAGAATTGACAGGATGGCCCATGCTTAAGCGGCTTCGCATACGACTCGTCGCAATCATCGTCGGTCTCGTGGGGGCGGTTTACCTGTGCATGGTAGCCCTCACGTATATGAGCTCAGAAGCCTCCCTGAATACGCTCGTGGACCATTCACTCGCGGACGTCCTGCAAGAGCGTACCGGCTTTGATGCCGGCGTGGGGTCCGATGAGCCGTTGGGCATGGACCGACTTCCCGTCATCTGGGTTGACATAGCGTCGGGCGGCTTCGTCCTGGGAACGAATCAGGAGCAGGTGTCGATTGACGCGGACCTACTCAGAGAAACCGTCGCCAACGCTTTGGAATCTGGCCAAACATCCGGCAAGGATAAAACCAATCACATAAGCTGGCGAATGAGCTCCTCCAAATTCGGATGGAGAATCGCCATCGCAGACACCTCGAGCGTTGATGAGGAGATTTCGACTCAGCTCATAAGGTCGCTCGAGCTTGGAGCCGGCGGCATCGTCGCAATCGTTCTTATTGCTTTACTCCTATCCCATTGGGCGCTTAAGCCTGTGAAGCGCGCCTGGGAGCAGCAGAGACAATTCGTGGCGGACGCTTCCCACGAGCTAAAAACGCCACTTTCGGTCATCCTCGCGAACACCCAAATCCTCATGAATGACGAGTCGAAAATTCCGGAAGAGTCTCGACGCTGGATACGGGGGACATCAGACGAGGCAGAGCGTATGCGTGGCCTCGTGGAAGAGCTTCTCGAGCTCGCGAGAACCGAAGGCGGTGCCAGCAGTGCAAGGGCGAACGCTCCCGTCGACCTAAGTTCGCTTGTCGAGGGAGATGCCTTGCAATTCGATGCCGTTGCCTACGAACGCGGCTGCGGAATCGAAACGAATGTCGTCGACGGCATTTCGGTCCTGGGAGACCAGGATCAACTCAATCGTATGTTAAAGACTCTCATCGACAACGCTTGCAAATATGCGGCCCGCGGCACTCAGGTCAAAGTAACGCTTGAAAAGAACGGCTCGCATGCCCTCTTTGTCGTGACAAACCAAGGCGAGCCCATTCCCGAAGAAGACCTGCCCCACGTATTCGACCGCTTCTGGCGATCAGACAAGGCCCGCGCGAGGTCAACGGGAGGCTATGGCCTTGGCCTGGCAATCGCGAAGGGCATTACGGAGTCACATGGTGGCAAAATATGGGCGACGAGCGACGACGTGCAAGGCACGAGCTTCTATGTGAAGCTGCCGATTAACGAAAGGGCTTGATATGGAGCCTGCCGCAAAAGCCCTCTCAGTCCCCTGGAACGGCCCCGCGATTGGCCTCCTCGACCTTGACGCCTTCTTTGCGAGCGTCGAACAGCTTGACCATCCCGAATGGCGAGGCAAGCCCGTCATTGTAGGCGGCGACGCCGATCGCCGCGGAGTGGTTTCGACGGCCTCATACGAAGCCAGGAAATATGGCGTTCATTCTGCCATGCCCGCGGCGACAGCACGGCGCCTCTGCCCAGACGCCATTTGGACGCACGGAAGTTTCTCGCGATATCGCCAGGTCAGCAATCTCGTCATGGATATCCTCGTGGACGAGACTCCGTTGGTGGAGCAAGTCTCGATCGACGAGGCGTTCTTCGACATAACGCCTGGACGCTATTCCAAGGAAAGCCCCATCGATATCTGCAGACGCATTCAGAAGCGCGTGGCCTCCCTTGGAGTCACGTGCTCCATTGGCATAGGCGTCTGCAAGACCGTGGCAAAAATCGCCTCGGAAATGGAGAAGCCCCGAGGGCTCACCGTCGTGATCCCAGGTACGGAGGCGGGATTCCTCGCTCCCCTACCTGTGCGTTCAATGAGCGGGATTGGGCCATCGGGCGAGGCGAAGCTCATTCGCATGGGAATCAAGACACTTGGCCAGCTCGCCGTCGCAGACCCCTCTCTGCTCGAACGGGAGCTCGGATCTCTGGGAGTAACGCTCCGCGAGCGTGCCGCGGGAGCTGAACGCTCCCGAGTTGGCGAACGTGCCGTTGAAGAAGATCCGAAGTCCATTTCAAACGAAAGGACCTTCGCAACAGACCTGACGAGAAAGGACGAGATCCTCCCCTCACTCGACGCACTTTGCGCAATGGTAGCAAGGAGGCTGAGAAGAAAGGGCCTCGCGGGCTCAACCCTCACGGTCAAGATCAAGAATACTGCCCTAAGCTCGCGCTCCGCCCAGTCGAAGCTGTCGGAGCCGACGGATGACGAAAGCGTGATGTCTCCCGTCGCACGAGAGCTGGTAAGGCAGCTCTGGAGCGAGGGCGACCCCGTTCGCCTCCTGGGAGTGGGCATCTCCAACTTCATGGAACAGGGCCCCCAACAGCTTGACCTGTTCGAGGACCCCGAGGTTGAACGCCGCAAGTCTGCGATGCGGAAGCTCCACGTGGCAACGGACGCTCTCAAAGAGCGATTTGGCGACGAAGCGGTGGCCTTTGGAAGAGAGATGAAACTCAAAGGAGCCACAACGAACACGCAGCCCCAGCACAAAGAGGATGACTAGTCCTCCAAGGCGAGCTCGAAGCGCGGCGCGTCTCCCCAAAGGTGCTCGATGCGGTAATAGTCCCTTGCCTCGGGAGAGAAGACGTGCACGATAACCGTGCCGTAATCCATAAGAATCCAGCGGCCATCGGCCCTTCCCTCGATTGAGATGGGGCTAAGGCCAAAGGCGGCGTGAATGCGTTCCTCGACCTCGTCAACCACGGAGTCCGCAAGACGAGCGTTTGCGCCGGTGCAGATGACGACGGCGTCGCATACGTCAGAGATGCCGACAAGATCGATGGCAACGATGTCATCGGCCTTCTTCGCGTCAGCGGCGGAAACTGCGACATTGACGAGGTCGCGAGAATTAAAGTCAGTCGACATGAATCTCCTTTAGTTGGCCGCGCGCGAAAGCACGAAGTCGTTGTAGATGTTGAGAGTTCCAGGATAGAGATAGCGCCTCGTGTCTATGACGTAGGACACTCCGTCTGCGAAGCTCTCCCAGAAAAGGTCAGGGAGGGATAACGAACCCGCATGGTTGCGCTGCGAGACTATCGCGGAGGCGTTCTTGCGGAACGGCTCTATGCCGTCGGCAACGAAAATGACCATGTCGAGGGGGCTCATATGCGAGTCTCCAAGCGTATGGCGCTCGATTGCCTGTAAAACCTCACTCGAGAGCTCAGGAAAAATGCCAGGAAGCTCACGGGCGGCGACCATTCCGTGCAGAACCGGCTCAACGAGAGAATAGTCGACGCCAAGATCGATGCCGAGGGCAGAGGCCCTGTCCAAGAGCACATTCTTTGGAAGTCCCTTAGACCAGTCGTGGAGAATGCCGGCCACTCTGGCCGGATACGGGTCGACGCCATAGGCGAGAGCAAGTCGCTCGGCGACAAGACCCACCGAAAGAGAATGCGAGAGGCGCTTGGGCTTCCTTTCGAGTTGCTTCGCAAGCGCCGCTTCGTAGCTGTCGATGGCGACGATCTCGGCATCACTGTACGCTGGAAGCTTCTTTGGAAGCCAGGAGACGTCTAGACCTTTCCATAGCTTGCAATCGTTCTTCTTACTCATGCGCCCTCCGTGCTCATGCCACCCATGAGACCCAAGGCATCAGGTGCCACGTATGGTGCTCGCGCCGCTTCATACAGGTGGCGCTTTTCGATATAGCCGACGACGGAATCGCTCGTCAGGTAGCGAAGCGACTGACCCGCTGCAACTCGAGAGCGAAGATCACTCGAAGAAATCGCAAGCGCTGGAACCTCAAGATAATGCACCAAGAAGCGGATCCCGGATTCCGCGAGGCTCGCCCTCGCGTGCTCGAGATCATAGCCAGGACGAGTGGCGCCAACCAAATGCGCAAGGGACGCGATGCGATCGGCATCATGCCAGCTCAGGATGTCGCTGATAGCATCCGCGCCCGTGATGAAATAGATCTCCACGTTATTGGGATAGTGATTCCTCAATAGCTCCAGGGTATCTACGGTGTAGGTAATGCCGGGTCTATCAACCTCAAGTCTGCTCACGAGAAAGCGAGGATTATCCGCAGTTGCCAGCAGCGTCATGGCGTGACGATCCTCAGCGCTCGAGACATGCCTGTCTTGCTTAAAAGCAGGACTTCCAGCCGGCACGAACACGACAAGGTCGAGGTTGAGGTCATGGGCCGCCTGCTCGGCAGCAACAAGGTGCCCATTGTGGATGGGATCGAATGTACCGCCCATAACGCCAAGGCGATACGTGCGCGAGGAGTCCCTTCCCAACGCGGGAAGGTCCGAGACGAGCTTGGCGGCGACGTCGCCAGGAAGAGCTTCCTTGCCCGCAGACATTAGGCACGCACCTGGCCATCACCACGAAGGAGGCACTTGGTCGTCGTGAGGGCAAACGCTCCCATGGGGCCACGGGTATGCAGCTTTTGGGTCGAAATGCCAATCTCGGCTCCCAGACCAAACATGCCACCGTCAGTGAAGCGCGTGCTGGCATTTACATAGACCGCAGCGGCATCAACGCGCGCAAGGAAAGCCTCCGCCGCATTAACGTCACGAGCCACGATGCACTCAGAGTGCTGAGTACCAAATCGATTGATGTGCTCGATTGCCGCATCAATGCCGGGAACGACATGAACGGCAAGATCAAGAGAATCGTACTCACGCGCCCAATCATCCTCTGTGGCCGCAACGTACTCAGAGCTCTCATTGAGGCCATTCTCGGCGCATGCGGCCAGGGTGGCCTCGTCACCATGAACCAAGACGCCCCAAGTGCGACAAGCACTCACGAGGCGCGGCAGGAATTCGCTCGCAACGTCCTCGTCAACAAGCACCGTCTCGATCGCATTGCAGACGCCCGGCCTCTGGGTCTTTGCGTTTTTGATAATAGAAATGGCCATGTCAAGATCGGCGGAAGAGTGAACATAGACATGGCAATTGCCCTCGCCCGTCTGGATCACCGGGACGGTCGCCTGCTCGACGCAGGTGCGAATGAGCGAGTGGCCGCCGCGCGGAATGAGGACGTCAACGAGACCGTTGGCCTGCATAAGCTCAAGCGTCTCCGCTCGATCCGAAGAGTCGATGATACACGCGCAGTCTCGAGGAAGTCCGGCAGAAGCAATGCCGTCGCGACAGGCCTGGGCAATAGCCTCGCAGGAATCATGAGCCGCGGAACCGCCACGGAGGACCACGGCATTGCCAGAACGCAGTGCAAGACAGATGGCGTCGGCAGTGACGTTGGGCCTAGCCTCGTACACCATCGCAACAACGCCGAGGGGTACGCGAACCTGGGTAAGACGAATGCCAGAGGCAAGCGTCCTGCCGCCAACAACCTCGCCGATGGGGTCAGCTTGGGATGCAACCTCTCGCATGCCGGCAACGATACCGTCTATGCGAGCGTCATCAAGCATCAGGCGATCAAGCAGAGGACCTGGCATGCCGGCCTTGCTACCACGTTCCATATCGCGGCCGTTGGCCTCGAGAATGGCGGACCTAGACTCCCTCACGGCATTTGCTGCAGCAAGAATCGCCTTGCTGCGCAGCGAGGCGCTTGCCTGGGCAAGCGCGACGGAAGCGTCATGTGCGGCGCGGGCCTTATCGATTGCCTCGGACATATCGTTCCCTTCAGTCGTACGCGCGTGAAATCGAGATTAGAAGACGAGGAGCTCGTCCCTGTGGATGACGGGGCAGTCGTCACGGTCGGGCCAAAAGCGCTTAATGACCTCAAGCCTGAGGCCGTGAATACGCCAAATGTCATCCGAGGAGTAACGCGTGATGCCACGAGCGATGAGCTGGCCTTTGGAATCGAGCACGTTGACGGTATCTCCGGCGTCAAAGGTTCCATCGATCCCGGTAACGCCCACGGGAAGAAGCGAGGCGCCATCCCTCTCGAGCGCATACACAGCACCATCGTCGACCGTAATAGAGCCACGAGAAAGGCCCGCAAGGCCAATCCAGAGCTTACGTGCCTGCTCGTGGCCCATGCTGGCCGGCCCCTCGAACCGAGTGTGGCGCCCAGTCCCGGCGACGGCGGAAAGAAGCGCACCCTCTTCCCTGCCCTTGCAGATAACCATGGGAATGCCGGCGGCTATCATCGCGCGGCCGGCTCGAATCTTAGTGGCCATACTTCCGGTCCCGTAGCTTGAGCCAGCGCCGCCCGCCATCGCAACAATCTTCGAGCTGACACGCTCGACGTGATCGATGAGCTTGGCGTCAGGATGCGTGTCGGGATTAGCGGTGTACAGGCCATCGATGTCCGAAAGGATGACGTAAAGATCCGCGTCGATAAGCGACGCGACGATGGCGCCGAGCATGTCGTTGTCGCCAAAGGAGAACTCACGAACGCTGACGGTGTCATTCTCGTTCACGATGGGAATGACGCCCAGGTCAAGGAGACGCTCGAAGGTGTTCCTCGCATTGAGATAACCCGTCCTATCCACCACGTCACCGCGGGTGAGAAGGACCTGCGCACACTTGATTCCATCCTCGGCGAGAACCTCGGCATAGCGTTCGATGAGCTTCGTCTGGCCCGCGGCGGCACAGGCCTGAAGGGTCGGGATGTCCCCAGGACGCTCGGTAAAGCCAAGGAGGGAGCGCCCGACGGCGGCAGCGCCGCTCGATACGAGAACGACTTGGTTCCCCGCCCTGCGAAGCTCCCCCATCTGAGAGCAGAGGGAACGCACGAAGGCGAGATCAAGCTCGTTATCCGAACCCATAAGAGTCGACGAGCCAACCTTGAATACGATCAGGGACAAAGGCTACTCCTCCTCAGCTGTATCGGAAGAGGACGCATCGGCAAACGAAGCCTCATCGGAATCGTCCTCGACAGACGAAGCGCCATCGAACGATGCGTCAACGTCAGACTCGTCGAGGTCTTCACAGGCGGCAGAAAGCTCACCGACCGTCAGCACGTCATCATCCCAGTCATCGTCGAACACAAGCTGAGGCTCATCCTCGCGGAGCTCGGCGTACGCATCATCGTCGTCCTGCGAGTAATCAAGGTCATAGCCTAGGATACATACGGTATCGCCAGACTTGACACCCGCCTTCGCGAGCATGTCATCAAGGCCCATGCGATCGAAACGATGCTGGAGGTAGGCAATGGCTTCCTCGTTGTCCCAGTCGGTCTTGATGACCATACGCTCGACGGCGGTGCCGCGAACACGCCAGACACCACCACCGAGGTTCTCCACCTTGATGGCGTTCTCGCGGCGAGTCCTCTTCTCCCTGAAGACCTCGTCGCGGACCGGACCCTGCTCGACCTCGCGATCGGCGCGAAGACCGGAAACGAGATCGGCAACGGTGCTTTCAAGCGCATCGATGCCCACGCCCGTCACAGCGGAGACGGCAAAGAAGGGATGGCCGTCCGCAGCGACGCGACCACGCAGCGCCGCAAGGGCTTCGCTCGTTCCGGGCATGTCGCACTTGTTGGCGACGACAACTTGGGGCCTCTCGGCGAGCTCGGGCGCATAGGCTGCAAGCTCGCGATTGATGATCTCATAGTCCTCTACGGCGTCACGGCCCTCATAGCCGCCCGTAAGGTCTACGACATGCATGATCAATGCGGTGCGCTCGATATGCCTGAGGAATTCGTGTCCAAGGCCCTTACCCTCGCTAGCGCCCTCGATAAGGCCAGGAACGTCCGCCACGACAAACGATCCGGCCTCGCCAGCCTTGACGACGCCAAGGTTGGGGATAAGCGTCGTGAAGGGATAATCCGCCACCTTGGGACGAGCCGCGCTCATGCGAGCGATGAGGGAGGACTTGCCCACGCTAGGCATACCAACAAGCGCGGCATCAGCCATGAGCTTCATCTCGAGCTCAATCCAGTGCTCAAAGGCGGGCTCGCCCTTCTCGGCGAATGCGGGAGCCCTGCGCACGGACGTCACAAAGTGGATGTTGCCCTTACCGCCAGTGCCGCCAGGGCCGACTACAGTGCGCTCGCCGGGGCGAGTGAGGTCCGCGATCTCATACAGGGGCTCCATGGTCTCAGGATCAAGCTCGCGCACAACGGTGCCACAGGGCACCTTGAGAATCAGGTCCTCACCATCCTTGCCGTGACGCCTGGCTCCCTGGCCATGGGTGCCGCGCTCCGCACGGAAATGGTGCTTGAAGCGATAATCAATAAGAGAGGAAAGCTGAGGATCGCACTCGAGAATGACATCCCCACCGCGACCGCCGTCTCCCCCATCAGGACCGCCCTTGGGAACGAACGCCTCACGACGGAATGACATGCAGCCGGCTCCGCCGTCGCCACCCTTTACGTTAATGCGTGAAATGTCGGTGAACTGGGACATGCGATCCCTTCCAAACTGGAATTGAAGCTTACGAAAAAGGACCCCCGGCGATAGAGGCCGAGGGTCCTTTGCTGCCCAAATTGGGTCGAGGAAGCCCTTAAGCCTCCTGAGCCGGACGCACGTGCACGCGGTGCTTGGCGCCCTTCACAAACTCGACGGTGCCGTCGGTGAGGGCGAACAGGGTGTCGTCCTTGCCGCGACCGACATTCTCGCCCGGCGTGATGTGCGTACCGCGCTGACGAACGATAATCTGACCGGTCTTGATGGACTGACCGCCGAAGACCTTGGTGCCAAGGCGCTGAGCCGCAGAATCGCGACCGTTACGGGAGCTAGCCTGACCCTTCTTGTGTGCCATTGATGGTACCTGCCTATCTAGTCGAAACTAAGGGAACGCGCGCTACTCGGCAGCGTCCTCGGTCGTGGCGGCCTTCTTGGCCGTCGAGGTGATGCGGGGCATGCTGCAGACCTCAAGACGAGTGAGGTTCTGACGGTGACCCTTCTTGACAGAGTGGCGCTTGCGCTTCTGGAACTTGAAGACGAGCTGCTTGGCGCCCTTGTGCTGGTCGACAACCTTGCAGGTAACCTTCTTCTTGGCAAGCTTGGCGGAGTCGACGAGGACCGTCTTACCGTCATTGAGCATCAGAACGTCGAGCTTGACCTCGTCGCCAGGCTGCGCATCAAGCTTCTCGACGTCGAAGACGTCGCCCTTGGCAACCTTATACTGCTTGCCACCAGTCGTGATGATTGCGTACATGTGAGAGCCCTTCATTGCTGTGGTGAGTGCAACAGTTGGAAATAATACGCTAGGAAATAGGTACCGTCAACGACAAAAATGCGGTTGTTGACGGGCTTTCCACGCTTTCTCCGCCTCAAATCTTGCGATGAGCGCCCGTCCGACGGCAGCGGTGCCTCCAAAGGCGATGGTGGGACGAACGAGAAAGCCCAAACCGGGAAGATTCTTACTCAAATAACGAGCTATGCCTCGACAAGCGAAAGCGCTCGCCACGACGAATGCAATGTCTGCAACCCGCCCGGAACTGACGCCGCAGCCGTGAGCGCCGGCGACGTCTAGCGCCATAAGAGCCTGGTTGGCGGTGAGCAGCGGCATTTCTGCGCCGCCACTCAAGGGTAGAATCGAAATAGCCGCATTTTGAGCGCAGCGCCTCGAAACGCAAGCGAGCGAGACGGCATGACGGACAAACGGGAAGTTAGTCGCGAGGGCGATGTCAGCGTGACATGCTTCTGCCATCCAGGTCGCCAACTTCTCAAGCATGGCTTCAGGCGACGTGGCGGCGATGAGCGCGGCTCCTGAAACCTCATGGGGCTCGGGTGCCTCGACGCTTGTCTCGACGACTATGGCGCACGGCACCGCCATCGAAGTGAAAGCCCTTGAGACCTCCGCGGCGATCCCGGAAGTGCCCGCGACGACAATGGCGAGGTCGCAATCCGGGTTGACACGAACAGGGGCACCGGGACGCACTACCTCGACGTGGACGAGGCCAGTCGCAGCCTGGGGCATAAGAGCGTCGCGCAGCGGGCAGACGAGTTCGGACGGAGCCCCCTCCTCCAGCTCAATAGACACGCGAACGCAAGACCGACGAGAATTCTCGGCAGCACGGGCGCCATCAACAACCTGCCTCACGGCGCCAAATGGAATGTCTGAGAGCTTTGCCAAAACACGCCCTCCTTAGGCCGACTTCGTACGGTGCAGATAGACGGACTGCACGATGCCCACCGACGCAACCTGAATAACCATAGACGTGGATCCATAGCTTACGAACGGCAGTGGAATACCGGTGATCGGCATGATGCCGATACACATGCCAACGTTCTGAAGCAACTGATAGCTCCACATGGCAATGACGCCGGCAAGCACTAGCTTCGCAAACGGGGCGTCAACACGCATCGCAAGGGCAAGAGCCGAATAGATAAGCCAGGCATAGAGAGCAAGCAGGGCAACGGCGCCAACGAATCCGAACTCCTCGGCAAGACGGGCGAAGATAAAGTCAGTGTGGTTCTCCGGAAGAAAGCCGCCAGCAGACTGAGTGGCCGCCCCAATGCCCTTGCCAAAGAGGCCGCCGGATCCAACGGCGATTTTTGCCTGCTGGAGGTTATAGCCAGCGCTCGTGGACTCAAGACTGGAATCCGCAAACACGAGTAGACGATTGAGCTGATACTGCTTGAGCGGAAAATGGAAATTTATCGAACAGAAAATGATCAACGCGCAGCCCGCGACGAACATCGCGAGCGTGACGAGGACCCATTCCCGCTTCGCTCCGGCACAGATGATGATCGCAGCGCCCGTCACGACGATGATCAGGCCCGTACCAAGGTCAGGCTGCGCCATAATTGCTGCAAAAGGAACGAGCAGCGTGCCGCAAAGCTTCACGTAATCTCGAAGCTCCTTGATGCGCCCGTTATACTGCGCGGCAAGAGATGCCATGAGGAAGATGGTGACGAGCTTGCCAATTTCTGACGGCTGGAAGCGCAAGGGACCCAACTTAACCCATCCGGTCATGCCGTTAGCAGCGCTCGCTAGTCCGGGGATACGCGGGGACAGCATGAGGACGACGTCAATCACAAGAAGCCACGTGCTCATATTTGCTAAGGCTCGATAGTCATAGCGCCACACGAATGCAGCCGCGACAAGACCAAGTACGGCTCCGACGGCCTGCCTCGGCAGAGAGGCGTAGGCATTGGATAGGGACGCGCTCCAAACGACCACGAGCCCGTAGGCAATGAGCAGAAGCGCAGGAATTAGATTAGCCCAATAGATCTCGGAGAGAATGCCGCCCTTGCCTGGCATGCGCGCGTGCGCAGCCCCCGGCTTCTTGCCGGCGTCACCTCCAAATAGAGATGAGACGATAGAGCCAAAGCCAACGCCACCAGCAGAATTCTGAGCCATCTTTCCCTCCTCTACCTAGTTCCGTCGCTGACTTCGGTCGTATTAGTATCAGGCTCCC
This sequence comes from uncultured Coriobacteriaceae bacterium, assembly GCA_900544655.1. GTDB lineage: Bacteria > Actinomycetota > Coriobacteriia > Coriobacteriales > Atopobiaceae > Parolsenella. The sequence continues at coordinate 137,076 of UQWE01000001.1, forward strand.
CAAAGAGCTGGCCGAGTATGTCTCGGCAGACGTACATCGCGGAGACCGAACCGTAGCCGCCGTTGTCGATGACGGCGGGGAAGGCGGACCTCCGGGTATCCGCAGGGGCGTAACAGCAGAACCAGCCCGTAGGCTCCTCGTTGCCATGCTCACCCGTGCCGGTCTTGCCCGCAACGCGGGTGGTCATATTGGTGAAGTGGGCCGCCATCGACTCGCTCTCCTCGTAAATGACGCCCTCGAGTCCCGAGTGGACGAGGTCGAAGCTCGTCTGTGGCTCGCTGGGTTCGAGGTGGACCTTGGGCGTGTAGTCGCGCGCCGCAGAGGTGCCGCCGCGGCCGAGCACGCTCTTGAGGACATGCGGGGTCCAGATGGTGCCGCCGTTGGCGATGCCCATGTAGGCACAGCACATCTGGAGGGGTGTGACGAGGATGTCGCCCTGGCCGATGGCGATGTTCGTGTAGTCGCCGCCGTTCCACTTTCGATCCGCGTCGGACCAGCTCGTGAAGTAGTTCCACTTCCACTCCGCGTCGGGAACTCGCCCGGAAGCCTCACTGGGAAGATCGATTCCCGTCTGCGAGCCGAGGCCCCACTTGCGGAAGGTCTCCTGCATTCCGTCCTGCTTGTCCTCGTCGAGGTTGAAGAAGGCCTTCGCGATCTCGTAGAAGACGACGTCACAGGAGTAGGTGATGCCGTTCCTCAAGTCGATCGCCCCATGGCCCTTATGGTCCCAACACCACTTACCATTAGCCTCGCCGAAGCCCGTCCACCAACCATTGCAGACGTAGCTCGAGCCGGCGTCTGCGACACCATAGTCAAGGGCCGCGAACGTCGTGAGCGGCTTGATGGTGGAGGCGGCTACGAACTGACCGGCAAGCGCTCGGTTCATGAGGGGATTCGCCGCCTCGTCGGCGGAGAGCGCCTCCCAGTCATCCTGAGAGATGCCGCCCACGAACAGCTCGGGCTTGAAAGTGGGGGCACTTGCCATGGCGATAACCTCGCCGTTGGTAACGTCGACCACGCAGGCGGCTCCGGACTTGCAGCTCTCGATGCCCCCGTCGTGACGCTTCTTGATGATCCTGGCGAGCGATTCCTCGGCCATGCGCTGCACGTCGACGTCGATGGTCAGCATGATGTCGCTACCCGCCTCCGCCGGGACGGAGGTGGAGTAGTCGGTCACGTTACCGTGAACATCGACGTAAACTGTCTGCTCGCCGCGGACTCCCTGGAGCACCTCCTCATACTGATACTCGACGCCAGCCTGGCCGGTGGTGTCGCCGGACTCGTACGTGATACCCGCGTTCGAGGTCTTGGAGGCGTTGATCTGGTCCTCCGTCACGGTGCCGGTATACCCGAGGAGGTGGCAACAGACCTCACCCTGCGGATAAGAGCGCTGGGTACGCTGCTCAACGGTGACATTTGGAAAAACGTCAGCATGCTCCTGAATGTAGGCAACCGTAGTACGTGGAACGTCGATGCATATGGTGCGTGCACTCTGAGCACTTTGCGATGAATCCGTAGCCCTGAGCTTGGCCGCCATCGAGGGCATACCCAGCACGGCGGCAAGCAGGTTGAGCTCGATCGCATCGTCAACGACATCAGCATGTGCACAAACCGTAAGACTCGGGCGATTCGTAACGAGTTCAACTCCGTTGCGGTCGAGGATGCGACCGCGAGGAGCAAACGACGTGACCGTACGAGTGCGGTTTGACTCCGCTTGGCGCGTGTAGTCACCTGAACCCACGATCTGCATTGACCAGAGCCTCGCCAGCAGCGCCCCGATTACGCCACCGGAGAAGATGCCGAGCCCTATGAATCGCCGCTTGAACATCTTATCCGGACTGGCGTCATTGCCGCCAGCCGCACGCGGCGCCTGCCCGCCGATATCGAACTTGAGGGCGGACGAGCCGGAATGCAGAAGCAAAACGAGCACGACCGCCACTACGGCAGCGACAATAACTATGAAAATTAGAGCAAAAGTAGCCGAGGACATCGTCTACAGACCCTTCATAGAGAATCGCGCGCCGCGATGAGAGCCCTTGCCCTTACCGAAGCCAGAGGTTGGAGCACACGAGCGAGACAGGATGACCGCGACGATCAGGAATGCGACCACGTCAAGAACGGACCCGGGAAGCGCGCGCAAGAAAAGCGCGTCGACGAGAGAGCTCGACTGACCGAAGATGAGAATGACGATGCCATAGACGACATTCACGAACAGCGTCACGGGAATGAACAGCGTGATTGACGCGACAAGGTCATCGGCAACGCGGCTGCGGCCCATCGCAGCAAGACCAAACCCCACGATGGTAAGAATGAGAGCCATGAGCCCAATGGGGCCCGATCCTGCGAGGTCATAGAAGGCACCGGCGACAAAGCCGACCACGGGAGCCATCTTGACGCTACCCCCAAGGCACACGCACGCAACGAGAACGAGGGCGAGATTGGCTCGCCCCCCGAGGAAGGCAACGTTGGGAACGAAGCCAATCTGGAGAATAGCGAGGACAACGGCAAGGATGATGGCCATGCGCTTGTTCTTCTCAGAATCTTTGACGATCATGCTTCCCCCTATTCCCCACTTGAATCGCCATCGGAACTCGAGCCGTCATCGCCGCTTGCGGAACCATCTGTCGTGGCGGCCGCAGTGGAGGCAGACGTCGTGGTGGCCGCCTTGTCCTGGTCGTTAGCTGACGCCGTATCCTCTGCGCTCGCCTGCTGGTTATCATTGATGGACGTGATGACGAGCACCTCTTCAAGGCTCGAAACGGTAGACAGAGGCTCGACAGATATCTCGTAATAGAGAGCGCCAGAGGACTTGGTCACGTTCGTCACCGTGCCGACTGGCAACCCGCGAGGATAGACGCCGCCAAGACCGCTCGTGATGATCGTGTCCCCGGTAGCCACCTGCTGGTCAGAACGGACAAGGGTCAAACGAAGCGTCCCGTCCGCCGATCCAACGAGCTGACCTTGCGCGCGACTTGACTGCACCATGCAGGAAACCCCGGAGGATTCGTCCGTGATGAGGCGGACCACCGCGGTCGAAGGTCCGCATTCGCTAACCTGACCGATTACGCCCGTAGAGCTCGTAACGGGCATTCCGACGGCAATGCCAGAAGTCGACCCCTTGTCGATAGTGATGGTCGAAGTCCACGAATCACTCGACTGAGCGATGACACGTGCCGCGGTGGAAGTCAGGCTGTATTCGTTCCTAAGCTGGAGAAGGTCCGTCAGGGTGTTCGCTTGCTGCTCATACTCAGACAGCTTGGCAACCTGGGCCTTGAGCTGCTCGTTCTCTTCTCGTAGCTCCGAAAGTGTCTCGGAGTCCGCAGTAAGGTTGCCAACGATGTTGCCGATACCAGAGACGGGAGAGGCAACAACCGAGCCAACGACGCGCACGGGCGATGCCACGGCCTGGAAAACTCCACGAATCCCATGAAGCACGCCGCCATCACCCTCGCGAGCTCCGACTACAAACATGAGGAGCGACGCAACGGTAAGGACAACAAGCGAGCGCGGGACCCCCGAGGAGGACCCGCGCCCAAGAGATGAGCTGGGAGCGGAAAAACGCTGAGCCATCGGCAATTCCCTACTTGCCAGAGCTCTGTACGAAACCGCCGGACAGAGCGTTGGCCTCAAGGACCTTAGCGCAACCGAGAACGACGTTCTCGAGAGCAGTGGGACTCACGTTAACAGGGACACCGGTCTCCTCGCGAAGACGCTGATCAAGACCACGAAGCATGCCACCGCCGCCGGTAAGCATGATTCCGTAGTACATAAGATCGCTCGCGAGATCAGGCGGGGTGACGTCAAGGGCATCCTTGACAGCCTTCGTGACTTGGTCAAGAGGAGCATCAAGCGCACGACGAATCTCCTCGGACTCGATACGAACAGTCTTCGGCAGGCCACTCATGACATCGCGACCGTTGACCTCGACATCGAGCTCTTCCTTAAGAGGCGCGGCAGAGCCGACCTTGATCTTAATGTCCTCAGCCGTTCGCTCGCCGATGGATAGGTTGTAGGCATCGCGAACATGTTCGAGAATCACCTGGTCAAACTCATCACCTGCGGTACGAATCGACTGCGAGACGACAATGCCGCCCATGGCGATGACAGCAACTTCCGTGGTGCCACCACCGATGTCGACGACCATGGTGCCCGTCGGGTCCTCGATGGGCAGGTTAGATCCAATGGCGGCGGCCATCGGCTCCTCGATGAGGAAGGCCTGACGAGCGCCCGCCTGAATAGTAGCTTCGAAAACGGCACGCTTCTCAACGGAAGTAACGCCAGAGGGAACGCAGACGACAACGCGAGGACGAGGACTCCAGGGATAACGACGCGTTGACGCCTTCTCGATGAAGTATCGAAGCATTACCTCAGTAACATCGAAATCAGAAATGACACCATCCTTAAGCGGACGGATAGCCGTGATGGAACCGGGCGTCCTACCCACCATACGCTTGGCGTCAGCGCCAACGGCAAGGACTCGTTCCTCGCTCTGGTCAATGGCGACCACGGAAGGCTCATTGATGACAATGCCCTCTCCACGCACGGAGACAAGCGTGTTAGCCGTGCCAAGGTCAATGGCAAGATCGCCACCGTACTCGCCAAATATAGAGTCAAAAAAAGACATGGCATCAATTCCAAACTTGACGGCACCTTCGCCGCTCGGACTATTGCTACAAGAATACCCAGAAGCTTACTGGACAGACACCTCAGTGGTCTTTGCACTGGGTTCCGTTGAGGCCTCCGGAGACACGGCGGAACCAGTGGAGGCGCTTGAGCCGTCAGGAGTCACCTCTCCGTCACTAACGGTGGTCGCAAGCGAACCACTCGCAGCATCGGAGCTGGATCCTTGGGAAGCAAAGGTGAGCGACACGTTCGTTACCTTCCAACCCAAGCCATCACGCACGAGAGAGACGGAATAAGACTGGCTACCGCCCGAGGCGAGGCTGGCATTAACGAGCGCCGTACTCTGTGCCATAGAGCGGTCGATACCGGAAACGCTACAAGTGGCACCACGAGGCATGATGGATTCGATGTCCCTACGAGCATCATCAGAAATGGAACTCGAAAGATAAGGAGTGATATCACTGCCAGAAGTACCAGCGCTAAACATGTCAGAAACCACGGCCTCCTGAGTGGGCCAGCCATAGCCCTTATAGTAGGCAAAGCCACCAACTCCACCAAGAATGGCGAGAAGAAGGAGGATAAACAGAACCACCTTGAGGCCACGGTGATTGTGCTTGCGACGCATCTTGCGATCGTCGCGATCAGCCTTCATGAGGTCCTCCTCCGTTACGGAGAAGAAGCCCGTGTCCTCAGGACTCGGAATGAACTCGCCGGAACGACCCATCGGGTCAAGCGGATCATACGCCGCACCCTGAGAGTAACCCTGGCTCACGACAGCCTGGGATCCAGATTGATCCGTGGCAACAAGGCCCTGGTCACCATAGCCGGCATTGGCAAGCATCTGATCGGTCTCAGAGGGGCCAGAACCAGCTGCAGCAGAAAGAGCCCTTTGAGCCGCAGAGAAGGCAACCTGCTGCTCCGGCGTAAGGGTGTAGTTGGGATCCGCAGCCGCATGGTTGAACGCGTCCGCAGCCTCTGAGATCTTGTTGCAAGCCATGTAGGCCTGGCCGAGCTCCGCGTTGATGGCACCCGTGCTAGCACTCGTAGAAAAATCTAGGGCCGTACGATAGGCATCAATAGCATCGTTGGTACGCGCGAGCTGCATAAAGCAGGCACCAAGCTTCACGAGAGACTGGGCCGGATCGGGATTCTGCTCGTCAATCGCGGCAGAACGCCAGGCGCTCGCAGCCTCAACAACGAGACCACGCTTCTCGAACAGCTTGCCAAGGGCGAGATACGCCTTATAGGGCGTAGGATAGCTAGGATCAGAGACCGCAGCCTGGAAGCACGCCAAAGCCGCGTCATCCTGACCGGCGGCAACAAGTGCGCGGCCACGGTTGCAGTTAAGAGCGCCGACATGGCCATATGTAGCGTCAGAAAGTGCCTCTGCGTACGCAGCTGCGGCCTCAGCATAACGGCCGAGCTTCATAAGGGCGTTGCCACGAAGGTGGTCGGCCTCGCCAAAGGCCTCACCGGAGGACTTGGCGTTCTCGAGGGCGCTGGCAGCTCCAGCCCAATCGCCACGCTGATAAGAGTCCTTGGCAATCCTGAAAGCTTCGGTATTCATAGGTCATCCGTCCCTTGGGGTTCTAGGCCTCGTGACTAATGCGAATGGACTCGATGTCATCACCCGCGCGCAAGGCACTAATGACATCGAGGCCTTCGATGGTCTGGCCAAAAACCGTGTAGTCATTATCGAGCATGTGCTGGGCGCCAAGGCAGAAATAGAACTGCGAGCCAGCGGAATCCGGATTAGACGAGCGTGCCATCGCAAGCGCGCCATCGTCATGGCTATTGCGAGGATTCGTATCATACTCATGGACGATACGATAGCCAGGGCCACCGGTGCCCGGCTGGCCATCAGGGCCACGCATGCCGCGAGCGACCTCATCAGAAGTCATGTCGCGAGTGTTGGGGCAACCGCCCTGGATGACGAATCCGGGCACATAGCGATGGAACTTGAGGCCGTCATAGTAGCCGCTCATGGCAAGCTCGCAGAAGTTAGCTACGTGAATGGGAGCACCCTCGGCGTCGAGGCGCACGCGAATGGTGCCCTTCGAGGTAACAATAGTGGCGACCTCGTCACCGACGCAGACATACTCAGGAGTGTAGAGGGGATCGGGCATACCGAACATGTGGCCTCCATGCATGTGGACGCGCGCCTCGTGGCGCGGATTCAAACAAACCTATCCAGATGATTCTAGCAGCACGAGCCACTGTTCACACATTCGGCACGCCACATTAAGACGCAAGGCGCTCGGAGAAACATATAAGTCTCCTCGAGCGCTCCTAGCGGACACTATTTTAAAGGACCCGAAAACACCGCTCTTATCTCTGCGCCGGCTTCCATGCGTCATAGTTCTTCTTGAACAAATTGACGTAGGACTCAGAGCCATCAGACTCCCTGTTCCCGACCATGGGAGCGAGAATCTTGCCCTTATCGGCAGCCGGATCAGAGGAACCCGCAGAAACCTTCCATGCGTCATAAATGGACTCGACGCGGTTTCTGAGCCAGCTTGCCAGCGTAGAGACGTTGGTCTTCTGATCCGTATAGGTACCCGTCGTCACGACGTCAATGTTGGAAATCGTCGTCACGACGTTGCTGGCGTCAAGCGAAAGCTGCTTTGCCTCTTCGAGGGCGGCTGAACGATCCTCTGAAGACCCTGAGATACCCGTGGTATCGAGTCTAGACTCGAGGTCATCAGCCCTGTCCGAGATGTCCTTAAGGCTCTCATAAGCCCCAAGGAGCGAGTTGTACGTCAAGTCGTCGGCGCTTTCAGCCGAAGTAGCGCTTGCAAACTTATCCTGACCCTGCAAGGCTGATATCGTGCCGGGGAAGCCTGCCTGCGAGGTGTCTGCCGGCGTCGTGGCGCGAGTGTCATTCAGATTGGGATTCCATGGATGGGCAATGACAAGCGACAGGCCGCCAACGAGGAGCAGACTCGCAATGGCAGCGAGAGCGAACACCTTCGTATGCGGAAGCCTCTCTCGGCCATAGGCAGATTCTGACGAGGGATCGGGCTCCGAAGGAATGGCGCTCTCAATACGCGGCAGTGAGGATGTGCGCTCGCGCTCGAGCGCGCGGTCCTCGGCACGTCTATGCTCCATCTGCTCTACGGCCGAGCTAACGCGAGAAGTCTCGACCGGCATGCCGCACTTAGGACACACGGTGGCTCCCGCGGGCACGAGCGCGCCGCAGGAGGAACACCAGGTGCCCGTAAGTTTGGGCATCACGCGAGTCATGGCAAGGTCCGCGTGACAAGCTGGACAGACAGAGAGCCCGTCAGGTATGGCGGACCCGCATGAAGGACAAATCACGAAAGCTCCTCAAGTACATAGGGAAGGATGCCACCGGACGCGAGGAACCTACCCTCGAGGGCGGTATCTACGCGCACGACACAAGAGAACTCAACAACCGTACCGTCTTGCTTCGTGGCTCGAACGTTGACGGTACGGCTCGCGGGAAGACCCGACGAGAGGTCGACGGCGTCGATTTCGTACACCTCGGTGCCATCAAGCCCAAGCGAGGAAGCACCCTCTCCCTCGGCAAACTCGAGAGGCAGCATGCCCATCTGAACAAGATTCGAGCGATGGATGCGCTCGAAGCTCTCGGCAATCACCGCACGCACGCCGAGAAGCATCGGACCCTTCGCAGCCCAGTCGCGGCTCGAACCAGAGCCATACATACGACCGGCGACGATGATGAGGGGCACGCCCGCACGGTTGTAATCCTCGGCGGCGTCAAATACCCTCACGACCTCGCTGGAAAGCTGGTCAAGCGTAAAGGGGCCCGGACGACCGGCAAGCTTGTTCTCAAGCTTCACGTTGGCGAAGGTTCCTCGCGCCATGCACTCATGATTGCCGCGACGGGCGCCATAGGTGTTGAAATCTGCCTGATCAACGCCTCGCTCGTTAAGATAGCGCGCGCAAGGAGAATCGGCAGCGATCGCACCTGCCGGAGAGATGTGATCAGTGGTGACGAAATCGCCAAAGAGGGCAAGAGCGCGGGCACCACAAATGCCAAACTCCTGTCGGGACTGAGCCATCTCGAAGTAGGGCGGACGGCGTACATAAGTCGACATCTTGTCCCAACTGAACGTGTCAGTCGCCGACGCCTCGATAGAGCGCCACGTGGCATCTCCCTCCATAAGGCCCTTCATACCGAGGGAATAGACCTCTGGAGTAAGGACCTCGGCAAGAACAGCGTCGATCTCCTCGGTAGACGGCAGGATGTCAGAAAGCATGACGGGGGCGCCGGATGCGTCCGTACCGAGCGGCGTGACCGTAAGGTCGATGTCCATCGTGCCGGCAATCGCATAGGCCACGACAACCGCAGGCTGCGCAAGGAAGTTCTGTGCCACATCGGGAGAAATGCGACCGTCGAAGTTGCGGTTGCCGGAGAGGACGCTCGTAAGCTCGCAGTCAGCCGCAATCGGCTTGAGGGCGGGAAGAATTTCTCCGGAGTTACCGATACAGCTCATGCAGCCAAACCCACAGGTATAGAAGCCAAGCGCCTGAAGATCGCCGAGGAGGCCCGCGCGCTTGAGAATATCCGCCGCGGCATGGCTGCCGGGCGCGAGGATACGCTTGACCCAGGGCTTGGCCTTAAGACCCGCCCTATGGGCGGCACGAGCGGTGAGACCGGCGGCAACCATCATCGCGGGGTCAGTCGCCGTCGTGCAGCTGGTGATGGCGGCAATGGCGAGCGTGCCGTGGCCAAGGTCATACTCCGCACCATCGGCACAAGTAACGTGCCAGGTTGCGGCGGCATCGCCATGGCCGTGCTTAGTGGCGTTCTCCTCAAAGCGAGCCTTAAGCCCCGCGGGTGTGACGCGGTTATGGGGCCTCGAGGGGCCAGCGAGCGAGAGCTCGACCTCGGAAAGGTTGAGCTCGACCACACGCGCATACGTACGGCCGCTAACGCCACCAAAGACGCCCTGCGCTCGGGCATAGGCCTCGACGAAGGAGATCTCCGCGTCATCGCGGCCGGTAAGGCGCAGGTAATCAAGGACGTTGTTGTCGATCGGGAACAAAGTAGAGGTGGCGCCGTATTCAGGCGTCATGTTGGATACGCAAGCGCGCTGAGTAACTGAAAGCGTTGAAACGCCCTCACCGAAAGCCTCGACAAGACAGCCCACGACGCCCTCGGCGCGAAGCCTCTGGGCAACCGTAAGGGCAAGATCCATCGCGGAGATGCCGTCGCGCAAGCGACCCGTCAGGTGCAGGCCCACGACCTCGGGCACGCGCATGGTTATGGGCTGGCCCAGGGCCGCCGCCTCGGCCTCGATGCCACCGACTCCCCAGCCGAGGACACCGATGCCATTGGCGGTGGGAGTGTGCGAGTCTGTGCCCACAACGGTGTCGAAGCACGCAAGCTCACCTTTGCCCTCCCAAAGGGCGTCAGTGGAGACGACCCGGCAGAAGCGCTCGATGTTGAGCTGGTGGCAGATGCCGCCGCCGGGCGGAACGATCTCGACGTTATCAAACGAGCGGCCGGCCCATTTGAGGAAAGAGAAGCGCTCGCGGTTGCGCTTTGCCTCGATGGCGAGATTCTCAGCGGCAGCGGACGGACAACCCGAGACATCGGCGGCAACGGAGTGGTCGATGATGAGCGTGCAGGGAATGCGAGGGTTCACGCGTGAGGGGTCTCCCCCACGCGCTGCCATGGCGTCTCGCATGGCAGCAAAGTCGACGAACACCGGAACGCCGGTGAAGTCCTGGAAAAGGACGCGGGCGGGCATGAACACGACCTCGTCACCAGCCGTGCCTGATCGGGCCGCCGCAAGAACTCGCTCGGCCGAAGCGATTGCCGCCTCGTCAGTCTCGGCTCGCCTAACGACGTTCTCGAGAAGCGTGAGAAGACAAGCGGGAAGCTCAGACGCTCCGGGAATGCCGGAGACGTCGATATAGCCCCTGCTAATGCCAGATACAACGAGGGTCTTAGGATTCCTCGCCGCCACAACGGCACTGGCAAAGGTCTCACTTGTCATTAGCATCACGTCCCTTGTCACTATTCTCGATTGCACTCATGAAGCGCGCGTAGCCCTCGTCTCCCGTGGCAAGAGCAACACCGCGGGTGAAGAGGTAGTTGAAGAGGAGAAGCGAGACCACTCCGATAGCAGCGATCGCGACGATCATTCCAAACGTCGGAGAGACGATACAGAAGAACGGGCCCGCGATAGTGCAGCCAAATACAACGATGGCAACGACAACGACAAGTAGAGCCGCCCTAAGCGAGTTGAGCGGAAGAGAGATTCGAACGACGAGGCTGAAGCCAACCAGGCACGTCAGGACTACGCACACGGTGGAAATCTGATCGCGCGTTAGGCCGAAATGCTCCAAGAACCCGGAGGCTACGCCCACAGCGAGAATGATCGCAGCGGAAGCGGGCACGGAACGAGCGAGCACATTGCCAAGGAAGTTACCCCTCACGCGCTCGCGATTGGGCTCCAGAGCCAGGACGAAGGACGGAATACCGATGATGGCGGTCGAGATAAGCGACATCTGAACCGGCTGGAACGGATAGGGAGGAATGAAGGCGCACAGAACAGCCAGAACGGTGGAGAAAACAGTCTTGACGAGAAATAGCGAGGCAGACCTCTCGAGATTGTTGATCGAGCGACGTCCTTCCGCGACGACGTCAGGCATGTGAGCGAAGTCGTCATCCACAAGAACGACCTCGGCGACGTTGCGAGCCGCGTCAGACCCAGATGCCATGGCGACAGAGCAGTCAGCCTCGCGAAGCGCCAGAACATCATTCACGCCGTCGCCTGTCATTGCAACGGTATGGCCCGCCCTGCGAAGCGCAAGGACGAGCTCGCGCTTCTGCTGGGGAGTCACGCGACCAAACACGCGGTACTTTAGCGCCGCGCGCTTGACGTCCTCGGGAGTTACGAGCGTCGAGGCGTCAACCCACTTGTCCGCATCGGGCACGCCAGCTTCGGCGGCAATGCTAGAGACCGTGCGAGGGTCGTCGCCCGAAATGACATTGAGCTGTACCCCCTGCTCCGTGAAGTACTTAATCGTTGCAGGAGCATTCGTTCGAATATGGTCGGAGATGGAGATGATTCCGAGAGGCCTAGGGGCACCAAGAATTGCGTCCTCGCCGTCGAAACCATCGCACTCCGCGAGAACGAGCACGCGCTCCCTCTCGCCCGTAGAAGCGAGCGCGGAGGAAATCTCCCGGGGCACGCCGTCAGCGAACACGAACTGCGCCGCGCCCATGACCAGCGCTCGGCCATCAGCGGTAACGCACCCGGAATACTTGCGCGCACTCGAAAAGCCCACGACGCGCTGGTAATCCGGAGTGTCGATGCCCGTCTCATCAGCATGGCGAAGGATGGCAGTAGCCGTCTCGTTGGCGTCATGGCTGCTTGCACGACTAACACACGCAGCTGCAAACTCAACGTCGGCGGAGCTGTGACCCGACACGCCAATGGCGCGCTCGAAGTCCATGGATCCAGACGTAATGGTTCCGGTCTTATCAAGGCAAAGAACATCAACACGGGCGAGCATTTCAATGCAATAGAACTGCTGGATAAGAACGCTCTTCCTCGCAAGCCTTGCAGTAGAGATGACGAGAACCGTGGAAGTGAGAAGAACGAGACCTTGCGGAATCATGCCAACAAGCGCAGACACCGTAGTAAGGATCGCGTCATTGAGGCCATATCCATCCTTAAGCGTGCGAATAAACAAGGCAAGGCCGATGGGGGCGAGGAGCCACGTAGACGTCCGGATGATCATCTGGAACGTCGCCATGATCTCGCTCTTGATGTTCTTGATGTACTTGGCCTCAGCGTTTATGCGAGCGGCATAGGAATCCGCACCAACATCCGTCACGCGCGCAACAACGCAACCAGAGTCAAGAAAGCTACCGCTCATGAGCCTGTCGCCAATCGACTTGGCAATAGGCTTGCTCTCGCCCGTCAACAGGCTCTCGTTAAGGCCAGCCCCTCCCCAAACAACCTCGGCGTCAGCAGAGACCTGGTCACCGCGTCGCAAAACAAGCAGATCGTCGAGAACGACCTCGGCATGCCCAACTTCGACATCCCCGCCATCGCGACGAACCGTGACGGGGCGCTCCGCCAGAATCGAGAGCTTGTCGATGGCCCGCTTGGAGCGGATCTCCTGGACAACGCCGATAGCGAGGTTAGAGAGCACGACACAGAGAAACGTAAGATTGCGCCAGGCACCCGTGTACGCCACCAGACAGGCAAGGATGATGTTGATACCGTTGAACAGTGTGAACGCATGAGTTGCAATGATCTGAGGGATGGTCTTAGTTTGCGGACCAGCGTCAGCGTTGACGCGACCGTCGGCGACACGGTCCTCGACCTCGGCCGAAGAAAGACCCCTGAACTCAGGTGCGACGATATCGAAATCTTCTGTACCCAGTGTAATCATGCCTCCGCTCAACAATCCGTAAGCTCTTATTGTACGGACTAGTGGGTCACATAAATCGAAAGCTAATAACACTTACATACTTGAAACGTTGAAGAATCAAGCAGCCATCCCCGCCGAATTGCGCTACATGCCCTATACTCTCTCTCACACACGCGCATATCGTCGCATGCTCTCTTAGCTCAGCTGGATAGAGCGTTCGCCTCCGGAGCGAAAGGTCGCGGGTTCGAATCCCACAGAGAGCACCACTTGTTTAGCCAGGGCCCCTGTCATGGGGCCTTTCTTGTATACGGTCATTACATCTCTGTTTCGCGCGAGGTTCCAATCGGACGCTGTAGTACCATCAATCAACTAACTAAATCTCGGGTTGACCCAGACAGCGCCAAAGGAGAATCGCATGATTGCCGTCGTCAAGGACACCGCCACACCAGAGCAGCTTGACCACTTTGTCTCCTGGATTCACGGCAAGGGCCTCGACGCCCATGTGTCCAAGGGCTATAACGCGACGATCGTCGGTCTCGTAGGCGACACCACTCAGATTGACCCGTACCTTATTGAGGGCATGGATATCATCGAGCGCGTTCAGCGCGTCTCCGAGCCCTTCAAGAAGGCCAACCGCAAGTTCCACCCGCTCGACACCGTCGTCGATTGCGGCCATGGCGTGAAGATCGGCGGCGGCACCTTCCATGTCATCGCCGGTCCCTGCTCCGTCGAGGGCGAGAATCTCATCAGCATCGCCCGCCAAGTCAAGGCTGCCGGCGCCACGCTTCTCCGCGGCGGCGCCTATAAGCCCCGCACCTCTCCTTACGCCTACCAGGGGATGGGCGAAAAGGGCCTGGACCTTCTCTGCGAGGCACGAGACGAACTCGACATGCCCATCGTGACTGAGATCATGGACCCTCGAGACGTCGACACTTTCGTGTCTCACGGCATCGAAGTCTGGCAGATCGGCGCCCGCAACGCCCAGAACTTCCCCCTGCTCAAGGAGGTTGGCAAGACCAAGGCCGCCATCCTGCTCAAGCGCGGCATCTCAGGCACCATCGACGAGCTCCTCATGGCAGCCGAGTACATCATGAGCGAGGGCAACCCCAACGTCATCGTCTGCGAGCGAGGCATTCGCACGTTTGAGACCCACACGAGGAACACCTTCGACCTCTCCGCCGTCCCCGTCCTCCATGACCTCTCGCACCTGCCGGTCTGCGCCGACCCGAGCCACGCGACGGGTCACACGCGCTATGTCACCCCAATGGCGCTCGCAGCCACCGCCGCAGGCGCGGATTGCCTGGAGATCGAGGTCCACGACGACCCGAAGCACGCCTGGTCCGACGGCGCGCAGGCACTCACGCCCGCGCAGTTCAAGGACGCCATGACGCGCATCGCCACCGTCCGCGAGGCAGTCACGATGGAGGTCGAGTAAATGATGGTGGAAGGCAACGCTCATCCCGAGGCTGAGTCTCCCTCGATCGTACCCGGCCGCACGGGCATCGTTGGCCTGGGCCTCATCGGCGGCTCATTCGCACGCGCCCTGGCCAAGGGCGGCCGCGAGGTCTATGCCTATGACCCGAACGAGGAGATCACGAGCTTCGCCGCTATCGAAACCACCTCTGGCGTGCTCACCGATGAGCTCATCGGCACCTGCGAGCTTATCGTTCTTGCCTGCTACCCAGAGGCGTGCGTTGCCTGGCTTAGAGAGCACGCGAGCCTTGTGAACCCCGATACCATCGTCATCGACACGGGCGGCGTGAAGCGCTCCATCTGCGAGCCCTGCTTCGAGATCGCCCGCGAGTTTGGCATCACCTTCATAGGCTGTCACCCCATGGCGGGAACCCAGTTCTCAGGCTACGCGCACTCTCGAGCGAACATGTTCGAGGGGGCACCGATGGTCGTCTGCCCCGCACCCGAGGTGAGGGGTGTCGAATGCCTGGCTCTCGTAGACCGGCTCGAAGGCCTTCTCGCTCCGTGTGGGTTCGACAAGTTCACTGTTACCACACCCGAGCGTCACGACCGAGTCATCGCCTACACCTCGCAACTCGCGCACGTGGTCTCCAACGCCTATGTCAAGAGCCCCACGCTAGGGCTCCGCGACGGCTTCTCTGCCGGTTCCTACAAGGACCTCACCCGTGTGGCGAGGCTTAACCCAACGATGTGGTGCGAGCTGTTCCTCGATGACGCCGACAACCTCGCTAACGAGATCGGAACCATCATCACCGAGCTCTCCAAATACAAGGATGCTCTGGAGAAGCGCGACGCTAGCCGTCTAACGGACCTTCTTGCCGAGGGCGACCGCATCAAGCGTGCCGACCTCGCAAGGGAGGAGGAGGTCTAATGGGCTCAGCCTCCAACGACGTGATCGTTCGCGTTGACACAACGTCAAGGTCTTACGACGTCCACGTGACTCCCGGAGTCATAACCCGCACAGGCGAACTCGTACGAGAAGCCGCCGGCGGTGAGAATGCCTTCATCGTATCCGACACCAACGTGGCCCCGCTCTACATGGACCAAGTTCGCGCCACTCTCGAAGGATCGGGCTATACGACGTCCCAATTTGTCTTCGAGGCGGGAGAGGCTTCCAAAAGGGCAGCGACATGGGCGGCTTGCCTCGAGGCAATTGCCGCAGCGGGACTAACCCGTGACGATGTCGTCGTTGCCCTTGGCGGAGGGGTCACGGGCGATCTCGCGGGCTTTGCTGCCGCCTGCTACATGAGGGGCTGCTCCGTCGTCCAGGTCCCCACCAGCCTTCTCGCGATGGTCGATTCATCCGTCGGAGGAAAGACGGCAATCGACCTTGAGGCGGGCAAAAACCTTGCCGGTGCCTTCTGGCAGCCTCGAGGAGTCATCGCAGACCCCAATTGCTTGAAGACCATTCCGAAAGACCTCTTCCGAGATTCATGTGGCGAGGTCATCAAGCATGGTGTACTTTCAGACCCGTCCCTATTCGATGACCTCGAAAGCGAGCCTCTTACCTCCGAGGGCGTCACAGCCGAAAGGCTGGCGCGCGTCATCGCAAGGAACGTTGAGATCAAGCGCGACGTTGTCAACGCCGACGAGCAGGAGCATGGCATCCGCCAGACCCTCAACCTCGGACACACGATCGGTCACGCTATCGAAGCCGCAAGCAACTTCGCGCTAGGGCATGGCACCTGCGTCGCCATAGGTCTCTGCGCCATCGCTCGAGCTGCCACCGCCGAGGGAATCTGCGACCCAGAGGTTGCAACTCGCATCGAGCGAGTTGTCTATGCACATGGGCTCCCGACAGATACGCGCCTGCCTCATGACGTCATCGTAAACCTTGCGATGTCAGACAAGAAGCGCCATGGTGACGGCGTAAACGTCATCTTGCCCGCCCGCATTGGCAAGGTCGAGATTCGCCGCGTAAGCATGGCCGAATTCGCCCGCCTCGTGGATGAGGGCTGCGGCACCGCACGCATCGGCTTCGCCGCCGAAGACCAGAGCCCGTCCAGCGTCAACTAGGAGACTTCGTCAATGGACGTAATCATCACCCCGCACGAGATCGAGGGTTCGATCGAGGCCATCGCCAGCAAGTCAATGGCCCACAGGCTACTCATCTGTGCCGCTCTCTGCCCGGGCCCCACGACGATACGCTGCACCACCTCGTCAAAGGACATCGAGGCCACTATCTCCTGCCTCAACTCCCTTGGCGCCTCAATTGAACGCGAGGGTGACTTCCTAAAGGTTGCGCCACTCCCCGGCGCGCCTTCGTCTGACAACATCCGCGTCGGTGCTTACGGGGCGGTCCTAGACTGTGGCGAGTCTGGGTCCACGGAGCGTTTCATGCTGCCCGTAGTCGCAGCCCTCGGCTGCGACGCTGCGCTCACGGGCCACGGACGCCTTGCGGAAAGGCCGCTCTCGCCCCTCTACGAAGAGCTGATCGCTGGCGGTTGCGACCTCACCGAGCAGGGCACCTTCCCGCTCAAGGTTTCCGGCAAGCTCCGCAACGGGCGCTTTGAGCTCCCCGGAAACGTGAGCTCACAATACATAAGCGGCCTTCTGCTCGCGGCCCCCCTTCTCGCGGGCCCCTCGGAGATTCGCGTGACGACACCCATCGAAAGCCGCCCCTACGTCAACCTGACGATCAGCGCGCTCGAGCAGTTCGGGGTTCACGTCACAGAGACCAACGAGCGCGACCAGAACGCCGACTATACCGTCTTTGCCGTCTCCCCCTCCACCCCATATCGCTCCCCCGGCGAGGTCTCTGTTGAGGGAGACTGGTCCAATGCGGCGTTCTGGCTTGCCGCCGGAGCGCTCGGACACGGCGTCTCCGTCGAGGGCCTCGACCTTGCCAGCCGTCAGGGCGACCGCTCCATGCTCGCGGCGCTCGCAAAGCTCGGAGCTCAGGTCTGTCGCACGCGTGGGGTTGCCTCCGTTCACTCCGGAGCTCCCCAGGGTTGCGACATGAACGTCGCGGACTTCCCAGACCTCGTCCCCCCACTAGCCGCCGTCGCCGCGTTCGCCCCCGGCAAGACGCGTCTCACCGGCTGCGCGAGGCTTCGCCTCAAGGAGTCCGATCGAGTAGAGACCGTGGTTGCCGGTCTTTCCGCCCTTGGCGCTGACATCACCAGCGAGGGTGACGATATCGTTGTCAACGGACGAGACAGCCTCCCCGGAGGCGTCGTTGACGCCGCAAACGACCACCGCATCGCCATGATGGCCGCCATTGCCGCCTCTCGTTGCACCGGGCCCGTCACCATTCTCGGGGCACAATGCGTCGAGAAGTCCTACCCCAAGTTCTTTGAAGACTACCGACAGCTTGGCGGCGTCGTCGAAATCGCCTAGGGAGGCTTGCCATGTCTTCAACCATCGGAGATATCGTTCGCGTCACCGTGTTCGGCCAGTCTCACTCCGAAGCGATCGGCTGCGTCGTCGAAGGTCTTCCTGCGGGTATCGAGGTTGACCTCGAGGAACTCCAGGCCTTTCTAGACAGACGCGCTCCGGGGCGAGGTGCCACCTCGACGCCCCGTCGCGAGGCGGATAGGCCGCGATTCGTCTCCGGCCTCGCAAATGGCCATACCTGTGGGGCACCGCTCTGCGCGGAGATCCAGAACACCAACACGCGCAGCCAGGACTACGAAGGCCTTCGCCGCGTTCCCCGTCCGGGGCACGCTGACTACCCCGCGTTCGTTCGTTATGGCAATCACCATGACGTTGCTGGTGGAGGGCACTTTTCCGGACGACTCACAGCGCCGCTCTGCATCGCGGGAGGAATTGCCCTCCAGGCTCTCGAATCCAACCTTGGAATTAAGATCGTCGCCCACATTGCCCAGCTTGGCCCTGAGAAGGCCACTGACGACCCTTTGAATCCGCTGGTCTTCTCGGAAGATCAGCGCAAGTCGATTCTCGCCAACGCCCTCCCCTGCGTGAGCGAGGCGGCGGCGGACGCAATGTACGAGAGCATCATGGCCGCCAAGGCGGAAGGGGATTCCGTTGGCGGCGTTATCGAATGCGCCGCCTACGGCATGCCCGTCGGAGTTGGCGACCCGATGTTCGACGGCATCGAAAACCGCATCGCGAAGGCCGCATTTGGCATCCCGGCAGTAAAGGGAGTCGAATTTGGCGCAGGCTTTGCCGCGAGCACCCTTCGCGGATCCGAGAATAATGACCCATATCGCTACGAGCATGAAAGCGTAGTGCCGCAGACGAACAACGCCGGAGGCATCCTTGGGGGCATCACCACCGGAGCCCCGATCGTCTGGCGCTGTGCGATCAAGCCAACGCCATCGATCGGCATCGAGCAGAACAGCGTCGACCTCGCCACGGGCACAAACGCCCCCCTCAAGGTACGCGGCCGACATGATCCTTGCATCGTCCCGCGTGCGGTCCCCGTCGTCGAGGCTGTTTGCGCCCTCGCTCTTCTCGATGCCCTGGTATATGAGGGTAAGTTCCCCATGCCCGCGCCCGAAAAGCTGAGCGTCGACTCGACTCAGGGCGCATTCTAGCCCCACATCCATCGACAGGAGCACCATGCAAGATCTCTCCGAAATCAGAAAGCGCATTGATGCCATTGATACGCAGATCTGTGATCTGTTCAGCCAGCGCATGCAGTGCACGCACGAGGTCGCGGAGTATAAGCGCGCCAACAACAAGCCCGTTCTCGACAGGGGGCGCGAGCGCGCGAAGCTTGCCGATGTTGCGTCGAAAGTTCCGGAACCCCTCAGGGACTACTCGCAAGTCCTCTTCAACCTGATCATGGAAATCTCTCGCGCGCAGCAGAGCGCGGAGAACAACCAGGACTCCCCTCTCGCCGGGCAGATTGCCAGGGCCGTGTCCGATACGCCGGCGTTATTCCCCCAGTCCGCTTTCGTCGCCTGTCAGGGCGTCGAGGGCGCCTATTCCCAGCATGCCGCAGACAGGCTCTTCAAACACGCGACCATCAGCTATTTTGAGGAGTTTGAGGGAGTCTTCCGCGCCGTCGACCAGGGCTTTTGCAAATATGGCGTACTCCCCGTCGAAAACTCGACGGCCGGCACCGTCAATCAGGTATACGACCTCATGATGCGCCATAAGTTCTCGATCGTACGCAGCGTGAGAATCAAGGTCGATCACAACCTGCTCGCCCTCCCCGGTGCCAAGCTCGAAGGCATCCGCGACATCTACAGCCACCAACAGGCAATCAACCAAAGCCGTCAGTTCCTCGACTCGCTGCCCAACGTGACCGTTCACGTAGCCGAAAACACCGCCGCTGCCGCCAAGATGGTTGCCGAAAGCGGCAGAACCGACGTCGCCGCCCTCTCCAGCCGTTCCTGCGCCGAGCTCTACAACCTCGTCGCGCTCGCTCGCAACGTGCAGGACAGCGACGCCAACTACACGCGCTTCGCTTGTATCGCCAAGGACCTCGAGATCTATCCTGGCGCCGACCGCACCTCCCTCATGGTCGTCACCAAGAACGACCCGGGCAGCCTCTACAAGGTTCTGGCGCGCTTCTACGCCCTTGACATCAACCTCGTAAAGCTCGAGAGCCGGCCCATCCCCAACTCTGACTTCGACTTCATGTTCTACTTCGACGTAGAGTGCCCCGTCGCCGCGCCCGAGTTCGCCTCACTCATCGCATCCCTCGATGACGTATGCGAGGAGTACCGCTATCTCGGCAGCTATTCGGAGCTTGTCTAATGAGCAACAACGTCATGTGGGACGGCGCGTCACCAATCACCTACGGTCTTCTCGGACGAAAGCTCGGACACAGCTGGAGCCCCGTCATTCACGAGCGCCTCGGAAGCGTTCCCTACGTCCTGATAGAGCGCGAGCCCGACCAGGTGAGGGACTTCATTGTCAACGGGGCTTGGCGCGGGCTGAACGTGACCATCCCCTACAAGCAGGATGCGGCGGACCTTTCCGATGTCAGAACCAGCCGCGTCGAACGTCTGGGCGTGGCCAACACCCTCGTACGCCAACAGGATGACACCATCCTCGCGGACAACACCGATATCCTCGGCTTTGCCTGGATGCTAGAGCGGTTCGCAAACCGAGAGTTTGACAAGACTGCAAGCGGGCTTCTCGCCACAAAAAGCGTTCTCGTTCTTGGATCCGGAGGCGCCTCCCAGGCGATTCGCGCCGCGTTGGAAGACGTGAACGCTCATGTTAGCGTAATCTCGCGCACGGGCGTCGACACCTACGAGACGCTTTTGGAGCGCCACAGCGACGCCACGCTGATCGTAAACACGACGCCCGTGGGCATGTATCCCAACTGCCCCGCCTCTCCCGTTACCAAAGATACGCTCTCGCAGATGAAGAGCCTCGTTGGTGTGCTCGACGTCGTCTACAACCCGACGAGGACGGGCATCTGCCTTGACGCGGAGGAACTAGGCATCGCAAACGAATCTGGCCTCGAGATGTTGGTTGGTCAGGCCCTTTTCGCAAGCGAGCTCTTCCAGGGGCACGAGCTTGATCATGCGATCGCGATGGACATCCTAGACGACATCCATGCGAGCACGGGCAACATCGTTCTTATCGGCATGCCCGGTAGCGGGAAGTCGTCCTGCGGCAGACAACTCGGCAAGATCTGTGGGCGCGAGCACATAGATCTCGATGACGCATTTACCGAGCGCTACGGCAAGTCTCCCGCCGATGTCATCCATGAATCAGGCGAGGACGAGTTCCGAGAGATGGAGACGGAAGTGCTCTCCACCTATGCAAGCAGGAGTGGGCTCGTGTTGTCCACAGGCGGAGGGGTCGTCACAAGGCCGGAGAATTACCGTCTCATGCACCAAAACGGCACCATCGTCATGCTCGACAGGCCCTTGAACGAACTATCTAGCAAGGGAAGGCCCATCTCCCAAGCATCGGGAGTTGAGGAACTGGCGAGAAGGCGCATGCCACTCTATATTTCATGGGCGGATGTTGTGGTCTCGTGCACGGGCTCGGCTCGTGGAGACGCTTTGGAGATTATCAAGCGATTGAACATCTAAACAACCGCTCACCCGCCGAATGTCAACCGTCGACAACTTGAATCGCAATTCTCGAGTGACGATACAGCCATTTGGTGAGAACGTAACGAACTATATATAACGATTAAGGGCATTGTTTCAGGCCCATCCAATTAGCAGCGAAAGGTACGTGGGGGACAGAGCATGAACTACAAGGACGTGGCCACTAGCATTCTTGCCGCAATCGGAGGCAAGGGCAACGTCGTGAGCGTAATGACATGCCTCACGCGTCTCAGGCTCACCCTCACTGATCCGTCCGCCGTTGATGCGGATGGCCTTCGCGGCATTCGGGGCGTACTGGGCACCACGACACGAGGCACCTCCGGCATTGAGGTTGTTCTCGGACCCGCCTCCATTGAGGGGGTCTCGCGCGAGTTTGCGATTCTATCTGGAATCGAACTTAACGAAAGCTGCAACGCATGCGCCAACCCGCTTGTAATTGACAGCGAATCGAATCATGACGAGAAACATGAAGAGGAGCCGGCGAAGGGCTCGCGAGTAGAGCGCGTTGTCATCACTCCGGGAAGGCGCATGTCCTACCGCACCCAGCAGCAAGCCGCCATTGATGACAAAAGACTTGAGGAAGAGGACCTCGATGCCCTGCGCGCCTTCCTCGATAACTCTTCAACCAAGGTGGGTGATTCATCAGCGCCCAAGAAAACCGGTGTTCACTCGCTCCTTGTGATTAACGGCCCGAACATCAATATGCTTGGCATTCGCGAGCCGAACATCTATGGAAAGGCTGACTACGCCGCCCTGGTGCGCACTTGCAAGGCAGCCGCCGCAGAAGCCGGCTTTAGGGATATCAAGTGCTATCAGAGCAACCACGAGGGCGCAATCGTCGACGAGATCCAAGCCGCCCTTGGGACGTACGACGGCATCGTCATGAACCCCGCCGCCTACACGCACACCTCGATTGCAATTCTTGACGCCCTCAAGGCAGTCTCCATCCCCTGCGTCGAGGTCCACATTTCTCACGTCGAGAACCGCGAGGACTTCAGGCAAGTCTCCTACGTTCGTCAAGCCTGCTTTGAGACCGTCACCGGCATGGGAATCGAGGGCTATCGCAAGGCAATCCTCGACCTGGCGGCCCGCCTCGGGATGTAGCGGCATTTTCACTTCCCCCATCAACGAAAAACAGATGCGCCCTTTCCTCCATTGACGTTCGAGGAGAGGGCGCGTTGTTGATGAGCACTAGGGGATTACGATCGTTGCAAACCAGATCCAGTGGCTGCAACAAAACCACCTTCCGCCCCTCTTAGGCCAGCCATTACATGGAATGCGTGCCAAACACGGGACCGTCGTCCCAGAGTGTGATCTGGCCCGTCTCGCGCGTCTTAGAGACGTCGATGACGCGCTGGTTGGATGATCCGCGGAAGCGAAGCGTGATGTCTTTCTTAGCCGCAACGAACGGCCCGTCAACGAGAACGTCGATACAGTCGAGCAATTCGTCCGTAACATTCTCGAGGTATCGCTTTCCGCCGGGTACAAGGTCGCGGTCGTAGACGTAGCCCGTGTAACACCAGATGTCCTTCTCGGGCAGCTCACGGATAACGAGCTCGCACAGCGCGAGGAGTTCCTCCTGGTGCTCAGGCTCCATGGGGTCACCGCCCAGAAGCGACAGGCCACGAACGTAGGAGGGTCGAAGGCTCTCAACAATCTCGTCTGACACTTCTCGCGTGAAGGGCTTGCCGAACGTAAAGCTCTGCGCCTCGCCGTTAAAGCATCCCGGGCAGTGAACACGGCAGCCCGAGACGAACAGGGACGTACGCACGCCCGCTCCGTTTGCGATGTCACAGTATTTGATGGCTCCGTAGTTCACGACTCTCCCCTATGGCGTTTCGGGCACTCGGTACACAAAAAGGGTCCCGCAAGGCGCATGCCACGGGACCCTCCGGATCTAAAGGTGCATAACGCGATCGCGAATCTCCTCGGTGCGACCCTGGTTCCAGAACTGCGTACCGATATAACCGCAGGTACGACGGGCAACATTAAGCTTGCTCTGGTCGCGGTTGCCGCAGTGCGGGCACTCCCAGACAAGTTTGCCGTCATCCTCGACGATCTTGATCTCGCCGTCGTAGCCGCACTCCTGGCAATAGTCACTCTTGGTGTTGAGCTCGGCGTACATGATGTTGTCGTAGATGTACTGCAGCAGGCTCATAACGGCCTCGAGGTTATCCTGCATGTTGGGGACCTCGACGTAGGAGATGGCTCCGCCAGGAGAGAGGCGCTGGAACTCGCTCTCGAACTTGAGCTTTGTGAAGGCGTCGATCTCCTCACGAACGTTCACGTGGTAGCTGTTCGTGATGTAGCCGTGATCGGTGATGCCGGGCACGACGCCAAAGCGACGCTGCAGGCACTTGGCGAACTTGTACGTCGTCGACTCAAGAGGCGTGCCGTAGAGGGAGTAGTCGATGTTCTCGGCCTGCTTCCACTCGGTGCACTTGTCGTTCATACGCTGCATGACGGCAAGGGCAAACGGAGTGGCCTCCGGATCGGTGTGCGAGTGACCGGTCATGAACTTCACGCACTCGTAGAGGCCGGCATAGCCAAGGCTGATGGTAGAGTAGCCGCCATACAGCAGCGGGTCAATCGGGGCACCCTTGGGTAGACGTGCCAGAGCGCCATACTGCCAAAGAATGGGCGCGGCATCGGAGAGCGTCCCCTTGAGGCGGTCATGACGGCAGCGAAGGGCCTTGTGGCAGAGCTCGAGGCGCTTGTCGAAGATCTTCCAGAACTCATCGACGTCACCCTGAGACGAAAGCGCCACGTCCGGAAGGTTGATCGTCACGACGCCCTGATTGAAACGACCGTAGTACTTGGGCTTACCCGGCTGGTAGTTGAGGGCGCGGGCGACGTTGTCATAGCCATTGCCCGTGCGATCCGGCGTGAGGAAGCTACGGCAGCCCATGCAGGTATAGCAGTCGCCGTTGCCGGGGGTCTCACCAAGAGAGAGCTTGAGCTCGCGCATCTTCTTCTCAGAGATGTAGTCGGGCACCATGCGCTTGGCCGTGCACTTGGCGGCAAGCTGCGTCAGGTGGTAGTACTTCTGGCCAGGCCTGATGTTGTCATCCTCGAGCACGTAGATAAGCTTGGGGAACGCGGGCGTGATCCAGACGCCGTCCTCGTTCTTAACGCCCTCGTAGCGCTGGCGCAGCGTCTCCTCGATGATGAGCGCGAGGTCGTGCTTCTCCTGGGCGTTACGAGCCTCGTTGAGGTACATGAAGACCGTCACGAACGGCGCTTGCCCGTTCGTGGTCATGAGCGTGACGACCTGATACTGAATGGTCTGGACGCCACGACGGATCTCGTCGAGCAGGCGAACCTCGACGACCTCAGAGACCTTCTCCTCGGAAGCCTCGACGCCAAGGGTCGTGAGCTCGCGCAGGACCTCACGACGAATCTTCTGACGGCTGACCTCAACGAACGGAGCGAGGTGCGTCAGCGAGATGGACTGGCCGCCGTACTGCGAGGATGCGACCTGGGCGATGATCTGCGTGGCGATGTTGCACGCGGTCGAGAAGCTATGGGGCTTCTCGATGAGGGTACCGGAGATGACGGTGCCGTTCTGGAGCATGTCCTCGAGATTCACGAGGTCGCAGTTGTGCATGTGCTGGGCATAGTAATCCGAGTCATGGAAGTGGATGATGCCCTCGTTGTGAGCCTCCACGACGTCCTCGGGCAGAAGCATGCGCATGGTGAGGTCCTTGGAGACCTCGCCAGCCATGTAGTCACGCTGGACGGAGTTGACCGTGGGGTTCTTGTTCGAGTTCTCCTGCTTGACCTCTTCGTTGTTGCACTCGATGAGGGAGAGGATCTTGTCGTCCGTCGTGTTGTTCTGGCGCTTCAGGCCCTGAACATAACGATAGGTAATGTAGTTGCGAGCGACCGAGAAGGCGCCCTTGGCCATGATCTGGTCCTCGACCATGTCCTGGACTTCCTCAACCGTAACGGTGTGACCGCAGGCAAGAGCCTCAGCCTCAACAGCATCGCCCGCATCGAGAATTTGCTGGTGCGTGAGACGCTGCTCGGGCGGAACGGTGATATTGGCACGCTCGATGGCGGAGACGATCTTGGTCACGTCAAAGGTGACCTCTGAGCCGTTTCGCTTGACGATCTTCATTGCATGCCTCCAATTCAAGTCGCGGACTGGCCGCGAGGCAAATCTGTACGTAAAGTAACGTTTCGAACACTAGGTGCGTTGGGATGGACCCTGCCAAGCTCGCATCCGGCAGGCTCCATCCTAACGCACTAGCAAGACAAAAGAAGACTTGACATTGGCAAGATGTATACAACCAGCTGACGCTTTTTAATCTTATACCCCAAGATATTGTGTTTCAGCAGGTCTAGAGCCTATGAAATAAATGCGAAGAGCGCAACTCCCTCCCATCTATCGGCGAACGGCCCAAGTCCCCACACAAGGAGCTCAAAATTCGACCTTCAGTCGAGGATGGCGTACCATTGGACAGCATATGACGACCATACTCCGGGATTTCAAGCCGGAGGATTAACGCAATGGCGCCGTGAAGCGCCGGGAGGAAGAGACATGCCCAACGAAGGAAGCTACGAGGTCGCCCTCGAGCGCAGCGAGCGCATCCGTACGGACCTGCCCGAGCACCCCGAGCGTTACACGATGCTCACCGGAGACCGCCCGACGGGTCGCCTCCACCTCGGCCACTACTTTGGCACCCTTCAGAATCGAGTCGAACTTCAGAACATGGGCGTCCATACCAACGTCCTCATCGCGGACTACCAAGTCATCACGGACCGTGACACGACTGAGCACATCCGCGGCAACGTCTACAACATGGTCATGGACTACCTCGCCTGCGGCCTGGACCCTGACAAGACGATGATCTACACGCACTCCTCCGTGCCTGCGGCAAACCAGCTCATGCTGCCGTTCCTCTCGCTCGTCTCCGAGGCAGAGCTCTCCCGCAACCCGACGGTCAAGGCCGAGATGGAGGCGAGCGGCCACGAACTTACCGGCCTGCTCCTCACCTATCCCGTCCACCAGGCCTGCGACATCCTGTTCTGCAAGGGCAACGTGGTTCCCGTTGGCCGCGACCAGCTCCCGCACATCGAGCTCACGCGCACCATCGCACGCAAATTCAACAAGCGCTACTGCAAGGACACCGAACCCGTCTTTCCGATGGTCAACGCGCTTCTCTCCGACACTCCCCTACTCCCCGGCCTCGACGGTCGCAAGATGAGCAAGTCCTACGGCAATGCCATCTCCATCTCCATGACGCCCGAGGAGACGGCTGAGCGCATCAAGAAGAGCAAGACGGATGGCGAGCGCATGATCACGTTTGACCCCGAGAACCGTCCCGGCGTCTCCGGCCTGCTTTCCACTGCTGCCATCTGCACGGGCCGCTCCGAGGTCGAAATCGCAGAGGAAATTGGCATGAGCGGCTCTGGCGCCCTCAAGAAGTACGTGACGGAGGCTGTGAACAATCGCTTCGCCGAGATTCGCGAGCGTCGTCACGTCTACGAGAACGATCTTGACTACGTGAAGGACGTCCTCGCCGAGGGAAACCGCCGTGCCAACGAAATTGCCGAGGCCACCCTGGCCGAGGTCTGCGAGGCCATGGGGATGACCTACTAGGAAGTCACCCCAACGTAAGGCAAGGGGCCCAGCCCCTCAATTCTCCACTCAAACAGCTTTTGCCGCAGAGAGCGCGGCAAAAGAACTCGTGGCGAACTGAGGGGCTGGGCCCTAACTTGTAGCAACACCTCGCGGCGGACAGAGTTGCCCTATGGGGGCAAAGCTACTTGGGCGCGTGGGGAGGGTTAGGCAGTGAGAGAGTCGGGGAAGAGGAC
Source organism: uncultured Coriobacteriaceae bacterium (assembly GCA_900544655.1). GTDB lineage: Bacteria > Actinomycetota > Coriobacteriia > Coriobacteriales > Atopobiaceae > Parolsenella. The sequence goes on from UQWE01000001.1 coordinate 164,360, forward strand.
TTGCTCGACAAGGTCGCAAGCGGTTGAGATGCAGATGGGGCAGGGAACAGCCGCACGGTCACCCTCGAGGCCCTTGAGGACGCGGCAAGTCACGGAACCGTTCTTCTCGCAGAATCGATTGAGAAGCTCGCGAGAGAGGGCATAGCTCGCCTTCTTGGTGGACGGGTTCTCGAGGTTGCCGTCGCTCGTAGCGAGGCTTGCGAGGTAGACGGCACCGGAAAGCGCGCCACAAGTGCCAAGCATCCCGCCCATGCCAAGGCCAAAGGCCTCGGTCGAACGGAAGGCCTCCTCCTCGGAAACGCCAACGAGGTCGCAATAGGTGCAGGCAACGGCCTGGGCGCAGTTGTAGCCTTTCTTGTGGCGTTCTGCTGCAAGGACGGCTCTAGATACCAAAACGACTCCTTTCGCCGCGTATCACGCGACAACAATCAACCCTGGCAACCCAAGGCGCCAGAACAGCCGAATTAAAGATCCCCGGCGGCACCGCTACTCTGAGTCCGCGGGAAGAAGGCCCATACCGAGGTTCTTGCCTCCGAGTACGTGCATGTGGAAGTGCATGACCGTCTGGCCCGCATTCGCGCCCGCGTTAGAGATAACCCGGTAGCCAGACTCCTCGATGCCCTCTGCCTTCACGACCTCGGAGATAGCATGGGTCATGGCAGCGAGAGTCTTGGCGGAAACGCCATCGCAAATGTTGGCATAGTGCTTCTTGGGGATAACGAGAACATGCGTCGGGGCCTGAGGGTCGAGGTCGCGGAAAGCAATAACCTCGTCATCCTCGAATACAACGTTGGAGGGAATCTCATGGTTGGCAATCTTGCAGAAGATGCAATCAGACATCGTTTCTCCTAATCTTCGTTTGTGGCTGCCGTCGTATCAGGTGCGACGACCTCACTGGTGGTGTCGAGCAAGACCTTAACCTTCTGCTCAGCGTTGGTAAGACGCTCGCGAAGGCTTTTCAATAGCTCGACACCTCGAGCATAACGCGCAAGGGCGTCCTCAAGCTCAAGATCGCCACTCTCGAGAGAACGCACGACCTGCTCAAGCTCAATAGAAGCCTCCTTGAAAGAAAGCTCCTCGACCGGAGTCTCCAAATCCCTATCCGCCATTTCCAACCACCTTCCTGCCGGCAAACACCAGCTATGTCAAATTTAGTCACAGGTTCCAGTAACGGAAGCTTCGAAGCTACCTGCCCCGACACGAACGCCAACAGAGTCTCCAACGACCAAAGACGAAGCATCGGTAACGACATGCCCGGCCTCATCGCGAGCGATGGCGTACCCGCGCCCGAGAACCTTCAAAGGTGAGAGCGCGTCTAGAGTCGCCGCCATGCTTGAAACCATTGCCTCGTGAGGACGAAGCATGCGGGATGCCGCAGCGTCGAGTCGGGCAGAGCAATCTTCCAGCGAGCTAGCCTTACGATCCAAGGCACGCGGCAAAGCATCTACCAGACGCTGCTCAGACTGCATGAGAGCGACAGCACGATCATCAATGAGGGACTCCGGATTCGTGAGGCACCGGCGTTTGGCAAGACCTTCGAGCCGGACCCGTTCGCGATCGAGAAGCGTCGACATTCCGCGCGCAAGCGAAGTGTCGACCTGTTCGAGGGAACGCTCATCGGCGGCGAGCGCAAGGTCCATAGCTCGCGCCAGGCGCTCCCGACGCCCGTTAATCGAGGTCACAATCTCATCGAGGGCCGGAGCCACGCTTTCTGCGGCGGCTGTGGGCGTTGAAGTTCGACGGTCCGCAACATCATCGCAGATCGAGTTGTCCGGTTCATGTCCAATGCCCGTAATGACGGGAACGGGACAAGCGAAAACCGCCCGAGCGAGAGTTTCGTCATTGAAGGTCATGAGATCTTCATAAGAACCCCCGCCTCGGACAAGCAAGATCGCGTCTGGTTCAGATGCCGCGGCAACCTCAAGAGCGCGAATGATTGTGGCGGGAGCGCCGGGACCCTGGACCTGACATCCCACAGCATCGATCTCAACCAGTGGGTTGCGCCGCCGGAGCGTCCGCTTAACATCGTCGATCACGGAGCCGGAAAGGCTCGTGACCACGGCAACACGCGTGCAAAAACGCATGATGGGCTGCTTGCGAGCCGGGTCCATGAGACCCTCAATCTTGAGCTTCTCTCGAAGAAGAGCAACCTGTTGCCTCAAAAGCCCCTCTCCAGAAACGGAGATGCGACTCGCGATAAACGAAAGCCTGCCAAATCCGACGTAGACATCAAACTTACCCCGGAGCTCGAGCTGCATGCCATCACGCAGCTCGATGCCACTCGATGCATAGACGCCGCGCCAAACGATGACGTCCATCGCCGCGGATTCGTCCTTGACTTGAAAGTAGCAGTGGCCAGACCGAGCGTTGGGCCCCCTAAAGCCCGTGACCTCACCGGTCACGAGGAAGGAACCCATTTCCCCCACACGAGCCTTCGCGGCGCCCACGGCAGAGCTCACCGAGATTGGCCCTCGCGATGCAGCGCCAAGTGCAGCAGATGCGAAGTCTATGCTGCCGCTCGTCTCCTCGCGTCCCCAGGCCATCTAGTCATTCCTCCGCTGAACACGAGAAAGGTAGTAGAGAAGCTGAAGCACAGATACGAGCGCGGCAGCAACGTACGTCAGCGCCGCCGCGATTAGCACCTTACGCGCACCGCGGACCGCAGTCTCGCTCATGCCGCTGCGCTCGAGATAGGCAACGGCGCGACGAGAGGCATCGAACTCGACGGGAAGCGTCACGATCTGGAAAATGACCGAGAAGGCAAAGAGGATGACGGCAAACTGCACAAGGCCAGCAAGGCCAATGGCTACGCCGGCGAAGAACATGATCATCCATGCGTTGGATGCGAAGTTGACGATGGGCACGAGAGCGGAGCGAACCTTCACCGGAATGTAGCCCCTTGAATGCTGAACCGCGTGGCCAGCTTCGTGACAAGCAACGGCAGCACTCGCCACGGAGCCGCCGCTAAGGTTGGCTCGCGAAAGGTTGAGAACGTTCGAGCGCGGATCGAAGTTATCCGTTAGCTCACCCGCGATGGGCTGAATCCTCATGCCGGAGACGCCTTCATCAGCAAGCATGCGCTCTGCTACCTGGGCTCCAGTAAGCCCGCAATCAAGCCCGACTTTAGACCACGTCCTATACGTCGACTTAATATATGACTGCGTGACAAGGCCAAGCAGGGTAGACACAAGAACCAAGACGAGGTACGAGGTGTCATACCCCATCCCGTAGCCCATGCCGTAGAACATACGAACCCCCAATCAGTGAATTTCTTTGAGTATGTACCCAAAGCCGGACACAAAAGGAGCCGGACTTCTCACCCGGCTCCCCAAACATTAGATTCGCTATGTAGCCTAAAGAATCTCCACTCGACCGTCCTTGACGGTCAGGCCGCAGTCGCCCAAGAGGAGTCCCTTGAGCTTCTCCCCCGCGATGTCGCGTCGCCATCCAGAAGCGAGAGACGCATCCTCTCTCCCGGCCATGAATTCAAGGAGGTCTTCGCGCGTTGCGATGAGCTGCGCGGCCACGCCGGTCTTCTCGGAAATGATGCGCACCATGGCATACATGAGGTCGATGACGCATTCCTGATCGGCAGACGGGCGCGAGCGCTTTGGAAGACTCGGACAATCGGCCGCTTGGCATGCGGCGCCGCGCGAAATGGCATGCACCAAAGCATCCGCATCACGCTCAGACAACTGCTCGGTTCCGCGGATTCGACGCAGTCGTTGTGAATCCACCGGTCCGCGCTTGCAAATCTCGAGCATCACCTCATCGGAGAGAACCCACTTACGAGGGATATCGCGCTTGGACGCCAAACGCTCTCGCCAAGCGCAGGCCTCGCGTGCCACGGCAAGTTGACGTCGGGTGAGCGACGAGGCCCGCTTGAGGTGGCGAAACGCGTTCATTGGCTCGTGACGATAATGAGACGGGTCAAGCAAAGCCTGCATCTCGGGAAGGACCATCGAGAGACGATCGCGCTCGACGAGCTCGGAGAGCATAGTCTCATAAATACCCGGAAGGTAGCGCACGTCATCTTCTGCGTACGTTAGCTGCTCGGGATCAAGCGGACGACGAGACCAGTCCGTTAGGCTCTCGGCCTTGGCGAGGCGAACGCCAGTGTAGGCCTCAACGAGGCCTCCGTAACCAAGTTGCATGCGCTGACCGAGAAACGCGGCAGCAAGCTGGGTGTCGAACAGAGGGGCCGGAACACATCCCAAGCTGCCATCGATGACTTCGAGATCCTGCGAGCACGCATGAAAGACTTTGGTAATAGCCGGGTTCTCAAATAGTTCTACCACCGGAGAAAGGTCTGAGATGGCAATCGGATCAACGGCGGCGATATCGTCCGCCGACGTAGCGAGCTGGATTAGACAAAGACGCGGACGATACGTGCGCTCACGAAGAAACTCAGTGTCAACAGCAAGCACGCTCGAGGAGGCAGCACGCTCACAAAAGCGCCTGAGCTCCTCCGATGTGGAGATGAACAAAACGTGACCCCTCAGCCCCATCGCATCCATAAAACGACCGGGCAAAATCGGCTACCATGGCTGTGGCCCGTTTGGGCCCACAGACAGGAGGATACCATCCATGCGCTGCCTCATTGTTCATAATCCGCGTTCTGGCTTCGGGTCAGACGCGGTCTACGCATTTGAGCGCGAGCTCGTTCGTCCTGGCGACGAATGCGTGCTGCGCGTCCTTGACGACGAGAACGCTGACGAGAAGGCCCTCGACGATGCCGAGACGTTTGACGTGGTTGTCATATCGGGCGGCGACGGGACGATTTCGAACCTCCTCTACATGTTGCGCGATCGCGCAGTTCCCACCTGCGTGTTTCCGTCTGGCACGGCCAACCTCCTCTTCGCTAATATCGGCAACTCTCCAGAGCCTGCCGCCCTCGCCCGCGCCTGCCGATGGGGAGACACCATAAGCGCGGACCTCGGCGAAGCAAGCTGGGAGAGCGCTGGAGGCCCAACCAAGCGAGGCTTTTCCATCATGACCGGCACTGGGTTTGACGCCGAACTCATGGCTGCCGCCGCGCCCAACAAGAGGACGATGGGCGAGGTAGCCTATTTCATGGCCGCCCTCTCGGACCCGACACCCAAGGTCAACCACTTCGCAATCACCGTCGACGGAGAGACCTACGAGCGCGACGGAATCGCCTGCCTCGTCGCGAACAATGCCATGCTCCAGCTAGATGTCGATGTGGTCCCCGGATGCGTCATGGACGACGGCCTGCTCGACGTCATCGTCCTTGAAGTGAGCGTCACGGCTCAGCTCATTCGACCGCTCATCGCCAGCCTCGTCGACCCGAAGGGCGAGCGTGGCAACAGGCCTCGCATTGAGACCTTCAGGGGCAGAAGAATCGAAGTCAAGACCTCCGAGCCCATCCCCATGCAGGTCGATGGCGAAGTCGTCCCTGACATGGTCACCAGCTGGCGCGCCGAGGTCCTTCCCGCCGCATGCGAGCTCGTGGTGGACGGCCTCTCCCGCTACCAGCCCAAGATTCGCCGCACGAGCCCCAAATTCCCCGTTGCCGCCCAACTCGCCTTCCCCGAATAACCAAGGAAGACGACTGAGCAGCCCGAGGCCCCGCACGCCTCTCCGCGCCGCTAAGTAGGCCGGCTGCGTAAACAACAGGCCCGGCCCCGATGCCCCGCAGCAAACATTCTTGGACACTCAGCAGCCCGAGGCCCCGCACGCGTTTACGGCGCGCCAAGCAGCTCGGCGACAACGTAAACAAAAGGTTCCGCCCCGGTGCCCCCGCACAGACATTCTGAGACGCGAAGCGTCGAACGTCTGAAGGGGACGCCGGGGCGGAACCGTCAGGTCAGTGATGCCTCAGAACTACTTGGCACTCTCGGTGGAAAGCGCGATGCCCTCAAGATACTTGCCGTACTCGGTCTTGGCGATCTTGGAAGCCAGAGACAGCAGCTGGGCACGGCCGATCCAACCCTTACGGTACGCGATCTCCTCGATAGAGGCGATCTTCGTGCCCGTAGACTGCTGGACGACGCGGATGAACTCGCCCGCGTGGAAGAGCTCGTCAACGGTGCGGGGACAGAACCAGGCAAAGCCCTCGGGCAGCGTGGTGGTGTAGAGCTGCTTGTGGTCAAGGTACATCTGGTTGAGATCCGTGATCTCAAGCTCGCCGCGCGCGGAAGGCTTGAGCTTCTTGGCGTACTCGACGACCTTGTTATCGTAGACGTAAAGACCAGTGGCGACGTACTTGGTGCGCGCCTCCTCCGGCTTCTCCTCGATATAAGTGACCTTCTTGTCCTCGCCAAAGTCAATGACAGCAAAGCGCTCGGGATCATTCACTCGATAACCAAAGACCGTGGCACCCTTGTCGCGATCGAGCGCCTCGCGAAGGTTCAGGTCAAATCCAGAGCCGTAGAAGATGCTATCCGCGAGAATGAGGGCGACGCGATCGTCACCAATGAAGTCCTCGCCGATGAGGAATGCCTGAGCGATGCCATCGCGGCTGACCTGGGCCTTGTAGCTGATGTTCAAGCCGAGCTGCGAGCCATCGCCGAAGTGGGCCTGATAGGAAGCCATATCCTGGGGATTAACGATGAACAGGACGTCGCGAATATCCGCCTTCATGAGCGTGGCCAGGGAATAATAGACGAGCGGCTTGTCATAGATGGGCAGAAGGTGCTTGGAACCCGAGAACGTCATGGGATACAGGTGCGTTCCGAAGCCACCAGCAAGGACAATACCCTTCACAGCTATGCCTCCTTGAGTCGCATACATGTTCAGGGAGAGTATACCGCCAGACCACGCGTTATACTATCTGACGTATGTGAACATATAACGAGAGGATTATCCTCATGTCCGACAGCACCACGCCAGTACGCGTTAGATTCGCCCCCTCGCCCACCGGCAAGCTTCATGTCGGCGGTGCGCGGACGGCCATTTTTAACTGGGCCTTCGCGCGTGCGAATAACGGCACCTTCATCCTTCGCATCGATGACACCGACCCGACTCGCTCGACTGACGAGAACACCCAGGTGATTCTCCGCGCCATGCGCTGGATGGGTCTCGACTGGGATGAGGGCCCCGAGGTTGGCGGAGATTTTGGCCCCTACGCTCAGACGAAGCGCCTCGAGATGTACAAGGCCGCTGCCCAGAAGCTCTGGGACGAGGGCCGCGCCTACCCCTGCTTCTGCACCACCGAGCAGCTCGCCGAGGACAAGAGGGCCGCCCAGGAGCGCAAGGACCCCTTCCAGGGCTATCAGCGCCGCTGCCGCAACCTCGATCCGGCCGAGGCGAAGGCCCGCATCGAGGCTGGCGAGCCCTACGTCCTCCGAATCAAGGTCCCGGAGGACCGCGGCGACGTCGTCATACACGATGCCGTCCACGGCGACGTGACGTTCGATGCTAAGGAGCTTGACGACTTCGTCATCTTCCGCTCCGACGGAACGCCTACCTACAACTTCGCCACCGTCGTCGACGACGCCGCCATGGGCATCACCCACATCATCCGCGGCGACGACCACCTCTCCAACACCCCGCGCCAGGTCATGGTCTACGAGGCCCTCGGGGCTCCCATCCCCGTCTTCGCGCACATTTCCATGATCCTTGGCGCGGATGGCAAGAAGCTCTCCAAGCGCCACGGCGCCACAAGCGTCGAGGAGTTCCGCGACGCCGGTTACCTGCCGGACGCTTTCGTCAACTATCTCGCACTTCTCGGTTGGTCTCCGGACGGCGAAACGACCATCGTCCCGCGTGACGTGCTCGCAAGCACCTTCTCCCTCGACCGCGTCTCGAAGAACCCCGCCACGTTTGACCCAGCGAAGCTTGACTGGATCAACGCCGAGTACCTTGCAGCAATGAGCGATGACGAGTTCACCGAGAAGATCATGATTCCCGAGCTACTCGATGCCGGCCTCATCAAGGATGCCAACGATCGCACGCCCGAGTGGTTCGCTACCCTCGCCTCCGTCGTCCGCCCGCGTACCAAGCACCTCGGTGATGTCGCTGGCATCTGCTCCATGGTGTTTGACTCGGCTGAAACCCTCCCCTACGAGGAGAAGGCCGTCTCCAAGGGTCTCGCCAAGGAGGGAATGGCTACCATCCTCGACGCCGCCATCAAGGCGCTCGAGGGCGTCTCCCCCGATTCTTGGAACGCCGAGGCCGTCGACGCGGCGCTAGAGCAGCTCCCTGATCAGCTTGACGCCAAGAAGCGCATCGTCTTCCAGGCGATTCGAGCCGCCATCTGCGGCAACCTCGTGAGTCCTCCGCTGGGCGTCGTAATCGAGCTCGTCGGCAAGACCGACGCCCTCGCCCGTCTCGAGCGCGCAAAGGGCATGGCACTCTAGCCCGGACGTTGAAACAGTGCGGAGCCGGAATTGCCATGAATAGGCCCGCACTTGATTCATCGTGTCACCAAGCCCCGCCGACGCTCCTGTAAACTGCGCCGGTGGGGCCATTTTTATTCGCTGAGGGGATTGCGCGAAGCGCCTAGACACAAGAAAGCCCCGAGCCATAAAGACGCGACTCGGGACATTGCAGTTCATAATCACTGCGAACGGGAAGAACGGGCCTAAGCCACGACCTGCGAACAGCCTATTTGTTGGATCCAGACTTGCGAGATGAGCCCTTAACGACAAACTTGGTCGTCTTACGCGGGGGATTAGACGGATTATAGCTAACGGCACCGCGCACCAAACGCACCTTCCTCTTCCCACCGCGACCAGACCAGCGCTGGACACGATGATAGATGCTTTCCGTGCTCGTGCTCTTAAGGCCCAGGAGCGGAAGAGCGGCGAATGTCGGGAAGAAGAACGTGACTACGCGCCAGACAAGAAATCCGGCAGTCGCATACCCACCAAACATCGGGCCGAAGAACAGGGCGAATCCTCCCTCGGCTCCCCCGGTGCCGCCAGGAAGAGGTACGGCAGTGGCAACAAGCTGAACCATCGAGCCCGCGGCGAGACAGGTAAGGAAGTCTGCCTCTAGACCAAAAGCATGGATGACGAACCAGGGAATCGTATAGAGAAAGCCAAGCTGGCACATGGTGATGACAAGTGTGATCACCATGTCGGGGATACTGGCAGCCGAACGACGAAACGCAGTGGAGAACTGATCCACCTGCACGTTGATCATGTCATTCCACTTGTCGTAGTTCTTGACCCAACCATGGCCATTGGCCCAGCGGAGCAGAGACGAACCCGCGCGCCTGACAAAATTAGGGCAAAGACAGACGATGAAGAGGCCAATCAGCTCAAGTGCATGACCCGCAAAAACAAGCAGGTTAAGAAGGACGATGTCACCGTAGGAGTCAAGGAAGAAACCAAGCTTGGCCCAGAGCATGATGCCGGCGAAGAGGACGACACCGAGCTGGAACATGATAAAGCGAGTGAACTGCGTGGCAGAAGCCGCGCCAACGGAGAGCCCGGCCTTGGTGAGTTGATAAATCTGAGAGGGAAGCGCACCCATCTGCATTGGCGTGAGGTTGCCAAAGAAATTGCCGGAAGCCTCCACCGCCATGAGGTCACGAAAGCCCACGGGAGAGTCATGGTCGAGATACACAGCAACGGCATAGGCAAGGGAGCCGAGTATAAAGTACATGCAAATGCAGCCAACGGCGCCAACGAGCCAGGAAGCCTCAACGTTTTGGAAGGCCTCAATGAACGAATCGATTTGTCCGGAGAAAAACAGGAAGGCGACGTAGGCAGCAAAAACGAGACCGACAAACTGAGCGCCCTTAGCCGCCTGCTTCTTGTCAGGGTCCTGAGGCTGTTCCTCAGCAACCGCTCCCTTATGCATGGGAGCAGGAGCTCCGGCCAGCCTAGGCTTAGGAGCATGAGGCTTGTGCTTGGGAGCGACGTCCACATGGGTGGCCTGCTCTGCCTTGATGTTGTTTTCGGGGTTCTGAGCCATGCAATTCCTGAGTCTGGATGATGTCGCATACAGCGCGAGCGCCGTGCAGCCATTACTTGACTAGTGTACCCCACGCGGCAATTCTTCCGGACACCCACACCATAAGCACGAAAACAGCCGGCCAAGGTATTACCCTGACCGGCTATCGACTTCAAGTTCAATGAAAGTTGACGACGTGCACCCTTCCCTACTCTGCCTCAGGCGCATCCTCGGGACTAACGGAGGCGCCGCGCTCAGCGCAAGCGCGCTCGACAGCGGCAAGCTTAGTCCTGTAGGCTGCGGCAAGAATGTCGACGCAGCCCTGGCGACCAAAGCGCGCACGGTTAACCACGACGTCCTTGCCAGAATGAAGCATCCACTTGCCAGCAGAATAACGCTTGTAGAACATCTCGCGGGCACGCTGCATGCGCTTGACGAGCTTGCGAGCCTTCTTCTCGGAGATATCGCGCTTCGAGCGGACGATCTCGACACGAGCCTCAAGCGGGGCGGTCACGAGGACGGTAATGAGGTTGGGATTATCACGAAGGATGTAATCAGACAGACGGCCTTCGATAATGCAGCTCTCGCTCGACCCGAGGTCGCGAATGACGTCCTCCATCTGCTTGAAGAGCTTATCCGCAATGGAGCGCGTATCAACGCGATCGGGAAGAAAGGCGGCAACCTCGGCCGCAAGGCTCTCGTCATAGGCGGCGATCTGATCCGTCGTCACTCCGGCACGCATGGCGGCGCGCACGAGAACCTCGTTGTCATACAGGGGGATGCCAAGCTCGACTGACAGCATCTTGCCAATCTCGTGGCCCTCCGCGCCAAAGTCGCGCGCAATGGCGATGACTACGGGATAGGTGGAGATATCAGGGCTTACCTCAGAGAAGTTCTCGGTCATGGTTGCTCCTTTAGGCCGCGACCTGGCGACGCTGGTGGGCACGAACGATCAGGGAAATGCCAAAGTTCAGGGCGAAGTACAGCAGGAACACAAAGCCATAGACGAGGAGGACCTCATTGAGGCTCTGGGACTTTGCCATAACTACCTTAGAGGTATACATGAACTCGGCCACATTAATGCCGGCAAGATAGGAACTGTCCTTGATGACCGTCGTGCACTGGCTGAACAGGGCGGGGACGATCGTCTTGAACGTCTGAGGCAGGATGATGAGGCGCATGGTCGCGAAGAACCCGAAACCCTGGCTCTGAGCAGCCTCGAACTGGCTCTGCGGAATGGAGTTGAGACCTCCGCGGACGATCTCCGCCATAACGGCCGAGGTAAAGATCGTAAACGCAAGAGTGGAAATGAAGACGTCGTTACCCTTGACCGTGAAGTAAATGAAGAGGATCCAGAGAAGGTTAGGCGTGCAGCGGAAGAGCTCGATATAGGCGCTGACGAGAAGCGAGAACGGTTTGGCGGCGTATGCCTTCACAAGCGCAAGAACCGTACCGAATATAAGCGAGAAGAAGATCGAGAGGGCAGAAATCTCGAGCGTCTTGACAAAGCCACCGAGCATGAACATGACGTTCGCAGAGCTAAATACCTCCATGACCTACGCCTCCTTCGCGGTATCGGGCGTAATGCCAGGAATCACCTTTGCGCGCGGGCGCATCTTGGAGCGAGCCTCGAGCCACTGGACGAGAAGCGCCAGGGGGAAGCAGATGATGAAGTACAGAATGCAAGCCATGATGTAGCCCTGCAGGTAGCCGTACGTGGAGACAAAGCCATCCGCGTTGTACATCAGGTCGCCGCCAGCGATGAGGGCGAGCACGGAGCTGTTCTTAACGAGATTGAGGGCCTGGTTGCACAGCGGAGGCAGAATCACCTTGAAGGTCTGGGGCAAGATGATGTACCCATAGGTCTGAATGCGAGAGAAACCCTGCGACAGGGCTGCCTCCATCTGACCGCGAGGAACGCTCTCGATGCCCGTACGAATGACCTCGGAAATGTAGGCCGCGTGATACAGTCCGACGCCGAGGGCACCAAGTGCAAAGGCGGAGGTACGGACCGGGCTATCCGTATGAAGGATGACCTGCAGGATCTTAGGCCCCGCCATGTACATGAAGAAGACCTGCACCGGCAGAGGCGTGTTCTGGTAAAACTCGACGTAGACACGGCTGATGGCCCTGAGAACGTTAGAGCGCGTAGTGGAGAACACACCAAGTACCGTACCAAGAACGATCGAAAGCGCCAGGCCAGCAAACACTACTTTGAGCGTAAGCCCGAATCCCGACCAGAGATCGCCCATGCTGGCGAGGGTCAGCTCCCATCGCTTCGCATCGAGGAGTCCGTCTAGCATCTCTATCCCTTCGTCAAAACATACATCGTGCCGCCCAGGCTAAAGTCCAGGCGGCACGGAAGCCCGGCCCCATAAGGATCCGGGCGAAGCAGTCCTAGAGCAGGCCCCAAGCGGAGACTTCCTCGTCGATCCAGCCGTTGGAAGTAACCTCCTTGACGACTTCCTCGGTGACCTCGGAGAAGTCGCAGCCCTTCTTGGTGGCGATGCCGTAATCCTGGGCGCCGAACTCGATCTCGGGCTGCAGGAGCTCCTTGTCATCGTTCGTGTAGGTCTTCAGCGTGGAACGGTCCATCGCGAAGGCGTCGATCTGGCCGGCGTCAAGGGCGGAGTTGATGGAGGGGTAATCCGGGTACTCGTCGAAGACGGGCGTGGCGGCAATGTTGTTGTCCTGAAGCATCTGAAGGACGAGGTCCTTGGTGGTCGAGCCCTGGGAGACGCCGATGTGCTTGCCGTCGAGGTCAGCCATGGTGGACATGGCGCCCTTCTTGATGAGGATGCCAACGTGGTCAGTACGATAGGGATCGGTGAAGTCCCAGTCCTCCTTGCGCTTGTCCGTAATGGTGTAGGTGGCGCAAATCATGTCAAGGGTGTCGTTGTCGATAAGCGGGCCGCGGGTCTTCGGGGTGACGTCGGTGAACTCGCAGAGATCCTTATCCTCGGCCTCCTCATAAGAGACGTCAAAGACCTTGGCGGCGACCATGTAGCACAGGTCGATCTCGAGACCCTCGTACTTGCCAGTGGCGGTATCGAGCAGACCGTAACCCACGACGTCCTTCTTGACGCCGCACTTTAGCTTGCCGCGATCCTTGATGGTCTGAAGCTTGGAGTCGGAAGAGCTGGAGGACGAGCTACCGCCGCAGCCAACAAGACCAAGGCCGGCGATGGCGGCGGAGGCACCGAGGGTTACGACGAACTGACGGCGAGAGATGTTCTTCATGGGATACCCCTTTCAGTTGCAGGCAGTCAACTACTTCAAAAGCGGCGCTACCACCGCTTGCCAGCCCGCTCACACGGGCAAATGCACTTGCAAAAAGGTCTTCGTGCGAAAGACGAGCAGACCCTGAGTTAGCGCAGAATCTTGGAAAGGAAGAGCTTCGTGCGCTCGTTCTGGGGATTCTCGAAAAAGTGCTCGGGCGTGCCCTCCTCGATAATCCTTCCGTCCTCAACGAAGATGACGCGATCGGCAACCTCACGAGCAAAGCCCATCTCGTGAGTGACGCACATCATCGTGATGTTCTCCTGGGCGAGCTCGACCATGACATTGAGGACCTCTTGGACCATCTCAGGATCGAGAGCGCTCGTCGGCTCATCGAACAGGATGATCGGCTGCTTGGTGCAGAGGGCGCGTGCGATTGCGACGCGCTGCTGCTGACCACCAGAGAGGTTCTGCGGGTACTCCCCCGCCTTCGCCTCTAGGCCAACACGCCTGAGGGCAGCCATGGCAGCCTCCGTGGCCTCTTCCTTGCTCTTCTTCTGGAGCTTAATTGGCGCAAGCGTGAGGTTACCGAGAACCGTCATGTTGGGATACAGGTTGAACTGCTGGAACACCATCGACGAGTACTTGCGCGCCATCTCAAGGTGGTTCTTGCGCGTAAGCTCAGTACCATCAATCGTGATGGTACCGGTGGTGGGCTCCTCGAGGTAGTTCACGCAACGGATGAGCGTAGACTTGCCGGAGCCAGAGGGCCCGATGATGACGAGCTTCTCGCCAGCCTTGACGGTAAGGTTAATATCCTTGAGGACGTGGGCGTCTCCGAAATACTTATTGAGACCACGAATCTCAATCATGTTCTTGGCGTCAGCCATGGGATTCCTTTTCTCGGATTGTCTTGTCTGAAGACTCTACGGAACCAAAGCGGTCTTGATTGTTATTTATACCCGATTGTCATGAAGCCGAAACACACCGTTACGCAGGCGTTATCAAGTGGGAGCCAAATCGGCGCGCGTTTATGCGAAAAATCGTATCAACCATAGCGCCCGATAAGCTAGCGCCGTCTCCTCCCGTGGGGCCCGAATGTCACTAGCGGTGCTTCCTCCTGTGGCGAGCCCAAATGTCACGGAAGACGAAGAACGTGATACCGAAGGCGATCAGATAGCACACGAAGGCAAATCCAGGAACGTCAAAGACCCTGAATCTTGCATCGCCGCCCTCAGTGCTCATAACGATCGCACTGGCGGCAATGAGAAAGCCGACGCACAATACGCCAAGGGTTAGGCGGTCCGCGATATGGGAGAGGTCGTCGATGGGGTCCTCAGAACCGACGAAATCCATGTTGATCTTGAGCTGGCCTCGCGTGAGCATGCTCATGGCGAGTTCCGCCTGAGCCGCGGCGCCCAGAAGGCCCTTGGTCGCGGCTTTGCTGCGTATGGCGAGCTCCGCCACGTCGCGCTTGATCTTTGCCGAGCTATTTGTATGAACGCGGATGTGTTGGGAGATGATGTCGATCATGTTGACGCCGGGCAGAAACTCGTCAAGAACGCCCTCGAGCGTCACGAGGCCACGTGCCATGCTCGTGATCTGACCTGGGAGTTCGATGCCGTTCCTCCGCGCGAGCGCGATGATGCGCCCAAGGAAACTGCCAAGATCGAGCTCGGACAGGTTGACGGTACCAAACTCGTCGACGACCTCGTCGAGATCAGCGAGGAGCTCGCCGTGATCCACGTCCTCGGGACTCGTCGAGGAAAGCCTGAGCAGGGCGCTCTTGAGCTTTGGCGTATCCCGCTCCGCCACCGAGAAGATCATGTCGCGCATGATGCGTCGAAGGCTTAGGGACAGGCGGCCCGTGATGCCGAGGTCGAGAAAGACTATCTGCCCACCAAGGACCTCGATGTTGCCCGGATGCGGATCGGCATGGAAAAAGCCGTCATCAAGGAGCTGGGAGGCATAGTTGTCCACAAGCTTGGTGCCGATCTCGGTGAGGTCATAACCGGCCTTGACGAGCTTGGCGGGAGTCGAGATGGTAATGCCGTCGATATACTCCATCACAACGACGTGCTTCGTGCAGAGGTCCATGTAAGGCTTAGGGCATGTCACGAACTTGCAACCCTCGTTATTACGCCTGAACTCCTCGAGGTTACGCGCCTCGACGAGGAAGTCCGTCTCCTCCCGGAAGGTGTCCCAAAGCTCTTCGACGACGCTTGTGAGGTCGAGGAACTGCTCGCCCTTGAAGAAGGGCATCAGGTGGCGGACGAGAGAGCGCATGATGTCGATGTCCTGCGCCATGACCTCCTGAACATGGGGACGTTGCACCTTGATCGCGACGTCCTCGCCCGAGGAGAGGCGGGCGCGATGGACCTGCGCCACCGAGGCGGAGCCCAAGGGTCGCTCGCCGATAGCGTCAAATATCTCGCCGAGGTCCCCACCGTACTCGCTTTCGAGCACGGCGAGAACGGTCTCGTACGGCATTGGCTCGACGTCGCTCCTAAGACGCGAGAGCTCCTCGCAGAACTGCTCTGGGAGAATCTCTGAGCGCATGGACAGGATCTGCCCCGCCTTGACGAAGGTGGGGCCGAGCTCCTCGAGCATCCGGCGAAACTTGACGGGCGTGATACCACCGAGAACATCGTACTTGCGGACAATCGCAAATATCTGAAGCAGACGCGCGTGCCGGCGCTTCCGCGAGACCCCATAGCGGCTCGCATCATTTCTGCGAGCACCTCGAAGAAGGCCGATCGTCACGGAATCAGAGTCGTCGTCGAGCTCGCCTTCGACGCCGGCGAGCGCGGCCTCCCACATCGCGTCCTCAGCCTCGGCCGGAGTCGCATCGGGACGCAACGCGTCATCTGGGCTGCTAATCTCGTCGAGAGAGCCTGAACCGCGAGCGCAGTCGGAAGAAGCCGGCCCTTGCGTCATCGAGGGCGACGCCGAGCCACGAGAAGCCGCCCCCGGGCCGGAAGCGTCAGGGGCGGCGAATCTCTCGTTCTTTTCGAGGTCTTCGTTCAAGCCTCGCTACTCCTTTGTGGGGTCTTCGACAGAGTCTGCCTCAACGGGAACCTTGATTGCCGCAGAGGCCTTGGCGTCAAGGTCGCTCGCAAGCTCCTTGGCACGATCGATGAAAGCCGCGCGCTCCTCAGGGGTCATCGTGGACAAGCGAGCGCGAAGAACGGAATCCTGGGCGCCATCCACGGTCTCCTTGGCCTTCTGGGTGAGCTCTCGGTTGAGGTCCTTGCCCTGCTCGACCGTAAGCTCGCCCTTCTTGACGAGCGAATCCACGAGCTCCGTGGTCTTCTCGGCGCCTAGGGCGACGGCACCCACGCCAGCAAGAAACGCCTTTCGAATGCCCTCAGTGATGTCAACCATGATTGCCCCTCTCCCGCACTCGCGTGCGCGTTGTCGTTAGCCTACTTGTACCCAAGCGAGGACAGACGGTATCGGTCGCATCCGCAAACGGAGACGAGTGACATCACGGCAGCGGGCGAATGGTAACCGCGACGCCATCCTGCGCTAGTCACTTGCCCAAAAGATAGCGGCTCATCTGAGAGACGCTCGTGACGATAGCCGTCGCCCCGGCGTTTTCCAGCTCTCCCGCGGGGGCGGTGTCGCCAAGGTAGACGCCGATGGAGTCGACGCCCGTCGCGACGGCGCCCTCGATGTCATAGTGCCTGTCTCCGAGCATGACGGCGTCTATGGGATCGGCGCCGAGACGTCGCAAGGCCTCGACGATAAGGCCGGCCTTTCCGGGATCCTTAACGCCCGTCTGGGTGACGACCTCCTCGAAGAGGTCATCGATGCCAGTCTGTTGAAGGGCCGTGCGGACGAAGCGCTCCATCTTCGAAGACACGATGGCGAGTCTCTTGCCCCGGCTCTTAAGCTCCGTGAGCAGCTCGCGAACGCCGTCGAACAATGGGTTTCTCTCGGGACCGAGGCCCGCGTAGATCTCGCGATAGCGACGAGTGACCTCGGCTGCGTCTTCCTCGGAGAGGCCATAGACAAGCGAGAAGGCAAGCGGAAAGGGAGGGCCAACGAGCCTTCCGGCGTCGCCGATCTCCTCATCGGTCAGACCCCATTCGCGAAGCACCTGAGTTGCCGTCCTCACGATGCAGGGCTTCGTGTCCGCGAGGGTGCCATCAAAATCAAAGAGCACGACGGGCTTCTCGGCCAGACCGCGGACGCCCGATGCGAGGCGCTCGGCGGCGCAGTCAAGAGGACCCTCCGCGCGGAGGACCTTAAGACCGTGCCTGACAGGCTCGACCACGGCGGCGAGGTTCTCCACTGATGCCCTGGGAGAGCCGGGTACGTTGACGACGAGCGTGCGACCCAGGGTTCCGGCCGTAGCGCGAGAGAGCCAGGCAAAGGGCGTTATCTTGGCGGAAGCTGCGCGCATGGCCTCGCCGATGCCAGGCACGAGGCGGTCACAGACGTCAACCGTAACGTCGGGCGTAACATCACGAGGAGAAAGCCCCGTACCACCCGTCGTGACGACAAGAGCGACACCCGAAGCAGCGGCATCGCGGATTGCGCGTTCGATACTAACGCGCTCGTCCGGGACGACGATGGAAGATACCACCTCAAAACCTGACTCAGAAAGCAGGGCCGCCACGGCAGGACCCGCCTCATCCCTATAGACACCAGCACTCGCGCGATCGCTCACGGTGATGACGGTAGCGGTATAAGACGAGATGACGACCTTGTCATGGCAGCTCATGCGCACTCCTACTAGCCAAAAGCCTACTTGCCGAAGGGACAGATTGGGTAGTGGCACTCCTCGCAGCCGAGACAGAGGCCGCCCTCTGCATAAGCGACGATATCCGCACGCGTCAGGCGAACGCCCGCCGCGATGCGAGGCATGATGAGGTCGAGAATCGTGGCTCGCGCGAACATCACGCAGCCAGGAAGACCGAGCACAGGGGTGCCATCGTCATAGTATCCCACGAAGACCATGGCGCCTGGAAGCACGGGGGCGCCGTAGGTAACCATCTCGGCACCGCTCTGCTGGATGGCACCAGGGGTGTTGTCGTCGGGGTCGACGCTCATGCCGCCAGTGCAGACGACGAGGTCAACGCCAGCCTCGCGCACGCGCCTGATCGCGGCAACGATGTCCTCGACATCGTCACCGGGCGTCTCGTGGGCAACGCACTCCATGCCGTACTCGGTGAGCTTGCTCTTGACGACGGGTGTGAACGAGTCCTCGATTAGGCCCGCGGCAACCTCGCTGCCCGTGGTGACGATGCCAACGCGACGGAGCTTGTAGGGCAGAACCTCGCAGACGGGCCCCTCGCCAGCGCAAGCTTCAGCCGCGCGGCGGGCCTCCTCGAGCTTTGACTCCTCGATCACAAGCGGAATGACGCGCATTCCCGCGAGCTTATCACCCGCATGAACCGCCGTGTTACCGGCGCGCGTGGCCACCATGACCTGCGTCACCGAGTTAACGGCGGCAAGCGCACTGCTACGCACGCGGAAGCACCCGTCATAGGCGGCGCGCAGCTCGATCTTGCCCTCGCGAATCTCGGGCGAGCGAACACAACCGTCACCTTCCATGATCTCGCAGAGGCGGATGGCGGCGTCATCCTCGTGGAGCATGCCCGGCTCGAGCTCGAGCACATAGACGCTGCGCTTGCCCATCGAGAGCAGCACGTCGACGTCCTCCGGAGCCACGACGTGGCCCTTACGGAAACGAGCTCCCTTGAATTCGTCGGGAATGATCTGGGTCATGTCGTGACAGAGCACGTGTCCCACGGCCTGCTGAACGGGAAGTTCCTTCATTAGCGCCTCACCTCCATAACATGCACCCCATCGCCGGCGCGAACCTCTCCCCCTCGAACGACAACGGTAAAGATGCCCTCGCTCGGCATGGCGCACTTTCCCACCAGACGCTTAATCTCGCAGTCGTTATGACATTTCTTGCCGATTTGCGTCACGGCGAGGAGCGCCTCCCCGGCGGAAATGACCGTACCCACGGGAAGCGACTTGAGATCGAGGCCGCGCGTGAGGATGTTCTCCGCGAAGTCGCCCGCCTTGAGATTGGGCAGAACCTGGCGCAGGTCATCAACGGCCTCATTCGGCAGCAGACTCACCTGGCGGTGCCAGGCTCCAGAATGCGCGTCGCCGACGACGCCAGTGCCAACCTCAAGCTCAATGGAATCAACAGACTGCTTGCGAACGCCCTTCTCGGCACTCATGCATACGGCAATGACCTCGCCCGCAAGGGCTCCGGGCGAAACAACGAACTCTCCCACGCTACTCTCCCCTCACAAAATGGCCGCTACGGCCCCCAGTCTTCTCCATAAGGCGAACAGCCGTGATCTCCATGTCACGCTGGTGCGACTTGCACATGTCATAGATGGTCAGCGCGGCCACGGACGCTGCGGCGAGCGCCTCCATCTCCACGCCCGTCTCCCCCTTGCAACGAGCCGTGGCCTCGATTGCGATCCCATCATCCTCTAGCGCGAAGTTGATATCCACGCCGGAAAGCGGAATCTGATGGCACATCGGGATAATCTCCCACGTGCGCTTTGCAGCCATAATGCCGGCTACCTGGGCGACAGCGAGGACGTCGCCCTTGCGTGTGCCACCGGTCCGCACAAGCTCAAGCGTGCTCGGAGCCATGAGCACCTTCGCGGCGGCGCGCGCGACTCGAGACGTCACGGGCTTGTCGCCAACGTCGACCATGCGGGCACGGCCCTGTTCGTTTACGTGCGTGAACTCGGCATCGCGAATGCTTGCCGATGTGGTCTGGGAATCCTCCACCCTAGCCCCCTATCTCGAACATGTCCCTCGGGGTCTCGCTCGAGCGAAGACCCGGGACGAGGTTGTGATGAGCCGGCTTGGCCTCGATGCCACGGGCGATGGCCCGTTCGAGCTCCAAACCATGCAAGCCGCGAAGAGGCACTTCGGTGGCGGAGTGAAGACAGGGTTTGAGCCTGCCGTCCGCCGTGACGCGGACACGGTCGCATCCCGAGCAGAACCTGTGGCTGACGGCGCGAATGAGCCCGACACGCCCGAGAAACCCCGGTGCGGAGTAGAGCTCCGCCACGCCGCCCTCGCCAATACGTTCGAGCTCAGGCACCGCTTCAAGGACGACATCGCCGGAAACGAAGCGTTCCTTCGGCCAGCGGGCGCACTCTCCCATGGGCATGAGCTCGATAAAGCGAACCTCAACGGGCTCCCTTCGTGCGATATCAACGAAGTCCGCCGCCTCATCGTCGTTCACTCCGCCCATGAGCACACAGTTTATCTTTGGCGGAGGGAAACCGGCCAGCCTTGCGGCGCGCATTCCGTCCAGAGCATCCGAGAGCTCGCCGACGCGTGAAATCTCTCGATAGCGATCGGGACGAAGCGTGTCGAGCGAGATGTTAAGGCGAGTTAGCCCGGCGGTGCGTAGGTCGTTCGCGAGGGGCGCGAGCATGGTTCCGTTCGTCGTCATGTCGACCTCGTCAATGCCCTCTATGCCGGAGAGCATAGCGACAAGGTCCACGATCCCTCGCCTCACCAGCGGCTCCCCACCCGTAACGCGAACCTTGCGGACGCCAAGCCTCGAGGCGGCTCGGACGATCTCCGCCATCTCCTCGAACGAGAGGACCTCTCCATGAGCGTGATGGGCGACGCCCTCGCGGGGCATGCAGTAAATGCATCGGCAATTGCACTTGTCCGTGACGGACAGCCTCATGTAGCTGATGGTTCTTCCGAAGGTGTCTTGCACGTTCCCTACGCCTCCAAGCACATGACGTCAGACGGGGCGACCTCAAGCGTAACGCGTGAGGGGTCATCAAGCGAAGCCCACGCCGCCTTCTCGAGCTCGACGCGGAGCATCCCGCCGCCAGGAGTCGAGCACATGACGATGATCGAGAAGACGTTGTCGATAACACGCGCCACCTCGCAGGGGATGAGGTTGACGGTCTTGTCAAGCTCGCCGCGATTTGGCACGGCCTCACTCCCAAACCCCGTGGGCGCGTCCCCAAGGGTATCCACGACCCGGCCGTCCGCCTCGACGACCCTTAGGAAGTGCGCGCGGAGGCCGACGTGGTCGCAGCCCTCGACCGGACGAGCGCAATCAAGCGTAACGCCCCAGTCCGTGCAGACAAGGGAAGTCTCTCCCGCCGGCGACGCCGCACTCACGTTCTTGCAACCACTGATGAGGGCCTCCGCCAGAGTCGCGGGGGTATCGAACAGCTCACGGGTGGGCACCGTGCGACCGCTCTTGCCATGGTCGAGCACGCAAACGCGCTGGCTCATGCGATACACCTCGTCGCGGCTGTGCGTGACGAACACCACGCCCCCGGGAAACGCGCGGAGCGTGTCTGCGAGCTCGAGCTCGAGCTGCCAGCGCAGGTAACCGTCGAGCGCGCTGAAGGGCTCGTCGAGAAGGAGGAGCTCCGGATCGTTCGCCATGATGCGCGCGAGGGCGCAACGCTGCTGCTGGCCACCAGACAGCTCGGCCGAACGCAACCCCTCGAGGCCCTCCAGGCGAAAGGCTCGAATCCGCTCCAAAGCCCTCTCGCGGCGCTCGTTGCGAGGTCCTCCTCGCACGCCCGCCATGACATTGTCGAGAACCGTCATCGTTGGGAAGAGCGCGTAGCTCTGAAAGAGATAGCCCACGCGCCTCTCCTGCACCGGCACGTCAACACGCGCTTCCGAGTCAAACAGCACGCGATCGTTCAGAACGATACGGCCCTTGTCAGGGCGCTCGATACCGGCGATGCACTTGAGCGTCATGCTCTTGCCGCAACCGGACGCACCGAGAATCGCAAGCGTCTCGCTCGGGTCATCCGAGCTGAAGGAGGCGTCGAGGACGAAGTCGCCAAGGCGTTTTGTGATGTCAACGAAAAGGCTCATGCCCGCCTCCCCTGCGTACGGGCCCTGCCCTCAAGCCAGTTCATGACGAGAAGGACGACGGCCGATATGGCGACGTTGACGAGCACCCATCGAAACGCGAGCGCGTTATCGCCCGTGCGCCACAGCTGATAGACGGTCGTGGAGACCGTTGCGGTCTGGCCGGGCGTGTATCCCGCGACCATTGCCGTGGCACCGTACTCGCCAAGGGCGCGTGCGAACGCGAGGACCGCCCCCGCAAGAATGCCCTGGGCGCAACCGGGAACCTGGACTCGCCAGAACGCCCACGTGCGGCTTTTGCCGAGGGTGAGCGCGGCGTACGTCAAGGTCTTGTCATAAGCCTCGAAGGCGCCGCGGGCCGTTCGATACATAAGGGGAAAGGCGACGACGACGCACGCGAAGATCGCGCTGTACCACGTCATGGTGAGACGAACCCCAAAGGCCGCGAGCACCCAGGCACCGAGGGAACGCCTGGGACCGAGAACGAGCAGGAGCAGATACCCGACGACGGTCGGCGGCAAGACGAGTGGGAGCGTGAGCACCACGTCGAGCAGGGCCCTCACCGTTCTGGGAAGCTTCGCGATCACGCACGCCGCACCGAGCCCCAGGAAGAACACGGCTACCGTCGAGATGGCGGCGATACGCAGCGAGTTTATGAGCGGGTACCAGTCCATGGCTCAGATCCTATCGACAATTATGCGGACAGCGGCTTGAAGCCGACCTCCTCGAAGCAAGCGGAGGCCTCGGAGCCCTTGAGGAACTCGAGATAGGACTTGGCGGCGTCCTCGCGCTTCGTGCCCTTGACGACGGCGATCGGATAGACGACCTCACCGCACATATCCTTGGTGGCGCAATCGACGACCGCAAGACCTGCAGATACCGCATCGGTGCGATAAATGACACCACAGTCGACAGCCGCCTCGGATACCTGGGTCGTGACCTCCTTGACGTTGGTGCCATAGGTGATAACGCCAGAGGCCGCGAGTTCGTCCTCGTTGAGGTTGAAGTACTTCAGGATTTTCTGGGTGTACTGCCCAACGGGAACATCGGAGTTACCCATGGCGAGCTTGACGTCACCAGCCGTGAGGTGGTCAGCGAGGTCCTCGAAGTTCTGGATGCCCTTGGGATTGCCCTCGGGGACAACGAGCGTGACCTCGTTCTGAAGGATGTTGAAGCGCGTGTCGGACTCGATAAGATCAAGTCCATCGGTGTTGACCTCGGGGTCAGCGGTGGCGTCGAGCTGGTTCATCTGCTTTTGTCCGGCGGAGATGAAGACGTCGCACTCGGCACCTTCCTGAATCTGAGTCTTCAGGGTGCCAGAGGAATCGAAATTGAAGCTAACCTCGGTGCCGGCGTCCTTCGTGAAGGACTCAGTCGCCTTGGTGAGGCTCTCGGTCATGCTTGCCGCGGCGAAGACGATGAGCTTCTCGTCAGACGCGGCGGATGTCACCGCGGCTGAGCCAAAGCCGCCACAGCCGGTGAGGCCGAGGCCAGCGACGGCAGCGACACCCGACCCGATGGAAGCGATTGCCTGCTTGCGGGTGATAGATTTCATGAAGGTCCTTCCTTTCAGCCCGACGTCCCGTGGGCAATCTACGCGATTCGTTGTTTAGAGAGATACACAACGGTCGCCATGTATATGCACGACGCTACAGCCGTCGTGCAGCGAAACCCTTCTTACAGGTAGCTGGGGCAGCCCGTCGCCGGAGAAGCATGATGACCCGAACGGACTTCGATCATCCTTGCGGCAATTGAGACCGCAATCTCCGCGGGAGTCACAGCGCCAATAGGCAGGCCAATGGGAAGATCGACAGCGGCGATCTCATCCGCTGAGAAGCCACGCGAGGTGAGCACGCCTTCGAGGACGCGTCTCTTGTTCCTGCTACCCATGCAACCGAGATAAAGCGGACGGGCCTCGACGACTTGCGCGACGACGTCTTCGTCAGCCGCGTGCCCATGAGTCATGACAACGACGTAATCACGATTGCCAACTGTGACGCTCGCAGGAATATCCTTGAAATCGCCGAGGATGACGCTCGAGGCGACCGGGAAGTTCTCGGCGCGAGCCACCTCAGGACGGTCGTCAACAACCACGACGTCGAAATCGATCGCGGCGAGTGCCGGCACGAGCGCCCTGCCGACGTGGCCCCCGCCAAAGATGACGCAACGGGGGGCGCACGCCACGGGCTCGAGATAGAGGTCGCCCTCCATCCGCGGGACCGTATCAGCCCCTGCAAACCCCCCAACGGCAGCGACGGGAACGGGAGCGGACCAATCGACGGCAAGCTCGACGGGCGCCCCCGCGTCGGCGGACTCGATAGCGGCCTCGAGCGCCGGGATGTCGCGAGACGATAGACGGCGAATGCCGATGAGCTGAGAGCCACCGCAGGCGATATCAACCACACCTCGCTTGAAGTTCATTCGCAGGGCGGGCTTACCAGAGAGCGCGTCTTGGCAGAGCCTCTGGCTTTCGAGCTCGGGAGAGCCACCGCCGACCGTTCCCAGAAAGGAACCATCCTCAAGAAGCACCATCCGGGCGCCGGCGTCCCGGGCGGCCGACCCCGCAGTAGTAAGCACGACGGCCTCGGCAACGGACCTTCCGGCCTCAAGCTCCGCAAGTTCGCGGCGAAGAAGAGAGATGCCTTCCATCACTAACCCTCCAACCTCGAGGTGAGCATGCAAATCGCTTCGAGCACGCCTCCGCCGACGGCACGGGCCTTGTCAGACGAGGAGAAGCAGTGCGAGCGCTCGCAACGCGGGTCGATGTCGCCGGACTTCATGCCCGCCGTCACCTCAACGCCCTCCTGCAGAAGGCCGCGCAGGACACCGTTGATGGTGCAAGTCATGGGAACGCCGGACACGGTCGCGGCAACCTGGCCGGCGCGCACGACGTCGCCAATCTGGAGGACCGGCTCAAAGACGCCGTCTGCGGGAGCGCGCAGCACGCGGTCCGCGGAATGACCGGCGATGACGCCAGGGATACCGGTGTTGGGAGCGGCTGGGCCATCCCAGATGACCTGGCCGAGGAAATGTCCTCGATTGGTCTCGACGACCGCATCACAGTCCCTGCCCGCATAAAAGCCCGGGCCAACGCCAATGACGTACGGAGCCATGGAGCGTTTCGTGCCGAGGTTCTTCTTGGCGAGGATGGCGTCAACAACAACCTGCGGCTTCAACTCAGAAATGCTCTCGCCCTCGGGATCGACGAGAACCGCGACGTCACCGCCGACAACGATCGAACGAGCCTCCGCGCAGGAGCTGGCAAGGCGAGCACAAATGCCCTCAACCTCACATGAGCCAAGGCGGATGGCCTCAGAAAAGCAGACGGTACGGCGGATGGACGTGGGGACCGCAATGTCGCACATGATGACCTTGCACCCGGCGCGCCACAGGCGAAGCGCGATGCCGGTAGCGATATCCCCCGCTCCCCGAATCTCAACGAGCATGTAACTCACCGTTCCTCGAAGACGGCCACAATGGTAGGTAGTTTCCCGCTATGGCTTAGCGTAATCATCATACGACAACAACGGTATACCAAACTTTAAGTTAGGGTTGCTAATGAATTGTTATCGCGGCATCAAAAGTACTACGAACGCGTCAAATCGACAGGCGAACGGCATGATTTGGTCCGTCATCGGCGGGGGTGGCAAGACAACGCTGCTGCGCTCACTTGCGGATGAGCTCGTCGCCGAGGGAAAGACCGTGGTCCTCGCAACGACGACCCACTTCTTGCTCTTCAGCGGCATCGATACCGTTGTTTCCACCGACGAGTTTGAGGTCGCACGCCAACTCAAGGCCCAGCGGGTCATCTGCGTTGGCACGCCCGCTCACGAAGCGCGAAATGCGGGCAAACTGGCGCCCTCGCGGATCGCACCGCATGACCTCGCAAGCCTCGCAGACTTCGTACTCGTCGAAGCAGATGGCTCGAGGCACATGTCCGTCAAAGCACACAGCGATCGCGAGCCCGTCATTCCGGACGGCAACGACCTGACGATCATGGTCATTGGCGCAAGCGCCTTTGGCAAGCCCGTGGCGCAAACCGTTCATAGGGCAGAGATCTTCTGCGAGAACTCGGGGTGCGAGCAGAATGATGTGGTTACGCCAGAGCTTCTCGCTCGGCATCTTGCCACGGAGACCAGGAGAGGTGCCATAGACCCGAACCTGGTCATAGTCAACCAGGCAGAAAGCCCCGAGACGATTGAAGCTGCGCACGCCCTTTACGATGAGCTCGCCGCCGTGGGCATGAAGGTGCCCATGCTCGCGGGCAGCATCCTCAGACACGATCTCGTAGAGATCCAGTAGCCAAGCGATGGCACCAACCCACGATGGCACATCGCCCGCCCATTAGCCCAAACGCTAGCGAGCAGGCGATGTGTTGACGACGTAAACCACGCGGAACGCAGCTAGCCTCGCGCGATCTCTCGAACGGCCTCGATCGCCGTGTCTATCTCCTCCTGGGTAGTGAACCAACTCGTGGAAAAGCGAACCATGCCCTGCTCACGCGTGCCGAGCGCCTCGTGCATGAGGGGCGCGCAATGGGCGCCTGGGCGGGTCGCAATGCCCCAGCCCTGCATAAGCATGTCCGACACGTCGGCGGACGAGATGTCCCCGACGTTAAGGGATAGGACGCCCGCGCGGAGAGGAGGCTCGTCGGACGAGAAGGTCTCCCAATCGCCGTAGACGGTCACGCCTTCGATATCACTCACGCCCTCGTAGAGACGCCGCGCCATGGCTACCTCGTGCTCGCCCATCGCCTTGACACCCCCGTTGGCATCAAGGAACTCGAGGCCCGCCGCGAGACCAGCTAGGCCATGTCCGTTGAGGGTACCCGCCTCGAGGCGCGTGGGCCAGTCCTCGGGTTGCATTGGGTCAAAGCTATGCACGCCAGTGCCACCCACATTCCAAGGGCGGACGTCGATGCCTTCAGCCACAGCTAGACCTCCCGTTCCCTGGGGACCCATCAGCGCTTTATGACCTGTGAAGCAAACGACGTCCAACCCCTGCTCGACCATATCGATGGGGATGATACCCGCGCTTTGCGAAGCGTCCACGATGCAAACTGCCCCGGCGGCGTGCGCGATGCGAGAGACACGCGCGACATCCACGGCATTGCCGGTGACGTTTGAGGCCCCGGTCACGATGACGGCTCGCGTCCCAAAAACGACAAGTCGCTCAAGCTCCTCCATGCCCAGACGTCCGAACTCATCGCAACCCACGTGCTCGACGTCGACTCCACGCTCGGCCGCGAGCCTGTTCAGCGGTCGAAGAACCGAGTTATGCTCAAGCACCGTGGTCACCACGCGGCCGCCCTCGCACACCAGGCCATTGATGGCGCAGTTGAGGGCTGCCGTCGAGTTGGGGGCAAAGGCAACATGATCGGCCCTCGGGCAGCCAAGAAGCCTCGCCACGCGCTCTCGGCACTCATGAATGGTGCGAGCGGCACCCATGGCACTTGAACTCGCCCCACGCCCGGCATTGCCGAGCGTACCCATAGCAGTTGCCACGGCGTCGACAACCTCTTGCGGCTTTCGCATCGTCGTGGCAGCGTTATCGAGATAGATCATGGCGTCGTCCTCCAAAGGCCATGCCCCAGGCAAGCCTTTACTCCCTCACGAATTCAAGCAGCTCAACCGTGAAGAACCCCTCAACGGGAACGCCCGCCCCAGAGAGGGCGGGTTCGAGAAGGGCGCGATCCTCTGGCGCCGCCTTCCAAGCAAGCCCACAGCCAGCGGAGACCTGGCCGGGAACGGGAATCATCCGCCCGGGCAGGCCCTGAGACTGGCAAAGCTCCTCGCAGCTCATGGCGGCCGCCGTCGTGGGAAACGCCACGACGAGAGCGGGCCTCAGAACGCGCGGCACTAGGGCCTCACGACCGCGGATGCACCAGCGAGCTTCTCGGCGATCACGTACATGTTGGTGACCTCGCCGACGGCGAGCTTGTCGGTGATGCCATAGAAGTCGAGGCAGGTGCCGCAGGTGAGGATTTCGACACCGTCATTGGCGAGGTTCTTGAGGTCCTCGAGCGAATCCGAACCCTCGCAGGAGAGATGGGCGCCGCCGTTGTAGAGCAGGATGGTCTTGGGCAGACGCGGCAGCTGCGTCAGAGAGAAGACGAAGCTCTTGAGCAGTTTCTTGCCCAGAACGTCATCGCCCGTGCCCATTACATCGCTCGTGATCTGGACGACTACGTTGTCCGCCGGAGCAGCGCAGGTAACGGCCTCGGGCTCGCCGACTGCCACCTCAACAGCACCGTTGGCAGAGGTAACGACGTGCCACTCCTTGTCGCCCGTCTGCTCGAAGCTGCTGGTGCAACCCTTGGAGGTGGCCATGCGAGAGAGGTTCTCGACGGCGATCTTGTTATCAACGATGGTCTCGACCATGCCAGCTCCGCCGAGCGCGCCGAGCGCCTTCAGCGTCTTGACGACAGGGATGGGGCAGGCGTCTCCGCGAGCGTCGATGACGAGCTTGTTCTCAGACATATTTGAGCTTCCTTTCTCGAAGCGAATCTACATCGTAACGTGGACGGAACGTTCTCCGCGCGCAACCGCACGGCCTATCACCGCAGCTGGCTGACCCAGTTCCACCAACCGCGCAACGTATCCCTCGGCCTCTTCTTCGGGCATGGCGACGAGAAGGCCTCCGGAGGTCTGCGGGTCAAACAGGACGTCCGTGAGGTCAAGCGGGACATCGGGCTCCACCTCAACGCGAGGGCCGAAGAAATCACGGTTGCGGTAGGCGCCGGCGGGAATGAGACCCATGGCTGCCATTTCCCGCGCCCGCGCGAGCAACGGCACGCGTGCGGCGCATATCTCGAGCGTGACACCGCTCGCCTCCGCCATCTCGCAACCATGACCCATGAGCGAGAAGCCCGTGACATCGGTCGCCGCATGCGCGGAGAGGCCATCGAGGGCCTCGGCGGCGTATTTGTTAAGCGTGATCATAGAGTCAGTCGCTACGCGGACGCCATCCTCGTCGAGGATCCCGCCCTTGTAGGCGGTTGTGAGGACACCGGTGCCGAGTGCCTTCGTCAACACAAGCACGTCTCCCTCGCGGGCGTCAGCGTTCGCAAGAAGGTGGTCGAGGTCCACGAAGCCCGTGACGGCAAGGCCGAACTTAGGCTCGTGGTCATTGATGGAGTGACCCCCGGCAACGATCACGCCCGCCTCACGGCATTTGTCGGCACCTCCGGCAAGAATCTGCCCCGCCACCTCAAGGCCGAGGCAATTGGGGAAGCAAAGGAGGTTAAGCGCAAGCGCGGGCTTGCCGCCCATGGCCCATACGTCGGAGAGGGCATTTGCTGCCGCTACCTGGCCAAAGAGATACGGGTCATCGACCATCGGGGGGAAGAAATCCGTCGTCCCAACGAGCCCCCTACCGTCGCCTAGGTCATAGACGTAAGCATCGTCAGAAGAGTCGAAGCCGACAACCAGCTTGTCACTTGCGACGCGAGGCAAGTCCGAGAGGACCTGCGAAAGGTACCCTGGCGCGAGCTTCGCGGCGCAACCAGCGGCCTCAACGAGCTCGGTAAGCTTGACTCCCGTCATGTCCATGATGTCTCCAACCCAGTTGCCGGGCTAATGCCCGAATCGAATACACCTTATCTACCCAACAAGGGCAAGCGCTCGCTCGGCGGCGCCAAGCGCGCCTGCGAATCTTGCCTGCGGGCATGTCGTGACCAAAGCCCCAAGCCTTTCCCCGAGCTGGGCGACGAAATAGTCATTCTCGCAAAGACCACCGGTGAGGAAGTATGGGGCGCCCGAACCTTGCCCGGCGAGCGCCGCAACTCGTCCCAACACGCTATCCAAGACGCCATTCGCAATGTTTGCGCGAGGCTCCCCTCGACCAATCATGCTGATTACCTCAGACTCCGCGAAGACGGTGCACATACTCGAAATCTTCGTCGGCTCGCCCTCGGCAGCCAGACGCGAGAGCTCCCCCTGTGAGACGCCAAGCCTGTCAGCCATGATTTCGAGAAAACGACCCGTACCGGCGGCGCACTTATCGTTCATCGCGAACTTGGCGACGCGGCCGGCACGAAGCGTGATCACCTTGGTATCCTGGCCCCCGACATCGATAACGGTACCTTCGGGCCCGAAGAGTCTCACGGCACCCACGCCATGACAGGTTATCTCCGTAATGACCTTGTCGGCATACGGAACGGCTATGCGCCCGTATCCGGTCGCAACTACGCGCACCTCGGGATCAGCCGGATCAAAACCGGCTACTCGGAGCTCCTCGAGAGCGCGATCCGAGGCATCTACGCTCGAAAATCCCGTGGGCATCTGCCTCGTAAAGAGGGTATCCCCGCCGCCATCGATGACGGCGAGCTTCGTTGCCGTTGACCCGATGTCTATTCCGATCCCGAACATGCCCCGCCCCTAGAGAGTCTCGATGAACGCTGCAATGCGCGTGTCGATCTGCCCCTGGTCGCCCTTGGAGAAGTCGGTCTCAATCTTCATGTAGGGGATACCAGCGCCTTCGACAGCCGCCTGCATGCGGGCACTCTCGACGTTGAACGTATGGCATGCGGAGAGGACGCTCTCAATGACGCCATCGACGTGGTATTTCTCGCACATCGCCAGCGTGTTCTCCATGCGGCCCTCGTTGGGGGTCATGACGGAACAGTTGATCTGGAGATAGCGGTCAGAGATGGCGCGCAGGATGTCAGGCGCGTCAACGTCCACCATCATGCGAGCCGTACGCTCGCCGGAGCAATCGTCCATGCAGACGACGACCCCGCCGTTCGCTTCGATAGTGTGTCCGATCTTGTTGATGACGCCGCCCACGGGACAGCCCGTGAGAAGAATGCGCTTCGCGTCCGCCGGGATCGGTCGCTCGCCGGCCTCGTAAGCAGCGCGACGATCAGCAGTCACGGTCTCGAGCTTCTCGATATAAGCGTCGACATCGAAGTTAAACGTACCCGCGAACATCGTGCTCATGAGCTCTACGCCGCTCATGACGGGAGGCTCGCATGCCTGGAGGCCATACATTGCAAGCTTTGCGGCGCGGAGACGGTTACGCCTCACTGCGGCACCCCTCAGGTCATCATCCGTAATCGTGACGCCATAGAGGTCCTCGAGGCGCTCCTTTAGGAGACGGCACTCCTCGTACCAGCCATCGCGCTCGTAGCCGCGGTCTCGGCTCTGGGGAAGGTGGAGGACGTACGTCTCCTTGAGGTCGTTCAGAAGCTCGTACATCTTCTTCTTCCCGTCGCATGTGGTCTCGGCGATGATGATGTCGCTGAAATGCGTGAACGGGCACTTCTGAGAGTGCGCGAAGCCAAACGTCGACTTGACGAGGGGGCAGAGGTTGGCGGGAAGGACCTTCTCCGCCTCGGGAATCACCTCGTCAGACGTGCCGCAGAGGGAAACGCCCGCAACTCCCGCGGCGTCAACGATCTCGAGCGGCGTATAGCTGCAAAGATAACCAACAAGGCGATTACCAGCCTGCTTGAAGTCCTTGACGCGAATGAAGCTCGCCTTGCGTTGCTCGTTGAACTCCTCGAACGTCCGCGGCAATGACTGGTCGTGCGTATCCTCCATGGGCGCTTAGCCTCCCTCATCTACAGACGGCATTAAATCGCGCCAAGGGCGCATCGGCAGAGACTGCTTATCCGGCAGCCGCCGTGAATCATCGTCCAATGACACATGGTTTGGTTGCCATACAGAATGTTAGCGAACGTTATATGCGCTTACGAATAGCGGTCTGTGAACGGTATGTCTACGAGCAACCGTTGTTGCGCTATAGAACAACGCAACCACTTACCCGGAGGCTGACTCGACGATTTGACGATGATGGACGAGGCTCTCCCCGCACGCACAGGCAAAAAAGTACGAAGCCACATCACCCAAAACGCAGGCTAGTCCTACCATGGCATCAGACATACCTAAGGAGGAGCCATGGACTCAAACGAAGATGCTGCCTGGGAGCTCGCGCGCGAACTCGTACAAATCGACAGCTCCGATCCGGGGGCCTATGAAGGCGAGATCGAGCGTCACATCAGAACCTGGCTACGCCAGAGAATCGAAAACCTCCCCGAATCGCTCGCGTCACGAGTTTCAATCGATGAGCTCGAGGTCCTCCCGGGGCGCACGGAACTCATGGCGACCATCCCAGGCGCAACTGATGAACCCCGCCTCGTCTTCATCTGCCATATGGACACCGTGACGCTCGGAGACGGTTGGGACGACGGCATTGACCCACTTTCCGGGCTCATTCGCGACGACCGCCTCTACGGCCGCGGGGCATGCGACATGAAGAGCGGCCTCGCAAGCGCTATGGTCGCTTTCGAAGCTACGCTCGACAAAATGGCGAGGACCGGCAAGCTTCCACGGAGAGGACTCTCGCTCATTTGCAGCGTCGACGAGGAAGACTTCATGCGCGGCGTCGAGGCCGCCATCAAACAGGGCTGGGTCGGCACCTCGGAATGGGTTGTTGACACCGAGCCAACCGACTCCCAAATCCAGGTCGCTCACAAGGGGCGCACGTGGTTCGAACTTACCATGCAGGGAGTAACCGCTCACGCGAGCCAGCCGTGGAAAGGAGCGGACGCTATCGCTGCCATGGCGG
>UQWE01000002.1 GCA_900544655.1 uncultured Coriobacteriaceae bacterium
GTGGTGACGTCAAGGGCGTTACCCGCTACATCGGCTTCCTCATCAGCTCCGCCAGCTTCTCCCTGCACGGTCTGCGCGTTGGCCTTGACTGCGCGAACGGCGCCTCCACGCCCATCGCCAAGGGCGTGTTCGATGCCCTGGGCGCCAAGACATACGTCGTCTCCAACGAGCCCAACGGCTTTAACATCAACCGCGGCTGTGGCTCGACTCACATCGAGCAGCTTCAGAACCTCGTTGCCGAGAAGGGCCTCGACGTGGGCTTTGCCTATGACGGCGACGCGGACCGCTGCATCGCGGTCGACGAGCACGGCAACGTCGTCGACGGTGACCTCATCATGTACGCCTGTGGCACCTACATGGCCAAAAAGGGCCAGCTTGCGGATAACACCGTCGTCACCACGGTCATGAGCAACCTCGGCCTCTACAAGGCCTTCGAGCGCGCGGGCATTTCCTACGAGCAGACTGCCGTGGGCGACAAGTACGTTTCTGCCTGCATGAGCGAGCACGGCTACTCCCTCGGCGGCGAGCAGAGCGGCCACGTCATCTTCTCCAAGTACAGCGCCACGGGCGACGGCATCAACACGAGCCTGCGCATTCTCGAGGCCATGCTTGGTTCCAAGAAGACCCTCTTTGAGCTCACGGAGCCCGTCAAGATCTATCCGCAGCTGCTCAAGAATGTCGTCGTTGCGGACAAGAACGCCGTTATGGCGGACGAGCGCGTCAAGGCTGCCGTTGCCGGTGTCGAGACCGCCCTCGAGGGCGAGGGTCGAGCGCTGGTTCGCGCGAGTGGCACCGAGCCGATGGTGCGCGTCATGGTCGAAGCCGCGACGCCCGCCATCTGCGAGCAGTACGTCGACCAGGTGGTCAAGGTCATCGAGAGCCTCTAGGCTCGTGCGTCAATAGGACCGTATGGCCGGTGCGTTCCAGGGAGTGGAATGCGCCGGCCCTTTCTTTGAGGGGGTAGTTGAATGAGGCTCATTCTTGCAGATATCGACCGCACGATCATGCCCTTTGGCGATACCGTGGTGCCCGCCCGCGTGCGCGAGGCGTTTAGGGCCGCTGTTGAGGCGGGCTGTGCCGTGGGCCCCTGCAGCGGGCGCGGCCGTGACTGGATCAGCATCCTGTTTGACGGGGACGAGCCCTGCTACCAGACGAACATCGCCACGAACGGCCTGCAGGTGAGCTATGGTGGCGAGCTCGTGCTCGAGCGCCATATCCCCGCCGAGCTGGTCGCGCGCATGGCTGTCCTCACCGCCGAGGTGCCGCGTGCGGGTCTCGTCTGGTTTGATGGTGCTGCCCCGAAGGTCGTCGCGGGTGATATGGAGGACCTTAAGGTCGCGTTCCCGCGCTATGGGGCGTGCGGCGTCTACGAGCTGCTGCCTGGTCATGACGTGGTCAAGGCGAATGCCTTCGTGGCGGGCGATGACGTGGCAACGCGCGAGCTCGCTGATCTTCTCACGAGGGAGATTCCGGAGCTTGACTTCGACGTGCCGCAGCGAGGCTTCGTCAACATTATGCCTGCGGGCTGGAACAAGGGAGCCGCGGTGCTTTGGCTCGCGGATTACCTGGGCGTGGCGTCACAGGACGTCTTCGTCTTCGGCGACGCGGAGAATGACCTCTCGATGCTGCGTGCGGTGGATAACTCCGTCGCCGTGGCGAATGCCACGCCCGAGGCCGCCGCTGCCGCGCGTTGGCACATTGGTGCCTGCGAGGACTTCGCCGTCGCCGACGCCGTCAAGGCCCTCGCCTCCGGCGGTTTCCCCTTCACCGAGTAGCCGAAAGTTGACAAAGGGACTGTCCCTTTGTCAACTCGATACCCACTGACCTGCAAAAGGGACGGTCCCTTTGCAGGTTTTTTCTCACGTCCCCAGCTTGATATGTCAAGTGAGGTGCTACGGAGGAAGCTCGGGCGATTCGTTGGCGGCTGCGCCCAAATAATGCGAGAGTATTTTCTGACAACTACAAAGAAGCAGGTAAACATATGCGCAAACGGTAACTCACAACCTGATATCGCCCTAATCAAGTGCAACCAAACGATTACCACTCAGCTAATAAAAAGATACCGTTCGGGAACGGAACGGGCAATTTGGAAATTCTGTGATAGCTTAATATACGGAGTTGGAGGGAGAGAGGGACTCCCACCGCTCCTGTTCGCCTCCGCTTCTGGTCGGCTCGCGGAGGGCCAACCGATGAATCCGCGGGACGCGTACGTATTGTTTGGAAAGCAGTACAAATGAAAGGTAGGAGGGATACCGAATGATGAAGTATCTCCAGAAGCTCGGCAAAGCGCTGATGCTTCCCGTCGCGGCGCTTCCCGTCGCTGGCATCCTCATGGGCGTTGGCTATCTGCTCGCCCCGGCTGTTATGGGCGTTCCTGGTGCTGAGGCTGCTGGCGCGGCCTACACCGTTGGTTTCCTGCTCATCAAGGCGGGGGGGGGCTCTCATCGACAACATGGCCTGGCTCTTCGCCATCGGCGCAGCCGTGGGCCTCGCCGACGATCATGACGGCACCGCTGGCCTCGCTGGTCTCGTCGCCTTCCTGATGATCCAGCAGCTCCTCAGCCCGGCCGTCGTCGGCACCGTCCGTGGCATGGACGCTGACGCTCAGGCTGCCTGGCTCCTCACCGCCGAGGGCATCGCCTTCTCCAAGATCGCTGGCAACTGCTTCATCGGCATCCTCTCCGCCGTCATCGGTGGCACGATGTACAACAAGTTCAAGGACACCCGTCTCCCGGATTGGCTGGCCTTCTTCTCCGGCAAGCGCTGCGTCGCCATCATGACCGCGCTCGTCTCCATCATCGCCTCCGTTGTCCTGCTCTTCGTGTGGCCCATCATCTTCGACGGCCTCGTTACTCTTGGTAACGGCATCGCCGGCATGGGTGGCATCGGCGCTGGCATCTACGCCTTCCTGAACCGCCTCCTCATCCCGACCGGTCTGCATCACGCCCTCAACAACGTCTTCTGGTTCGACACCATCGGTCTCGGCGACCTGTCCCACTACTGGGCCGGCGACGTCATGGGCCAGAACGGCGCCAACTGGAGCGTCGGCATGTACATGTCCGGCTTCTTCCCCTGCATGATGTTCGGCATCCCGGGTGCTGCCCTCGCCATGGTCAAGACCGCCAAGGACAAGAAGGCCGCCATCGGCCTGGTCCTCTCCGCCGCCATCTGCGCCTTTGTCTGCGGCGTCACCGAGCCGTTCGAGTTCGGCTTCATGTTCCTCTGCTTCCCGCTCTACGTCGTGTACGCCGCCCTGTACGGCATCTTCACGATCATCGTCTACTACGTGAACTTCCGTGCGGGCTTCTGCTTCTCCGCTGGTGCGACTGACCTGGTCTTCTCCGCAAGCCTGCCCGCCCATGCCAACACCTGGATGATCATCCCGCTGGGCATCGCCGCTTTCGTGGTCTTCTACGCGGTCTTCTACTTCGCCATCACGAAGTTCGACCTCAAGACCCCCGGCCGCGAGGATGTCTCTGAGGGTGAGGCCAGCGTTGCTTCCGCTACCTCTGGCGACGACAAGTTCGCCGCTATCGCCGCTGGTGTCCTAGCTGCTGTGGGCGGCAAGGAGAACGTCAAGAACGTTGACTTCTGCGCCACGCGCCTCCGCTTCGAGGTCGCTGACTCCGCCAAGGTCGACGAGGCCGCCTGCAAGAAGGCCGGTGCCGTGGGCGTCATGATTCCTTCCAAGGAGTCCGCTCAGGTCATCATCGGCACGCAGGTCCAGGCCGTCTGCGACGAGCTCCAGAAGCTCATCTAAGACTGATGCCTGAGGCCGGAAGGCTGAAGTAACAGCATGAAGGGCCGTTCCCACTCCGCGGGGAACGGCCCTTTTTCTTATGCGCGCACGCTGCGCTCAAGCGATGCTTGCACACCTGACGCTGCGGCTCGGGCGCATGGTTGCCGCGCGAGGGGCGTGTCGTGTCACAACCGCGCGAGGATGCGGCCCCGCCACAACCGGCAGACCTTCGCCGGCAACCCGTCTCCCCAGCCACAAAACGAGGGCCCGCCGGCATCGAGTCGACGGGCCCTCTGTACGAGTCAACGTACTTTGCGCGGGCGCGCGCCCGAAGAATCGCAGAAGCTACTTCGTGACGCTCACCACGACGTCGCCAACCTTGACGGGGCGGTTGGCGATGGGGGTGACCTCAGCGCACTCAGCGGTGTTGGTGATGATGACGAAAGTGGTGTCAGGGTGGCCCGCCTCGGCTACCTTCTCGCGCGAGAAGGTGAGGAGCTCTTGGCCACAGGTGACGGAGTCGCCCTGGGCAACCTTGACTTCGAAGCCGTCGCCCTTCATCTCAACGGTGTCGATGCCCACGTGAACCATGACCTCAACGCCGTTATCGGCGATGATGCCCACGGCGTGCGGCATGACGACGGAGACCTTGCCGGAGATGGGGGAGATGACGGTCGAGCTCGTGGGGTTGATGGCACAACCCTTGCCCATCATCTCGCTTCCAAAGACGGGCTCGTTGGTCTCAGAAAGTTGGACGAGTTCACCGTCGACGGGAGCAAGAACCTCAGTGACGTTGCTGGCCGGCTTGTCCTCGGCCTTCTTGAAGCGATCGAACAGTCCCATCGTGTCTCCGTTCGCTGGGGGATAAATATATACTTGATATTATAAGTTGGAAGCACGAGATCATTGCGCTTTCGTCGGCATGCGGTATGATTCGTCATTTAACTGAAACGGGAAGGCAAGCGACTGGACTTGCCTTCCCGTTCTGCGTCAAATCGTGTGTGAAAATGCGCCAGAGCCCCGCCAAGCTTGAATTCCGGCTTGGATGGCGAAGGTGCTATCTTAGCAGTCTACTTCACGACGCCCTTGCGGAGAAGGATGTTCGCGTAGGTGGCCTCCTCAGAGGTGGCCACGATGGCGTAGGTCTTGCGGGCGCGATCGATGAAGGCGTCATGCTCCATGTGGGAGATCTTCACGTCACCGGCGTGCTTTTTGATGATCTCGCGGTAGGTGGCCCAAATGGGAGGCTCCTCCGGAGTGGGCGATTCCATCATCGCGACGGGAGACTCGACGTAATCATCGAGCGGCATGAGCGTGAGGATGGAGTCGAGCAACTCGGGTACGCCGAGGCCGATGCAGCGGACGAGCAGGTTGCCGCTCGAGGTGGCGGGATAGTTGCCATCCGAGAGGACGATTTCGTCGCCGTGGCCCATCTCCATCAGGACCTTCAACAGGTCGGGTGAGACGTTCTTGGGGATTCCGTTGAGCATGGGTTGTCCCTTCTGCCGCGCGAGCGGCATATCCATTGGTTGGCCGTCAATTGGCAGCTGGTTTAGTTGTAACCACTTTGGACGGGGCCTGCGCCAACGCTTCGGTGGACGCGCGCGATGGTTCGCAGGCGCGGGGACGAGACGGGGCGCCCTAGTCGAGCACGCTACGGGCGCCAGAGCGATCGAGCGAGGAGAACTTCAGCTTGAAGTAATCCCAGCGCACATAGGAGAGCGCATCCTCGACAACCTCGCCCGTGGCGAGCGTCGTGATCTTGTGCTCGCGAACGACGGGCGTGTCACCCTCGAGCTTGAGCGCCTCCGCCACCTCAATCGGCGCGGGGAAGATGATGTCGTCCACCTCGACCGCGGCCTCATCATTGAGCGAGATGCCGAAGTCCTCGCGGACCTTGCGGTAAATGGAGGAATACTCCTGCGGCTCCGCATTCTCCTTGATGAGGCGGCTTGCGATGTAGCTGCGCTGATAGACGATGGGGATTCCCTTGCAGCTGCGGATGCGCATGATGCGCTGGTAGCCCTCCGTGGGACCGAGGTGCATGGAACGGCGGACATCCGGGTCACCACCGCGCTCGAATGACAGGACCTCGACGGTCTCTCGCTCGGTGTAACCCTTCCACGGCTCCATGTCCGTGAGCTCGACGAGGCGACGCTTGCGCGTGCGCGAGACGAACGTGCCCTTGCCCTGGCTGCGCACGAGGTAGCCCATGTTCACGAGTTCGCGGATGGCGCGGACGATGGTGATGGAGCTCACGCCGTAGCGCTCGATCAGCTCGGACTCGCTGTAGAAGCGTTGGCCGTTCTCGAACTTCTTGCTCTCAATCTCCTTGCGGAGGTCTTCCTTGATGAGCTCGTACTTGGGTGTACGCATGTCTCACCTGCCGTGGGGCCCAGCCTGTCGCAAAAGGCTGCCGTTTGCCGGGAAAATAGGATAAAAGCCGTGCTAGTGAATTACTATACTAACTATATGACAGGCGTGAACAACAACAACTAAATCCCTCATCGTTGAACGGCTGCCAAATACCGTTTATCCATAGCTCTGCTCTGCGCGTTTCCGCGTGAGAAGGGATTGCAATGGCTTCGTATCTTATCAAAGCTGACAAGTTCTTCCTGCCCGGCGGAGTCGCCCTGGGCGGTTACCTCAAGGTCATCGACGGCAAGTTTGGCGCGTGGACCCCTGCTGCTTCCGAGGGCGTCGAGATTCGTGACTTCACGGGTAGGTGGATCGCTCCCGGCATGGTCGACACACACATCCACGGTTTCTTCGGCCACGCCACTATCGACGTCGATGCCGAGGGCATGGTCGAGGCGAGCGAGAACCTCGCGAAGTTTGGCACGACGAGCTGGCTGCCCACCACCTTCACCGATGGCGTCGAGCATATCGGCGAGTGCTGCGCGACGATTGCCGAGGCTGCCAAGTCTTGCCAAGCTGGCTCTGGCCGTGCCCACATGCAGGGCATCTACCTCGAGGGTCCGTTCTTCACGATGAAGCACGTGGGAGCTCAGAACCCGGCGTTTCTCGTGGATCCCAGCTATGAGGTCTTCCGTGGCTGGCAGGAGCGCGCCGGTGGCATGATTCGCAAGAGCGCGCTTGCTCCCGAGAGGGACGGTTCCGTCGACTACATTGCCGCGCTCGATGCCGAGGGCGTCGTGATCTGCATCGGCCATACGGATGCCACCTATGACGAGGCGCTCGCCGCGGTGAATGCTGGCGCGACCTGCTTCGTCCACACCTACAACGGCCAACGCGGCCTCCACCATCGCGATCCGGGCGTGGTGGGCTGCGCCATGTCGACGCCTGAGACCTATGCGGAGATCATCTGTGATGGCAAGCACGTGCGCACCGCCGCGATCGAGTCCCTGCTTCGCGCCAAGGGCTGGCAGCATACGGTGCTTATCACGGATTGCCTGGGCTGCGGTGGCCTTCCCGAGGGCAACTATATGAGCGGCGGCATGCCCGTCGTTCTCGCCGATGGCCTGTGTTACCTGCGCAATGAGGACGGCACGAGGGGCAACATCGCCGGTTCCGTGCTCACGCTCGCCAAGGGCGTGAAGAACATCGTGGATTGGGGCCTTGCGAGTGCTGGCGAGGCGATTCGCATGGCGACGGAGGTCCCGGCTCGCTCCGCGCACATCGACGACGTCTGCGGCTCGATCAAGCCTGGCCGTGACGCGGATTTCGTGGTCTTTGACCACGAGCTCAACCTATGCGAGACGTTCCTCGCGGGCGAGTCCGTGGGAGCTCCAATTGAGTATTAGCGGAGGTGCGGTGGCACGGGGCGCGGCGAGGACGCGGGCGGCAGCTTGGAGACCGCCTGCGACCTCGCTGACAGCACCCGTCTCAATGCGTCAGCGATAACGCGCATGTGCCGCTTCTGGAAACAGTGCGTAACGAAACCTCCTGCGGGGCGCGTTGCGTGCTTTGATGGGACGAACTAATCGTCCGTCAGGCACGTGCTGCCCCGCAGGAGGTTCTTCATGGTTGGATTCGTCCTCACTGGTCACGGAGAATTCGCGCCTGGTCTCGCGAGCGCCCTTGATCTCTTCGCTGGTCCCCAGGAGAACTTTGACGTCGTGCCGTTTGACGTGAGGCGTGCCGGCGAGTATCCGCACCTCATCAATGCCGCCATCGCCACTATGCGCGAGCATACCGACGGCGTCCTCGTGATGTGCGATCTTATCGGCGGCACGCCGTACTACCAGTCGATGACAGCGTCCGCCATGATGCCGGACGTGCGCGTCGTTGCCGGAGCGAACCTCCCGATGGTCATCGAGACGGTCTTCACTCGCAACGCGGATACGGATGCCACAACAGATTCGCTCGTGACCGTAGCGCTCGACGCCGGGAAGAGCGGCGTGGAGAGTCGCTTGGTCTCCTAGCCCAGCAGCTCGGACACCACGCTCGCGACGAGCGTGCGGGGAAGCAGCACGTCGAGGCCGCTCGCACGTCGCGCCGCGTCGCGCATGGCGAGGGTGAATCCCATGCAGTCGAGGCAGAGGAATGCGTCGTCCGCGCCCTTGAGCGTGGCCGCGGCGCGCGTGACGCCGTCAATGCCCTGGTAGGGGCTTGCGGAGACGATATCGACCTCGACGCCGCTCATGCTCCACCACTCACGCGTCTGCTCGATCTGCGACGGATCGGGCACCATGACGGCGACGCGGCGACCGCCGGCGAGCGCGCGGGCGTTCGAGTGCAGGAGGGGCTGCGGGAAGATGAGGGGAACCGTGTGACGGAGCTCCGGGAAGGAACCGGTGCAGAGCACGATGATGGCGCGGCAGCCGTCCGCCTCGGCCTGATCGATCTTTTCCTGGACGAGGGGGACGACCTTGTCTCCCGAGAAGGTGGCCTGGCGACCGTCGCTCATGCGCGAGACGAGGACCTCCTCGCCGGGTTCGGGCTTAAGCTCGCTCTCGACCTGCTCAAGCGTCATACCGTCAAGCGCGCCGTACTCGACGAGCTCGAGGTTGTCCGCAAGACGCTGGACGAGGTCGCAGGTCATGTCCGTGCGGGGGCTCTGGCCCACCGTGATGCCTGCGATACGCGTATGACGTGCCATGATGCCTCCAAGAGAGTGATTGCCGAGACAGATTCGGGCTCGGCACATAGAAAGGCCCGCCGACGCTGGGTCGACGGGCCAAGTGATGCGTATACCTGACTACTCGGACTTGCCGGGGGTCTGGAAGTGGCTCATATCGCCGTAGAGCTTCTGGAGACGGGCGAACTGCTCCTCGTCATAGAACTTGCAGGCACCGGGGCCAAAGACCTTGGCGACCTCGACGGCGAAGCGGGCGGCCTCCTCCACGTCGGTGCCGTGGGTGGCGCCGGTGGCGCAGCCGGCGACCATCTGCTCGGTCGCGATCGCGACGCCGACGAC
Organism: uncultured Coriobacteriaceae bacterium; assembly: GCA_900544655.1. Taxonomy (GTDB): domain Bacteria; phylum Actinomycetota; class Coriobacteriia; order Coriobacteriales; family Atopobiaceae; genus Parolsenella. Next base: position 9,120 of record UQWE01000002.1, read on the forward strand.
GGGGGCGTCGGTGGAGGTGGTGGGCTGGAGGATCGAGTTGAGGTGGTAGAGGTCATTGCCGTAGGGCGTGATGTCCTGCTGCGAGAGGGCGAAGACCAGTGGCATCTTGCCGGTGACGCGGGTCATAACGTCCATGAGGTCATTGGAGACGGACAGGATGTAGCCCATCTTGGTGGTGGGGGAGATCGCGATGCCGTTCACGTTGATGATGCGGTTGCCCTTGGTGGTGTCGATGGAGATGATGGCGTCCATGCGCTCGTCGACCTCCATGCGGTTCATGGTCGCCATGTCGATCGGGGAGTCCATGAAGGGAACCGGCTCGTGCGGGAGCGTCGGGGCGTCCGGGCAGATGTGGGTGGCAACGATGACGTCGCCCTCGAGGACGTCGCCGTTTTCGTGCATCTCGGCGAGCTTGAGGGCGGCGGTGAGGGCAGCGACGGCACCGTCACCGTCGGACACGGCGCCAATCATCTCGGGACGAGCGCCGCAGCCGCCGAGACGGCCGACGATGCCGAGCGTGGGGGCGGTGCCACCGCAGGACTTGCCGTTGGAGCCGGGGATGAGGATCTTGATGCAGTCAGTGCCACCACGGTCGCCACTGACGCGCTCGACGGTCACCTCGGTGATGCCGTGGCTGCGGATGAGCGCGGCGCACTCCTCACCGGAGGCCTGGGGCTTGTCGATGAGGTCATAGATGTCAAGCATCTGACGAAGAAGCATGGATGGTCGCCTTTCCTTAGAGGTTATTCGCAACGCTCTCCATCATACGGCAATAAACGTCTTACGTGTGCAAGCGCTATGCTAGTCAACCAATAAAGGGCAGGGGCGTTCGCGTCGTGCGGCGTCTTCATACAAGGGAGGATGCATGGGAACCGAGGAACTCGACTTCTCAACCGTCAACGAGCTCACGAATAACTTCGCGAGTGTGCGTGCCAATCGCGTGGCGCGCAATTCCGTCACCGCACTCGGCGTGGTCGAGGCCAGCGTCGACCGCAGGCAGGCGCGCAACTACCAGGACACCTTCGGCGTGTCGCTCAAGGCCGCCAAGACCGTGACCGGCCAGCGCCACTCGGGCCGCTGCTGGATGTTCTCGACGCTCAACGTCCTGCGCTCCAAGGTCCTCGCCAACCTCGACATCGATGACTTTGAGTTCTCCCAGAACTACGTGCAGTTCTATGACAAGCTCGAGCGTTGCAACTCCCGTCTCGAGTACGTGATCGACACCGCGGACCAGCCTTGGAACGACCGCGAGGTCACCCAGCTCATGCTCACCCCGGTCGATGACGGTGGCCAGTTCGTCTTCTGCTGCAACATCGTGAAGAAGTGGGGTGCCATCCCCAAGGCCCTCATGCCGGACACCGCCTGCAACAAGGACACCGCGCAGATGAACGCCCTGCTCACGACCCTCCTTCGCAAGGACGCCACGATCCTGCGCAAGATGGCTGCGAAGGGTGCCACGCTCGAGGAGCTTCGTGCCAAGAAGCAGGAGATGCTGCCCGAGTTCCACCAGATCCTTTGCTGCTGCCTGGGCGAGCCGCCCGTGACCTTCGACCTCGCGATTGAGGTGGGCGAGGGTGCCGACGTCGACGCTTCCAAGGTCGAGGAGGTCGTTTCCGCCAACGGTGGCGAGCCGCGACGCGTCCTGCGCGACGCGGGCATTACCCCGGTCGAGTTCGTTGAGCGCTACGTGAAGCTTGACCTCTCGCAGTACGTCGAGCTCGTCAACTTCCCGGGCGAGACCCGTCCCTACGAACATGCCTATGGCATCCGCTACTTCGATCCGGTCATCGGCGGTCAGCGCCTTCGCTTCCTCAACATGCCGATGGAGGACCTCGAGAACGCTGCCGTCGAGTCGCTCAAGGCTGGCGTCCCCGCCTTCATGATGTGCGCCGTCAACAAGAACCTCATGCGCAAGGACGAGGACTTCTCCGGTGTGCTCGCGCTCGATGGCATGGACCTCGACGGCACCTTTGGCGTCGACCTCTCCCAGACCAAGGCCGAGATGATCGATGACCGCGAGTGCGGCATGACGCACTGCATGGCCTTCCAGGGCGTCGAGCTGGGCGAGGACGGCAAGCCCGTGGCCTGGCGCGTCGAGAACAGTTGGGGCGACGACTTCGGCTTTGACGGCTACCTCGTCATGGACGCGGACTGGTTCCGCCTCTATGGCGGTGACGTCGTGGTGGAGCGCCGCTTCCTGCCGCAGCGCATCCTCGACCTCTGGGACACCCTGACGCTCGAGGACGTTGCCTATTGGGACAACATGATCGCGATCGGCTAGGGGCTTTAGGGCGGGAATTCCCCAAGGGCGACGTCGCCTCTAAGAGCCTTATTCACAGATGCGTGATGAAATGTCCGCAGGCGGTCAAACGGAGTTTTGCCGTCTGCGGCTTTTTTACAACCGTTCACGTCAAAATGTACACTAATTAGAGACAATCATAAGGTAAGATAAAAAATTACTGTTTTATCCAAAAGCAGTCCAGTATTTCGCTTGAGTAAACCATCGCGTATCGCTAGCTCAACGTGATGCCGTTTCAGATATCTTTTATGAAGCGAATTGCATGGCTGGTAAGGAATTTGCAGTTTCCAGGCATATCCGCGTTTTTCAAGAGGGCGCTAGCGTCCTGATACCAAAATGGGAGGAACCATGTCTGACCTCAAGATTTCTCGTCGTTCGTTCGTCGGTGGTGTGTCCATCTTTGCGGCGGCGATGGCGGGTACCGCACTCTCCGGCTGCAGCTCTGATGGTGGCTCGACTTCCACCGGTGCTGGTGCCGATGGCGGCACGCTCGTCCTCAGCCTGCCCTCCTCGCCCAAGTACCTCGACCCCATCAAGTACACGGGCGCCTATGAGGCCCAGATCATCTGGTGCGTGTGCGACACCCTCGTTGACTACAACATCGACCTCACCGAGATCGTTCCCCAGCTCGCCACCGAGTGGAAGGTCTCCGACGACGGTCTCACCTACACCTTCACCATCCGTGATGATGCTAAGTTCCAGGCTGGCCAGTACCAGGAGGGCCGCGCCCTTGTCGCCGAGGACGTCAAGTACTCCCTCGAGCGCTCCGCGACTGAGTCCTCGATGAACCGCCTCGCCATGCTCGACCACTGTAACGTCGTTGATGACCACACGGTCGAGTGCGTGCTGAAGGCCCCTAACGCCTCGTTCCTCACCGCTCTTACGGATGCTGGCAACGTCATCGTCCCGAAGGAAGAGGTCGAGGGCTGGGGCGATGCCTTCGGCGACCACCTCGTGGGCTCTGGTGCGTTCAAGCTCGACCAGTTCGTGAAGGACCAGCAGAGCGACCTGTCCCGCTCTGATTGCTACTGGGGCGAGAAGCCGCACCTCGACGGCGTCACCGTCAAGGTCGTTACCGACATGACCCAGTCGGCCAACGGCCTGGCTACGGGTGAGATTGACATCGCCACTTCGCTCACGGGCGAGGCCACCCAGACCATCAAGAACAATGACCAGCTCGTCCTGGACCAGAAGCAGGCGCTCCACGTTGCCTACGTCTACATGAACCAGGTCAACGGCCCCACCGCCGACCAGAAGGTCCGCAAGGCCATTCTCATGGCTGTCAACCGTGATGACCTGGTCAAGGGCGTCTATCCCTATGGCGAGGCTACGACCGCCGTGCTGCCCCTGCCCACGGGCTCTTGGGGCTATGACGAGTCCGTCGAGGCTGACGTCCCGGCCTATGACCCCGAGGGCGCCAAGAAGCTCCTCGCCGAGGCTGGCTATCCGGACGGTCTCACCCTCAACATGTACATCTCCAACACCGAGGCTCGCGTGAAGATGGCCACCATCCTCCAGCAGTCCCTCAAGGAGAACCTGAACATCGACCTCGTCATCAACCCGAGCGACTGGGGCACCTTCAGCGCCACTGCCGCCGCCGGCAAGGCTGATCTGTACGGCATGAGCTGGTCCTGGTACCCCGATCCCTACTTCTTCCTCAACAAGCTGTTCAGCTCCACGGAGATTGGCGCGCTTGGCAACGGTGCTGGCTTCAGCCACCCCGAGGTCGACGAGCTGCTCGACAAGGCCCTCGAGGTCACGGATCAGAACGAACGTGCCAAGTACTACAAGGAGGCTCTGAAGAAGATCGTCTCCTATGACCCGATGCTCGTCTATGGCTCCGAGTATGTGAACACCGGCCTTACCAAGAAGGTCGAGGGCTTCCAGAGCCGCGCCGACAACAAGACGGTCATCGTCTCCAACGAGATCAACATCTCCAAGACGGCGTAATTTGAGTATTTCATTCAGTTAAGAATGATAGGGGCATGGCCCAGAGCCGTGCCCCCATCACATGGTTACGCGGGCACAAGTTCCCGCCAGACTCCGCTCAGGGGGTGTTGCAAAGGTGGCAAAGACAATCCTCAAGAGGATTCTCCAGACGATTCCGGTTCTGTTCGTAGTCGTCACCATCACCTTCGTCCTCACGCGCATGATTCCGGGCGATCCAGCGGCGCAGATGCTGGGTCCGCAGGCGTCACCCGATGCGATTGCGACGATGAGAGTAAAGATGGGCCTCGATGAGCCCATGCTTACGCAGTACATCAACTATCTGGTTGGTATCCTGCACGGCGATTTCGGCTATTCGTACTCCTACAGTGGCCCCGTCATGCCCATTATCCTGAGCAGGCTTCCCTCCACGCTTTCGATCACCCTTACGGGCCTTGTGCTCGCGCTTCTCGTCGGCGTGCCCATTGGCGTCGTGTCCGCCGTGAAGCAGAACACCATCTTTGACTACGTCTTCATGGTGCTTGCCCTCGTTGGCGTGTCTATGCCTATTTTCTGGCTGGGCCTCATGCTCGTCCTCACCTTCTCGGTGAATCTGGGCTGGCTCCCCGCCATGGGCATGGGTGCGATGTCGAAGGGCGTCTGGGACGTCATTAGCCACATGATCCTGCCGTGCTTCTGCCTGGCGACGATTCCCGCGGCGACGTTTGCTCGCATCACGCGTTCGAGCATGCTCGAGACGATCAGCGGTGAGTACATCAAGGCCCTCCGCGCTCGCGGCATCAAGGAGTCCAAGATCATCTGGAAGCACGCGCTCAAGAACGCGCTCCCGCCCATCGTGACCGTCTTGGGTCTTCAGCTCGCCAGCGCCTTCGCCGGCGCCATCCTGACGGAGACCATCTTCTCCTGGCCTGGCCTTGGCACGCTCATCGTCAATGCCGTCAACGGCCGTGACTACTCGCTCATTCAGGGCGTGGTCCTGTTCTCCGCCGTCGTCTTCGTCTTCGTTAACCTCGTTGTTGACATCGTCTACATGGTCATCAACCCCAAGGTCAATTATGAGGGGGGTAGCAACTAATGGCAGATAACGCTACTGGCGCTAGCCTTTCTGACGAGGCAACGCTCAAGATGCTCGAGCGTGAGCGCAAGGCGAACAACGCCTGGCACAAGCTCGCTCGTAACAAGATGGCGCTCGTGGGCCTTGCGATCGTCGTCGTGATGGTGATTCTCGCCATCTTTGCGCCCCTGCTTGCTCCGTGTGATCCCAACGCCACGGATACCGGCAACATGTTTGCCGCTCCCGGGGTGGGAGGCCACCTGTTTGGCACTGACGCCTATGGCCGCGACCTTCTCTCCCGCGTGATCTATGGTGCGCGCATCTCGATCTTCATTGCCATCGGCGGCACCATCCTCGGTGCCATCGTCGGCATCCTGCTTGGCCTCGTCGCCGGCTTCTTTGGCGGCATCGTTGACTCTGTGATCATGCGTATCATGGACGGCATGATGGCGTTCCCGTTCATCCTGCTCTCCCTTATCCTCATGACCATCCTCGGTCAGGGCACCATCAACGTGATCATCGCGATTGGCGTTGCCAACGTGCCAAACTTCGCACGTGTCGTGCGTGGTCAGGTCCATGTCGTGAAGAACGAGGAGTACTGCAACGCCGAGCGCGTCATTGGCGCCAGCCCCGCTCGCATCCTCTTCAAGCACATCTTCGCCAACGCCATGAGCCCGGTCATCGTCTACTTCACGCTCAACATCGCCAGCGCGATCATCTCTGAGGCCGCGCTTTCCTTCCTCGGCCTTGGCATCCAGCCGCCCACCGCTTCGTGGGGCTCGATCCTTTCCGAGGGCAAGAGCTGCCTGCAGGGCGCTCCTCACATCGCCACGATTTCTGGCATGTTCATCCTCGTCACCGTTCTTGGCTTCAACCTGTTTGGTGACGGTATTCGTGACGTTCTCGACCCGAAGCAGAAGAGGTAGGCCCCATGAGCGAGAACAACTCTCAGGCTACCGAGACCAGTGCGGCTACCGAGCAGGTCTCGGAGCATCTTGTTGAGGTCCACGACCTTAAGACGTACTTCCACACGGCTGCCGGCGTCGCCAAGGCTGTCGATGGCGTGAGCTTCACGCTCGATCGCGGCAAGACCCTTGCCATCGTGGGTGAGTCTGGCTCCGGCAAGTCCGTCACCTCGAGCTCTCTGATGCACCTTCTGCCCAAGACCGGCAAGATCGAGGGCGGCAGCGTCATGTTCGACGGCAAGGACATCGTGCATGCCACCGAGGCTGAGCTCCGTGAGCTTCGTGGCAAGGACATCTCGATGATCTTCCAGGACCCGATGACGGCCCTTGACCCGGTGTTCAAGGTCGGCACCCAGATGATCGAGAACATCCGCCTGCATGACGGTCTCGACAAGGAGGCCGCGCGCAAGCGTGCCATCGAGATGCTGAAGCTCGTGAGCATCCCCAACCCCGAGAAGCGTATGGACTCGTATCCGTACGAGCTCTCCGGTGGTATGTGCCAGCGCGTCATGATCGCCATGGCAATGAGCTGCCACCCTAAGTTCATCATCGCCGACGAGCCCACCACCGCCCTCGACGTGACGGTGCAGGCCCAGGTCTTGAGCCTGCTCAAGGGCCTCCAGGATACGCTCAACACGGGCATTCTCCTCATCACGCACAACCTCGGCATCGTCTGGCAGATGGCTGACGACGTCATGGTCATGTATGCGGGCCGCACCTGCGAGTATGCCCCCATGGAGGAGCTCTACGCCAATCCGCTGCACCCCTATACCTGGGGCCTGCTGGATTCCATGCCCAAGCTCTCCGATAAGGCGAAGACCGACCTCAAGACCATTCCGGGTGTTCCGCCCGACCTGAGGCTCACCGGCACCTGCTGCAACTTCTACAACCGTTGCCCCTACGCTTGTGAGAAGTGCAAGCATGAGGTTCCGCCGCTGGTCGAGGTCAAGCCTGGTCACTTCGTGGCGTGCCACAGGCAGAACGGCGAGGAGAGCCTCGTTCGTGGGGAGGCGAACTAAATGGCCAACGATAATGTGATTCTTGGCATCAAGAACCTTAACAAGGAGTTCCGTCTTCGCGGCGACGGCCTCTTCGGCAAGCCTCAGACGCTTCATGCGCTGTCCGGTGTTTCGCTTGATGTCTATGAGGGTGAGACCCTCGGCATCATCGGCGAGTCCGGTTGTGGCAAGTCAACCCTCGGCCGCTGCATCGTTGGTCTCCATGAGCCCACGAGCGGCGAGATCATCTATAACGGCCAAGACATCTCCAAGCTTAAGGGTGCCGCGCGCAAGCCTGTGCACAAGGACCTCCAGATGATCTTCCAGGACTCCTATTCGAGTCTTGACCCTCGCTTCACCGCAGCGGCTTCCATCGAGGAACCGATGGTCATCCATGGCATCGAGCCTGATGCCGCGAAGCGCCAGCAGAAGGTCCTCGACCTCATGAAGGAAGTCGGCCTCGACATCCAGCACCTGCAGCGCTACCCGCATGAGTTCTCCGGCGGCCAGCGTCAGCGCATCAACGTCGCTCGCGCCCTCTCGCTCGACCCGAAGATCATCGTGTGCGACGAGCCCGTCTCCGCGCTTGACGTGTCGATTCAGGCCCAGGTCCTGAACCTCTTCCGTCGACTCCAGCGCGAGCGAGGCCTGACGTACATCTTCATCAGCCACGATCTGTCGGTGGTCAAGCACATCTCTGACCGCGTTGCCATCATGTACCTCGGCCGCGTCATGGAGATCTCGCCTGCTCACAGCATCTATGAGAACCCGCTGCACCCCTACACGAAGGCTCTGCTCTCGGCCATTCCGCCCGAGAATCCTTTCGAGCGTCACCCCGAGATGAAGCTTGAGGGCGAGATCCCCAGCCCGGTGGGCGAGCAGGTCGGCTGCCCGTTGGCCGGTCGTTGTCCCAACGCCACGGAGCGCTGCCGCCACGAGCGTCCTGCGCTCATGGAGGTGGAGGACAATCATCGAGTCGCGTGCTTCCTCTACCACGATAAGGTCGCGGAGTAGGTCTATTATCTTGGGGCCAGTCGTTTCCGGCTGGTCCCTTTCTGTTTTGTTTGCAAGTCTTGCGTTTGTCTAATGGCTGGTGTGCCGGGGACCGGCACGCCTTGAGGGAAGGCGGAACCGAAGTGTCGGTTACGAAGGAACAGCTTCACGAGGCTGTACTTGCTCACCAGGACGATCTGCTCAAGCTTTGTCAGCAGCTTATCCAGATCAAGAACCAGAGCCCGATTGATGACCAGGAGCCCGCTATCAAGTTCGTTCGCGACTACCTTGCCGAGCACGGCATCGAGTCCGAGCGCCTTATTGCGGACAGCGGCGAGGACTATCCTGTCGTCTATGCTCGCATTGGCTCCGAGGACGGCTTCCGCGTCGTTCTGAACGGTCACGTTGACGTCGTGCCCGTCGGCAATCTCGATGGCTGGGACTTCGATCCGTTCGGTGGCGAGATCCGCGATGGCAAGATGCTCGGCCGTGGTACCTCTGACATGAAGTGCGGTCTTGCGGTCCTGCTCTTCTCGATGGCCATGCTGAATGAGGCTGACGTTGACCTCAAGGGCGATATCCGCCTGCACGTCGTCTGCGATGAGGAGATTGCCGGCTCTGGCACCAAGTGGTTCTGCGAGAACGGCTATGCCGACGGCGCTGATGCCGTCATGATTGGTGAGCCCACCGGCCACGACACGATTGAGATTGGCCAGAAGGGCATCCTCCACCTCACGTTCACCGCTCATGGCGTGCCCGGCCACGGCTCGACCGGCAACTACAAGGGCGATAACGCCATCAACAAGCTCGCTAAGGTCATTCCCTTCATCGACGAAATCACCGCTGTTCCCGGACACTATGACGAGTCCCAGACTCGCGCCGTCAAGAACTCGCGCACCATCGCCGAGCGCACGATCGGCACTCCTGGCGTCGGCAACGTCATCGACCACTGCTCCACCAACGTCGGCATCATCCAGGGTGGCGGCAAGATCAACCAGGTGCCGGACTTCGCCTCCTGCAGCGTCGACGTTCGCCTGCCGTATGGCTGCAAGCACGAGGAAGTCGTTGCCGCGGTTGATGCCCTGATCGCCAAGAGCGGCGTCGAGGGCGTCGAGGCCAGCTATAACTGGATTGCCGAGGGCAACTACACCGACGACGAGTCCAAGCTGGTCACGAGCCTCAAGAAGAACATCGAGGACGTCTGGAACGAGGAGTGCCTGCCGGCTTACCAGTGGGCGAGCTCTGACGCCGCTCACTACCGCGCGCTCGGTGCCCCGACGATCCAGTTTGGCCCGGCCAACAACGAGGGCATCCACGGCTACAACGAGGATGTCGACGTTATCGATATCGTTCACTCGGCGGAAATCTACATGCTGTCGCTCTGCGACATGCTGGGGGTGGAGTAAATGACTGACGAGAAGTGCTGCTGCGGCACGGGCGCCGCGACCGATGTCAACGCCGTTCCCGAGGCGAAGCACACCGAGGGCCTGGTTTGGCAGTATGGCGACGAGCGCATCGAGTACGCCGCCGCCGCTGGTCACCTCGACATCTATGACCCCGCGCGCGTGCTCGAGGGCAAGATGTTCAATGTGAACTACGTTGCCTCCAGCGTTAACGGCGAGGCCGTGGACTCCTCCAAGCGCCCCGTGACGTTTGCCTACAACGGCGGCCCGGGCTCCGCGTCCGTGCCCATCAACTTTGGTGGCCTTGGCCCGAAGCGTGTCGTGAGCGAGGACGAGAAGTTCGCGAGCGCCTCCTATGAGGTCGTCGACAACCCCGGCACGCTCCTGCGCGAGACGGACCTCGTGTTCCTGGACGCTCTGGGCACCGGCTGGTCTTTCGTCGCTGATGGCTATGACAAGAAGCGCGTCTACGGCCTTGAGGAGGATGCCCGCACATTCTGCCGCGCCATCATTCGTTGGCTTGACGAGAACAACCGCTGGGACAGCCCCCTCTACATCTATGGCGAGTCCTACGGCACCATGCGCTCCTCCGTCCTTATGCGCTATCTCGGCGAGGCCGGCGTGCCGCTGGCCGGCGTCGTGATGCTCTCTGCGTACTTTGACTGGTCGCAGAACCTGCCGGGCAATGACCTGTACTACCTCGGCATGCTTCCGAGCTTCGCCTCGACGGCCCAGCACTTTGGCGTCACGGGCCAGGGCGTCGATGTCGACGAGTGGTTCGATGAGGCGAGCGAGTTCACTGCGAACGAGTATGCCCCGTCTCTCATGAAGGGCGACCGCATCGACCCGGAGGAGAAGCGTCGCATCGCCGAGAAGATGGAGCACTACATCGGTATCCCCGCGGACTTCCTGCTCGCTCACAACAACCGCATCGAGCTCGAGGACTTCCGCGCGAACATCGTGCGCGACCGTGGCCTGATGTGTGGTCGTCTCGACATGCGCTACACCGAGACCATGACGCTGCCCGTGCAGCGCAACACCTTCTACTTCGCCTGCGAGGATCCGGCGTCCCACGCTCTCGAGAAGGTCTGGTACGGCGCGTTCCGTAGCTTCCTCCGCAGCACGCTTGGTTACGTCAACCCCGCCGAGTACCGTCTGTCCGTCTGGAGCGAGATCGGTATCGGTTGGAACTGGGTCCACGACGAGCCCGGCATGGACGACACCAAGACCGCCGCTCCCAACCTCGCGTTCGACATCGCCACGGCACTCCGTCGTAGCCCGACGACCAAGCTTGCCATCCTCGGTGGCCGCTATGACGCCGCGACTCCCTGGTGGAACATGGACCACACGATGTCGCAGCTGTTCCTTCCGGCAGAGCTCAAGAGCCGCATTACCTACCACCGCTATGGTTGCGGCCACATGGCGTATACCGATGTCCCGACCCTCATGCAGATGGTCGACGACATGCGCGAGTTCTACGCCGCGGAGTAGGTTGCCCTTATGGATGTGAGGACGCTAGGGATCGTTCTGGTTATCGTGGCCCTTCTCGGCAGCGTTGCGGGGAGGCTCGTCAGGGGTCGTGCCGTCTCAAAGGCACAAGACCAATTCATGGCGGGGGACTTCGAGGGAATGATCAAGACCCTCGATGGCGCTGCGGCGAAGACGGGCCTTCCGCCGTTCAACCTCCACTACATGCGTCTCAACGGTTTTGAGGCAATGCAGGATGTCGAGGGCGAGAAGGCAGAGCTCAACGTGCTGTTGCGTATGCGCTGCACCGACGTGCAACGCCGGCTGGTGCTTGCTCGCGCGATGAACTTCTACGAGATGCAGAAGGATCGCGAGGGTGCTGAGCACGTGCTTGAGCTCATGGAGAGCTTCGAGGACAAGGATTTGCTCCGCGACGCGCGCCAGACGTTCGCCATCGTGTTCAGGAACAGCTTCGCGTACATCGCCGAGATGGAGCACCAGCTTGCGGATGCGGAGCCAGACGAGAAGGCGAGGCTCAACTACTTCCTGTCTCTTCAGTACGAGAACAAGGGAGATGAGGTTCGAGCCAAGGAGCACCTCGATCGAGTGATGTCTGTGTTTGGCACCAGTTCCGAGGGCGCGGCGGCTTCCGATGAGGAGGCTCCAATGCCCGCTGACGAGCCGGCTGATTCCAGCGAGGACACCACCGCTGATGCGGATGATGTCTCGAGCGAGAAGTAGGGTTCGGTTTGCGAGAGGACTAGAGGCCGACAGTCTCAAAGACAGCAGGGGGGGGCGTGGCGAAGCCACGCCCCCCCCTGCTTGTTCGCGTTTGCGCGTGTGTCGGGTGCGGGACAATCGCAAGCGAAAGGTGTTTGTTCGCCGCATGCGGGCGGGATGAATAGCCATGGCGCGACGTTTTGCCTTTCGACGACACCGAATGGCTGACTCGTCACTTGTGGACGAACGAGGCTCGCGCCGGCGAGTCGTTCCGGGCTTCGCTGGTCGGAAAAGGTCCGCTCGCGATTTAAGTGCGGGACGAAGTCCGCGCCGGCAAGGCCTTCCGGGTTCCGCGAGTCGGAAAAGGGCTTGGGAGGGGTTCGCGAAGAGGCTAACTGCAGCCTCGAGAGGGGAGCCTGACAACGAATTTGAGATTCTGCGGCTCGTATTTGACATTTGAGAGGCAGCAGGCAATCACCAACTGGGGTTTATCTGTGATAACCAGAGTGGCATATTCGATTTGAGGGCCAAAACGCCGATTTCCGGCCGCAAAATATCAAATTCGTTGTACGCACGTTGGGGAGAAACCTCAAATCATGAGGTATACAGCCGTTTGGGAGATTGGTAAACAGACATCCTCATTTGTCAGATTTCGGGCTTTGTGACGTGTGGCGCTTACACTCACCTCGACGGAGCGTCGCGCGGATGCTGCTTGATGGCGTGAGCGCATGCTCTGGCGCATCGGTCGCGCCCGAGGAGGCACCACATGGCAGACAAGGCGATACTGCTTGCTGGGAAGACGCTCGATGTCGTCATGCCGATGATTCGTTCGGGCAGGCTCCCCGCACGGCAGACCGACATCTGCCATCTCCCGCCGGAGCGCTGCGCCTCCCGGATGAGCGACCTTCTCTCGATCAATCTGGGTCAGCTCGCAAGTCTTGTTGAGGTCTCCGAGGACCATCCGCTCCGTGTCGCCGTAACAGGGGCCAGTCTCAGGCACCGCGTTCCCGGTTTTGAGTTCTCGACATTCCCGGAAGAGTTTCCGAAAGGGACGCTCTTGGAGATTGCGACGGGCATTTTGGTTCCGTCCTTCGAATGCTACTTCCTGCTTAAGGCACGCGACCTCTCGTTTGAAAAGCTCGTGCTTCTGGGCATCGAGCTCACCGGGCGATTCGCGCATGCGCGTATGGGTGACGCGTCTACTGCCTGCGAGTTCCTCGTGGATCCGGTGACGACTTCCCGGGAGCTTTCGAACTATGTCAAGGAGTGCGCGGGCACGACGGGCTCGCGCCCCGCTCGTGCGGCGGTGCCTTGGGTTCTCGACAACGCGTATTCCCCGCGTGAGGCTGTGATCGCCCTTGAGCAATGCCTGCCGCCGAAGCGCGGGGGCCGCGGGTATCCGCGGCCGATTCTGAACGCGGAGATCTCCGTTCCTCCAAGCCTGCGACACCTTGTCGCTCGCGACACCTTCACGCCTGACGTCTATTGGCCGGAGTTGCTTGACGTGGAATATGATGGCGGCTATCACAACGAAGAGACCCAGGTGGAGAGGGACAAGGCTCGAGTCGCGGATATTCAGGCGATGGGAATCGCGGTCATCTCGGCGACAAAGCTCACGCTGTCCACTTGCGAGCGAGCCGAGTTGCTGGGGCGCCAGATCGGTTCGTGTCTTGCCAAGGGTATTGGTCGCCCGATGAGAAGGCGAAACGCAAGACTCGGCTCCCTCGAGCGCGTGTCGGAAAGGGCGGCGCTGCATGCGCGGCTCATGGATGCGGCGGGCTCCTCGCTGTCGCGGGGAAGCGCGCAAAGGGGTGCACCCTGGGGCTTTGTGGGCGACGATGGCCAGGCGTGGTCGAGGTAGCGATGCTGCCACGGGCGCCCCGCGTGCGAACGCCCCGCGCGTCACGAGCGCCCCGCGTGCCACGGGCGTATCGCGCGTAGCTGTGCTAGTATTTCACCCTAGGCAATGACGGAGAGGTTTGGCTGTCGCGTCGCCAGCGGATAAGAGATGGGGCCCACCGGCTGAGAGGCTCCTCCAAGGCTGACGGCCAGAGTTCACTCCACCAGCCGCGAGCTGAAAGCGCCATGCGTCAACGCGCGCGCAAGTAGGGGAGCCGTCCGCCCCACGAGACGGGGAGAAGAGCGGGTACGCCGGGCAGGACATCCGGCGGCCAAGCAAGGTGGTACCGCGGAGACTCATCCGCCCTTGCTCGCAAGAAGGCGAGCGAGGGCGGTTTTTTTGTCGCACACTCTTGCCAAGGAAGGCGGGCGCGAGCCCGCGAACGAAAGGGGCATGAAAGGCATGACGATCATTGACGACCTCAAGGCCATCGAGGCCGAGGCGCACAAGGGCATCGGCGGCGTCGCCGACCTTGCCGAGCTTGACCGCGTTCGCGTCGCGGTGACGGGTAAGAAGGGTTCTCTCACCGGTGTCCTCCGCCAGATGGGCCAGCTCTCCCCGGAGGATCGTCCGAAGGTGGGCAAGCTCGCCAACGAGGTGCGCACCCGCATCGAGGCCGCCCTCGAGAAGCGCAGGCACGAGCTCGAGCACGCGGCTCTCGAGGCGCGCATCGCCGCCGACTCGGTTGACGTGACGCTTCCCGGTCGCGTCCCGTCCGTGGGCACGCAGCACCTCATCTCGCAGATCATCGAGGAGATCGAGCAGATCTTCTGCGGCATGGGCTACACCGTCGAGGACGGCCCCTACATCGAGACCAGCTACTACAACTTCACCGCGCTTAACGCGCCGCTTGACCACCCGAGCCGTAGCGCCCGCGACACCTTCTATGTCGAGGACAACAACCCTGGCAGCCTCGATCACTCCGAGGTCCATGCCAACGGCGAGTCTGACATCCTCCTGCGCACGCAGACCTCTGGCGTCCAGGCTCACACGATGGAGGCCCAGGAGCCGCCCATCTACATGATCTGCCCAGGCACCGTCTTCCGTCCCGACACGCCCGACGCGTGCCACCTCCCGCAGTTCAACCAGATCGAGGGTCTCGTCGTGGACGAGGGCATCACCTTCGGCGACCTCAAGGGAACCCTCGACTACTTCTGCCGCGAGATGTTTGGCAAGGACCGCGCCACGCGCTACCGTCCCCACTTCTTCCCGTTCACCGAGCCCTCCTGCGAGGTTGACGTGTCCTGCGGCGTTTGTGGTGGCAAGGGTTGCCGCTTCTGCAAGAACACCGGCTGGCTTGAGATCCTCGGCTGCGGCATGGTCGACCCGAACGTTCTCGACAACTGCGGCATCGACCACGAGAAGTACACCGGCTTCGCCTTCGGCATCGGCGCCGAGCGCGTTGCCGCCCTCCGCTACGACCTGCCTGACCTGCGCATGCTGATGACGGGAGATATGCGTTTCCTCTCCCAGTTCTAACCCCCCCAGGCTTTCCGCGGCACGCCATCTGGTCCCTCAAACCGTCGCTTGCGTGCCTTGGCACGCGGCGCTCCTCTTTCGGGCCCATCTGACGCACCGCAGAAACCCTGGTTTGATTCCGTATTCTCTGCGCTATAGAAAGGTATTCACATGCGCATCTCATATGAGTGGCTCGGCTCCATGGTCGACCTCCCGGCCGATTCCAAGGTCCTGTACCGCGAGCTCATCCGCACCGGCACCGAGGTCGAGACGATCGAGCGCGTTGGCGCCGATCTTGACCATGTCGTTGTTGGACAGGTCGTCTCGAAGCAGCCGCACCCGGATTCTGACCACATGTGGCTTTGCAAGGTCTCCGTTGGCGCCAGGAACGTCGACGCGGACGGCAACCCCGTTCCGCTGCAGATCGTCTGCGGCGCCCAGAACTTCGAGGAGGGCGACAAGATCGTCGTCGCGATGATCGGCGCGGTGCTCCCCGGTGACTTCAAGATCAAGAAGAGCAAGCTTCGTGGCGTGGAGTCCTGTGGTATGAACTGCTCTGCCCGCGAGCTCGGCCTCGGTGGCGATCACTCCGGCATCATGATCCTTCCCGAGGACGCCCCCGTGGGCATGGACTTCGCCGAGTACCGCGGCCTGTCCGACACCGTCCTTGACTGCGAGATCACGCCCAACCGCCCGGACTGCCTCTCCTATGTGGGCATGGCCACCGAGGTCGGCGCGGTTCTCGACGAGGACACGCACATCGAGCTTCCCGCGATCCAGCACGAGGAGGGTCCCAAGTCCTCAGACCTCGTCGACGTGCGCATCGACGCCCCCGAGCTCTGCTCTCGCTACGTCGCCCGCGTCGTCCGTGGCGTGAAGATCGGCCCGTCCCCGGACTGGCTCGCACGCCGCATCATCGCTGCTGGCAGCCGTCCCATCAACAACGTCGTGGACGTCACTAACTACGTGATGTACCTCACTGGCCAGCCGCTGCACGCCTTCGACCTCGGGAAGCTCTCCGAGCGTGACGGCCGTCGCCACGTCGTGGTCCGCGCCGCTCACGATGGCGAGGAGCTCACCACGCTCGACGGCGAGGAACGCAAGCTCACGAGCGACATGGCCGTCATCACCGACGACGGCGAGCGTCCCGTCGCCCTCGCCGGCGTCATGGGCGGCCTCGACTCCGAGATTGACGACACCACCGTCGACGTCCTTCTCGAGAGCGCCTGCTTTGACAAGAGCCACATCTCCCGCACGAGCCGCAATCTCAACCTCATGAGTGAGGCCTCCATTCGCTACGAGCGCCAGGTCGACGCCGCTAACTGCGAGGAAGTCTCTGACATCGCAGCCGCCCTCTTCGAGAGCTGCTGCGGCGCCACCGTCTGCCGTGGCCGCGTTGACGTCTATCCCGTTCCCGTTGAGGCCATCTGCATCACCCTTCGAGGCGATCGCGTCCGCGCCGTGTGCGGAGCCCCCATCACCAACGAGGAGATTTCCCACCTGCTCGAGCGCCTTGGCTGCGCCGTCGTTCCGCAGAAGGGCGGCAATGACTTCGAGGTCGTGGCGCCCACCTCTCGTCCGGACCTCACCCGAGAGGCCGACCTCATCGAGGAGGTCATTCGCCTGTGGGGCATGGACCGCGTCGAGCCGACGCTCCCCGGTGCCAAGAACCACCACGGTGGCCTCACGGTTGACCAGCAGCGCACGCAGCTCATCGGTCGCACGCTGCGCTCCTGCGGCCTCTCGGAGACCTTCACCTACTGCTTCGCGGAAGACGGTGATCTCGAGCGCGCAAAGATCACCGAGGCTGGCCGTGGCGTGCCCGTTCGCATCATGAACCCGCTGCTCGCCAACAACTCCGAGATGCGTCGCTCGATCCTCCCGGGCCTTCTCCGCTCCGTCGCCTACAACCTCGACCACGGCGTTGAGAACGTCGCCCTCTACGAGCAGGGCCGCGTGTTCTTTGGTCATGCGAAGCGCACGCTTCCCGACGAGCCCCGCTACGTCTGCGGTGTGCTTTCCGGTGCTTGGGGCGAGGACGGCTGGAACCAGAAGTACGAGAAGCTCGACTTCTTCGATGCGAAGGGCATCGTCGAGCGTCTGCTCTCCGCGCTTCGCATCACGAAGGTTCGCTTCAAGCCAGCTGATGCCGAGGAGTACAGCTGGCTGCAGCCTGGTCGCGCGGCCGAGGTCTATGCCGGCGGCGAGCTCATCGGCTGGGTGGGCAACGTTCACCCCGTGAGTCTCGATGCCTTTGGCATTGACGCGGACGTCATCGCCTTCGAACTCTCCGAGTCGCATCTCCTGCGTCTTGCCCAGCGCGAGCTGCCGTATGTCGACGTGCCCACGCTTCCCGCCATCACGCACGACCTTGCGATCGTTGTTGACGAGAGCGTCACGTGCGAGACTCTCATGCAGCGTCTGACCAGCGCCGGCGGCAAGCTGCTCGAGAGCGCCCGTCTCTTTGACGTCTACCGTGACCCGGTGCGCGTGGGCCTTGGCAAGAAGTCGATGGCCTTCCAGCTCACCTATCGCTCGAATGACCACACGCTCACGAGCGAGGAGGTCGAGCGCGCGCACGCGAAGGTCGTGAAAAAGGTCTGCGCCTCTACGGGCGGCGAGGTGCGCTCCTAGAGCGACGGGGCGAGACCCGAGATTCGATGACGTTTGATTTGCGATAGGCACGGACGTCGTTGCTCGATAGAATTCCCGAAAGTTAGGGGGTCGTCACATTTGTGGCGGCCCCCTTCGCGTGCGTGCTACCATGGACCTATGCCTAGTTGGAACGTACATACCGCCCATGTTCAGCGCCTGCTCAAGGAGGGTCCAGCCTCCTCCTTTGGCATCCGTGACGTCGATGCATTTCTGTTTGGCAACTATGTGCCAGACGTATACGTGGGCTATATGCTGCCGCATCCTTCCGGCATTCTGCCGTATGCGCTCACCCACTTCGCCGATCCCTGCGCCATTCCCATTCCTCGCGAGCACGAGTTCTGGGATCTCTACGTAGAGCCCACCCTCGAGATTCCTGCGGATGTGCCCATTGGCCCCGCGGTCATTACGGTGGAGGAGGGCGTGAGAATCTCTCGCGCGGGTGGATCCTTTATCATTCCGGCTAGTCAGCCGGTGCACGATGAGGTGGCGAAGCGCCTGTCACATCCTGGCTATCGCGCAAGTGACGTCGTGCTGGGTGCCTGGGCGCATCTGCTCTGCGACAGCGTCTATAACACGGCGACGCACGCTTGGCTCGAGCGCTATCACGTGCCAACGGGCGAGGCGACTCGCATTCGCAAACAAGGAGATTTCGACAAGTTCGGGCGTACCCTGTCCATCACGCTGACCTGCGAGGCAACCGCCGCGGTTCTTTCCCAGGCGGCGGAGTTTCCTCAGTATGCGCTCCGCGAGCGGGACGTGAGGCGTTCCGTGGACGTGGCGCGCGGCATTGTCGAGGATAACCAGCGCAACCATATTGATGGCACACCTGAGTACAGCCTGTTCACCAGCGATTTCTTCTTTGAGGTGTTTGAGCATGCGACCGAGCTGCTCGTCGAGCGCCTGAGCGACTACGCGAGGCGTGTCTCGGCGTAGGGTTATTGGCTCGGGCGTGCGCGTCTGTCACGGCGAAGTTGACCATCCCGTCCACGGCGAAGTTGACCATCCCGTCTATTTGAAGACATGCTTCCGGCGAGGTTGACCATTCGCTGATAGCTTGGGTATTGCGTCTCCTGTTGCGCAAACGATTACTTGCTCAATAAAGAAATACTACTAAAACCGCAGGTAGAGTTTGGTTGACTAGTCGTGTAATTTTGGCCTAGCCAATTGCGCGGAGTTCAACTTCGGGGTTACACTCCAGCCAGAACTAGTCAAGTTGCTGGGAGCCGTAGAGCGCTCCTGACGCCGGGCACTTGGCACTCATGGGAAGGCACGCAATGGCTGACTTCGAGAAGAAGGACACCTCGCTGCTCTACGTGCAGGTAGCAGACTATGTTCGTGAGAAGATTTATTCCAAGGAGTGGGGTGTTGATGAACGCATCCCGTCCGAGCACGAGCTAATGGCCATGCTCCACCTCTCTCGCGGTACCGTTCAGAAGGGCATTCGCTCACTTGTCGAGGAGGGCTTGCTCGTTCAGCAGCGTGGTCGCGGCACCTTCGTGATCCAGCCGGTCATGGCTCGTCCCTCGGGCAACAAGCTCCACTCGTTCGCGGAGTCTATGAACGAGCAGGGCATCGAGTACGTGACCCGTGTGGTTGAGAAGCGCATTGACCGTGCCAACCGCGTCTGCGCGCAGAACCTCGGCATTGCGGAGGGGTCAACCTTTCTCTACCTCATGCGCGTCCGCTTCGTTGCGGAGCAGCCCGTCATGCTCATCGAGAGCCGCATTAACCTTGAGCCGTGCCCTGGTCTCGAGAACGTCGACTTTGAGCGCGAGGGTCTGTTTGATGCCGTCGAGCGCACGAGTGGCCAGCCCGTTGGGGATGCGGAGATGACGTACAGCGCTCGCGCCGCGGGTAAGAGGCGTGGTCGCTGGCTCGAGTGCGGCGAGCGTTCCCCGGTGCTTGATCTTGACCAGCTCGTACGCCTCGAGGACGGTACACCCGTGGAGTGGGGTAGCGTCTGGCTCCCCGCAAACCGTTGCGTGATCAGCTCCGTTCGTACGAGGTAATGGCCTTACAAACGGCGTGTTTGCCGCGCTCTCTTTTTGACCCTTCTTTGATGTCGCCGCCGGGATTGTTAATCCTTGACGGCGACATTTCTCATGTCCAACAACGCCTTTCTCCAAGAGGGCTAGGCTTGTCTTGACTGTCACCATCGGGGGAAGGACGTGCATGGAGCTTACGACTATCAACTACCTGCCCAGCTACACCGTGGGTGTTGATGCCTATAAGGCAGTGCCCGAGGTCACGCGCCGCTTCGGGCGCAAGGCCGTCGTGATTGGCGGAAAGACCGCTATGGAGAAGGCCGGCCCGCGCCTCTCGGCCGCTCTTGAGGGCACGGACGTCGAGATACTCGGCTTCATCTGGTATGGCGGCCAGTCCACGCACGCGTCGGCTGCTCGAATCTCCCAGGATCCGCGCGTCGTCGAGGCCGACATGGTCTTTGGCATGGGTGGTGGCCGTGCCATCGACGAGAGCAAGGAGATCGCGGAGCTCGCGGGCAAGCCCCTCTTCACGTTCCCCACCGTCGCCTCGAACTGTGCTCCCGTGACGGCGATCGGCGTCTTCTACAAGGAGGATGGCTCGGTCGATAACTACTTCCTGCCCAAGGAGCCGCCCATCCACTCCTTCATCGACACGAAGGTCATCTCGGAGAGCCCTGACGACTACTTCTGGGCGGGTATCGGAGACGCGCTCTCCAAGCAGCCCGAGGTCGAGCTTTCGAGCCGAGACCTCGACCTTCCCCACACGCCGCTCATGGGTCGTGCGCTCGCGGTGTCGTGCGAACGTCCTCTGCTCGACTATTCTGAGAAGGCCCTCGCGGATAAGCGCGCGGGTGAGTCGAGCTATGAGTTCGAGCAGATCGTCCTCGACATCATCGTCTCCACGGGCCTCGTCTCGAACATGACAACGAACCTCGGTGCCGCCGAGGGCGCCTACTACTTCAATTCGAGCACGGCGCATGCCTTCTATAACGCCTATACGGGCATGGGGAAGGCAGCGGAGCGCCATCTTCACGGAGAGGTCGTCTCGTTTGGCGTGCTCGTTCTCAAGGCGTTTGATGACCAGGCGGAGAGCCTCGTCGAGTACGCGGCGCTTAACCGCACCCTTGGTCTCCCGGTGACCCTGGGCGAGCTTGAGTGCGGCGAGGATGCGCTTGAGGGGATCGTCGAGCGCGCTCAGAAGACCAACGAGTGGGGCCGAGCTCCCTATGGCTTCACTCCCGAGCGATTCAAGAGCGCCATTCTCGACGCGGACGCGTATGGCAGGGCCCTCCTTGCCGGGGACGCCGCGGGCCAGGCCAGGGCGCTTGAGGCAGTCCATGCGCATCGTTGCGTGGAGCCCACGCCCCGTAAGCTCTAGAGGCTTCGGCCCCGCTTGCATACGCGCGTTCGCGCAAACAACTAGCTCGACACATGAAAGGCGCCCCGAACCTGATGGTTCGGGGCGCCTTGTTGTCACTTGGGAGCGACTGATTCGCGTTGCGACCTGCGTCGCGGCTTTTGGCCTAGTGGCTTTGCGCCGGCCGTCAATGGCTCTTTGGCGTGAGGCTTACAGCTCGTGCTTGTTGCCAGCGACAGCTGCTTCGCCAGAGGGAACCTGCGCCACGAGCAGCATGTTCGTCGAGGTGATGTAGTCACCCTGGGACGGCGCGGTGTGCGGGTCGCCGGCGGTGACGCAGACGAGGTCGCCCTTGTTCACAAGGCCCTTCTTGTGGATGAGGTCGAGGGCCTGGCGGACGGTCACGTCAATGGCGCCCTGGGCGGTGCCGGGAAGGACGGTGACGCCCCAGTAGAAGCAGCACTTACGGACGGTCTCATCGTGCGGGGACACAGCAAAGATCGGCAGCTTCGGGCGGAAGTTGGAGATGAGGCGGGCAGTGCGGCCGCTCTCGGTGGGGGCGACGATGCACTTGGCGCCCACGCGGTTGGCGGTGGTCACAGCGGCGAAGCCGATGGAGCCGTTGACGTCACGGACGCCGCCGCGCTCGTGGTAGTTGTGGCGCTCGGGCAGGAACTGCTCGGTCTCGCGGCAGATGGAGGCCATCATCTTCACGGCCTCGACCGGATACTTGCCGGCAGCGGTCTCGCCGGAGAGCATGACGCAGTCCGTGCCGTCCATGACGGCGTTGGCGACGTCGTTGACCTCAGCGCGCGTCGGGCGCGGGTTGCGGATCATGGAGTCGAGCATCTGCGTGGCGGTGATGACCGGCTTGTAGGCGGCGTTGCACTTGCGGATCATTTCCTTCTGTGCGTGCGGCACCTTCTCGGGCGGGATCTCGATGCCGAGGTCGCCGCGGGCGACCATGCAGCCGGAGGCGTGGGCCAGGATGTCGTCGAAGTTCTCGATGCCGAGGGCACACTCGATCTTCGGATAGATCGAGACGTTGTCGCGGCCGTGCTCGTGGCAGATCTGGCGGATCTCCTCGACGCCCTTGCCGTCGCGGATGAAGGAGGCGGCGATCGCGTCGATGCCGACCTCGCAACCGAAGATGATGTCCTCGCGGTCGCGGTCAGTCACCGCGGGGAGGGAGATGTCGACGCCGGGGATGTTGACACCCTTGCGCTCGCCCAGGTCGCCGGAGTTGGCGAGGGTACAGTGGATGTCGGTGCCGTCGATGGAGTCGACGTCGAACTCAAGCAGGCCATCGTCGATCAGGATGCGGTCGCCCGGCTTGATCTCGTTGGGGAGGTTCTTGAAGTCGAGGGAGAAACGCTCATGGTTGCCGATGACGTCGTCATCAGTGGTGATGATGGTCTTGTCGCCGGTCTCGAAGTGGACCTTCTCGCCGTTCTCGAGCACGCCAGTGCGGACCTCGGGGCCCTTGGTGTCGAGCATGATGGCGACGGGGATGCCAAGCTCGGCAGAGACCTTGCGGACGCGCTCGACGCCGGCACGGTGGTAATCGTGGGAGCCGTGGGAGAAGTTGAAGCGGGCGACGTTCATGCCGGCCTTGATGAGCTCGGCGAGGACGGCCTCGTCTTCGGTGGCCGGACCCATGGTGCAGACGATCTTGGTCTTCTTGGACTGCATTTCTTTCCTTTCGCGTGACGAGTGCCGGACCCCATGTCTGACACCCGGGGGCGGAATGGGGGTTCCGCCTGCTCGGCGCGGGCGACTTTTGCGCGCGCCTGGCTGCCCAAAGGGGCTAGATATCAAAAGCGCTGCCTCGTCGGGGAGGGCAGCGCGGGTTTGCTAGCAGACGACAGCGGGCTTGGGGAGCTCTTCGCCATTCATGAACGCGGTCGCGTTGTCGAGCGTGGTCTTGGCGATTGAGGCGAGGGCCTCCTTGGTGAAGAACGCCTGGTGGCTCGTCATGACGACGTTGGGGAAGGAGCACAGCGTCGAGGTGACGGACTCGATGATGGTGTTCGAGCGGTTGCGGAAGACGTTGTCGCCCTCCTCCTCGTAGACGTCGAGGCCGGCCGCGCCGATCTTGCCGGAGCGGATGCCCTCGATGAGGGCCTTGGTGTCAACGAGGCCGCCACGGGCGGTATTGATGAAGATCACGCCGTCCTTCATCTTGTCGATGGCGTCGGCGTTAATCATGTGACGGTTGCTGTCGAACAGCGGACAGTGCAGGGAGATGAGGTCAGACCTGCGGAGGAGCTCGTCAAGCTCGACGTACTCGACCATGCCCTCGAGGGAGGGGTTCTGGTAGACGTCATAGCCGAGGACCTTCATGCCAAAGCCGTTGCAGATGCGGACCATGGCGGCGCCGATCTTGCCGGTGCCGACGATGCCAGCGGTCTTGCCGTGGAGGTTGACGCCGAGGAGGCCCTGGAGGGAGAAGTCATTCTCGCGGACGCGGGCGTAACCCTTGTGGATGCGGCGGGCGGCGCAGAGGCCCAGGCCGATGGCATGCTCTGCGATGGCCTCCGGCGAATAGGCCGGGACGCGCAGGACCGTCATGCCGAGGTCCTTGGCGACGGGTACGTTGACGGCGTCGAAGCCGGCGGAGCGCATGAGGACGAGCTTCACGTCAAAGCCGCGAAGGATCTCGAGCACCATGGCGGAGGCGTCGGAGTTGACGAAGGCGCAGACCGCGTCATAGCCGCGAGCGAGCGAGGCGGTGACGGGCGAAAGGTCGGCCTCGATGTAGTCGATCTTGATGTTGGGATAGTTCTTGAGTTGGGCGTCGAAAGAATCTCGGTCGTAGTCACGGGCGTCGTAGAAGAGGATTTTCACGCTGCCTGACTCCCTCCTGGATCGTTGCTGGGCACATGGCCCTTCCATTCCATACTCCAAGAGGAATTGTAAAACATGAAGTGTGGTCGAATGTGCTAGTAACACGTAAAGAATGAATGAATAATCGCAGCTAGATACGGTTGACTTCGATGCGATAGGCATTTACATGGCTCTTGATGGGGCCTGGCCTCCAGCTTTTGCGTGCAAGTTGACAAAGGGACAGTCCCTTTGTCAACTTGCGCCGGCGCGCAGGGGAGGCGAGCCGTGGAAGCAGAAAAAGGGACAGTCCCTTTTTCAGCCGCGCGGAGTCCACGTGGTGGCGGCAGGTTCCCTGACGTCTGGTTGCGCGGTTTGAGAGCATGGCGCGCTTGATTGGTGAGAGCCCGTCGAGTTGGGTATCATTGAAGAGCTTTGACAACGCGCGAACCACGGCAACCTTGATGAGCCCTTGCCCTTCCTGGGAATTATGATCGGGCATCAATCTGGCTCGCGCCTGAAAACCAGGAGGGCAATCTTGAGAGAATACCTATCTACATCCGCCGAGGTCCTGAGCGCTCAGGAGACTGACGCCACCGCTGGTCTCACCAGCGCGGAGGCCACGTCCCGTGCCGCGAAGTTCGGCCCCAACAAGCTGAAGGAAGAGGAGAAGACCCCGCTGTGGATTCGCTTCTTCCAGCAGATGGCCGATCCGATGGTCATCATGCTCATCGCTGCGGCGGCCATCAGCGCGGTGACGGGCGCCATTCAGGGAGAGGTCGACTTCGCGGACGTCATCATCATCATGACGGTCGTCATCATCAACTCCGCCCTCGGCGTCATCCAGGAGGCTAAGAGCGAGGAGGCCCTCGCGGCCCTGCAGGAGATGAGCGCCGCGCAGTCCAAGGTCATGCGCGATGGCAAGCTCGTCATGCTGCACTCCTCTGAGCTCGTGCCCGGTGACGTCATCCTGCTTGAGGCCGGTGACTCCGTCCCGGCGGACTGCCGCGTGATCGAGAGCGCCTCCATGAAGATCGAGGAGGCGGCGCTTACCGGCGAGTCCGTCCCGGTCGAGAAGCACGCCGAGGCCATCGAGCTCGCCGCCGATGCCGATGACGTGCCTCTGGGTGACCGCAAGAACATGTGCTACATGGGCTCCACCGTGGTCTACGGCCGCGGCCGCGCCGTCGTCGTCGCCACGGGCATGGACACCGAGATGGGCAAGATCGCAGGCGCCCTCTCGGACGCCAAGGAGGAGCTCACCCCGCTCCAGGTCAAGCTCGACGAGCTGTCTCATATCCTCACCAAGCTCGTCATCGTGATCTGCGTCGTCATCTTCGCGGTCGACGTCCTCCGTCACGGCTTCGGCAACATGGCCGAGGAGCCCACGCTTCTGCTCAACACCTTCATGGTGGCCGTGTCGCTCGCCGTCGCCGCCATTCCCGAGGGCCTCGTCGCCGTCGTGACCATCGTCCTGTCGCTCGGCGTCACCAAGATGGCCCGTCGTCAGGCGATCATCCGCAACCTCTCCGCGGTCGAGACTCTCGGCTGCACTCAGGTCATCTGCTCGGATAAGACGGGCACCCTAACGCAGAACAAGATGACCGTCGTCGACCACCTGCTCGCCGCCTCTGAGGAGAAGCTCCTCTCTGGTATGGCCCTTTGCTCTGATGCCAAGTGGGACGCCGAGGCCGGCGAGGCCGTTGGCGAGCCCACCGAGTGCGCCCTCGTGAACGACGCCGGCAAGGCGGGTCTCACGGGCCTTGTCGAGGAGCACCCGCGCGTGGGCGAGGCTCCGTTCGACTCCGACCGTAAGATGATGTCCGTCGTGGTGGAGACCCTCGACAATGAGTTCGAGCAGTACACCAAGGGTGGCCCGGACGTCGTGATTGGCCGCTGCACCTCGATCTTCGATGGCGACAAGATTGTGCCCCTCACTGACGAGAAGCGCGCCGAGCTCCTCTCGGCCAACAAGGCCATGGCAGACCAGGCCCTACGCGTGCTCGCGCTTGCCTGCCGCCACTACGAGGCCAAGCCCACGGACTTCTCCGCTGATGCCCTTGAGCAGGACCTTACGTTCTGCGGTCTCTCCGGCATGATCGACCCCGAGCGTCCCGAGGTGGCAGCCGCCATCGACGAGGCCCACACCGCTGGCATCCGCACCGTCATGATCACGGGCGACCACATCGACACCGCCGTGGCCATCGCCAAGAACCTCGGCATCATCGAGGACCGCTCGCAGGCAATCACCGGCGCCGAGCTTGACCGCATGACGGACGAAGAGCTTGACGCCCACATCGAGGACTACGGTGTCTACGCCCGCGTCCAGCCCGAGCACAAGACGCGCATCGTCGAGGCGTGGAAGAGCCGCGACATGATCGTCGCCATGACCGGCGACGGCGTGAACGACGCTCCCTCCATCAAGCGCGCCAACATCGGCGTGGGCATGGGCATCACCGGTACCGACGTTACCAAGAACGTCGCCGACATGGTGCTTGCGGACGACAACTTCGCCACGATTATCTCCGCGTGCGAAGAGGGCCGTCGCATCTACGACAACATCCGCAAGGTCATCCAGTTCCTGCTCTCCGCGAACCTCGCCGAGGTCTTCTCGGTCTTCGTCGCCACGCTCGTTGGCTTCACGTTGTTCCAGCCGGTCCAGCTGCTGTGGGTCAACCTCGTGACGGACTGCTTCCCGGCTCTGGCGCTGGGCATGGAGGACGCCGAGGGCGACATCATGCGTCGCAAGCCGCGTAAGGCCTCTGACGGCGTCTTCGCCGGTCACATGGGCGTCGACTGCGTGGTCCAGGGCATCATCATCACGGCGCTCGTTCTCGCGAGCTTCTTCGCGGGCGTGTACTTCGACATGGGCTACATCAACATCGCGGACATGATTGCCGGCACCGCGGATGAAGAGGGCGTCATGATGGCGTTCATCACGCTTAACATGGTCGAGATCTTCCATTGCTTCAACATGCGCAGCCGTCGTCAGTCGATTTTCACGATGAAGAAGCAGAACGGCTGGCTCTGGGCCGCCTCTGCCCTCGCGCTCGTGCTGACCCTCATCGTGGTCGAGTTCGAGCCGCTTGCGATGATGTTCTTTGGTGTGCCGGGCCTCGAGCTC
Source organism: uncultured Coriobacteriaceae bacterium (assembly GCA_900544655.1). Taxonomy (GTDB): domain Bacteria; phylum Actinomycetota; class Coriobacteriia; order Coriobacteriales; family Atopobiaceae; genus Parolsenella. The sequence goes on from UQWE01000002.1 coordinate 36,268, forward strand.
AAGGGCTTCCTCACCGCTCTGGGCATCGCCTTCCTGATTATCCCGTTCGTCGAGATCTACAAGGCCATCATGCGCTCTGTGGAGAAGGAAGACTAACGCATGGGAAAGAGACCGGCAAAGAGCAGGTCAACCAAGCAGCCGAGGCGTCGCTCCCACGGGGGCGGCGCCTCGCGCGCGTCTCGCGACGAGATCCTGGCGGGGCTGCCTGCCGTGGATGAGCTGGCGAACGTGCCCGGTTTTGGTGACGTGCGACCGAGCGACGAGCAGCTTGCTGCGTTCGAGGGCGCGCGGGAGCGC
>UQWE01000003.1 GCA_900544655.1 uncultured Coriobacteriaceae bacterium
TGCTCTACACCATGTACAAGATGGGCCTGCTCAAGGGCGAGCGCCAGAAGAGCGCCAACATCGTGGGCCAGACCATGAAGCTCAACCCGCACGGCGACGGCGCCATCTACGAGACGATGGTCCGCCTCGCCACGGGCAACGAGGCGCTGCTCGCGCCGTTCGTGGAGTCCAAGGGCAACTTCGGCAAGTACTACTCGGGCGACCTGACCTACGCCGCCTCGCGTTACACCGAGGCCAAGCTCTCCCCCATCTGCGCCGAGATCTTCAAGGACATCGACAAGGACCCGGTCGACTTCGTGGACAGCTACGACGGCGCCATGAAGGAACCGCGCCTGCTGCCCACCACGTTCCCCAACATCCTGGTGTCGGCCAATAAGGGCATCGGCGTCGCCATGGCGTCCGATATCTGCGGCTTCAACCTCAACGAGGTCTGCACCGCTACCATGCACTATCTCGAGGACCCCGACTGCGACCTGCTCGAGTACTTACCCATGCCCGACTTCTCCACCGGCGGCGAGATCATCTACCGCCGCGAGGAGATGGAGCGCATCATCGAGACGGGCCTGGGCAGCTTCCAGATCCGCTCGCGCTGGCGCTGGGTCCCCGAAGAGCGCATCATCGAGGTCTACGAGATCCCCTATACCACCAAGACCGACGTGATCATCGACCGCATCGTCAAGCTCTCCAAGGAGGGCAAGGTGCGCGAGATCGCCGACATCCGCGACGAGACCGACCTCTCCGGCCTGCGCATCGCCATCGACCTGAAGCGCGGCGTCGACCCCGAGAAGCTCATGGCAAAGCTCTATCGCATCACCACGCTGCAGGATTCGTTCTCGTGCAACTTCAACGTGTTGGTCGACGGGTACCCCCGCGTGATGGGCGTGCGCCAGATCCTGCACGAGTGGGTCGCATGGCGCGTCCAATCCACGCGCCGTCGCGTGAACTTCGACCTGGGCAAGAAGTCCGAGCGCTTGCACCTGTTGCACGGTCTCGAAGCGATCTTGCTCGACATCGACAAGGCCATCGCCATCATCCGCGGCACCAAACTCGAGGCCGAGGTAATCCCCAACCTGATGCGCGGATTTGATATCGACGAGACCCAGGCCGAGTTCGTCGCCGAACTCAAGCTGCGCAACATCAACGAGGAGTACATCCTCAACCGCACCAAGGACATCGCGAAGCTCGAGGGCGAGATTGCCGAACTCGAGGAGATCCTCTCGAGCGAGGAGAACATCAAGAAAGTCATCAGCGACGAGCTGGCGGCGGTCAACAAGAAATACGTCATGCCGCGTCGCACGGGCCGCATCGAGCCCTCCGACGTCATCGAGGTAAGCCTGGAGCCCGAGGTCGAGGAGTACCCGGTCACCATCATGCTCTCGCGCGAGGGCTACCTCAAGAAGATGACGGACCGCGTTCTACGCAAGGCCGCGGAGCTCAAATACAAGGACGGAGACGAGCCCTTTATCGAGTTCCCGTCCGCCAACACGCATGAGCTCTTGGTCTTCACCAACAAGAGCCAGGTGTACAAATGCAAGGTTGCGGCGTTCGAGGACACCAAGTCCGCCCAGCTGGGATCGTATCTGGCAACCGACCTCGAGATGGATCCGGATGAGAGCGTGATCTGGGTCATCGATCCCGAGGATTACAAAGCCGACGCGTTGTTCATCTTCGAGAACGGCCGCGCGGTGCGCGTCGCGCTTGCCGGCTACGTCACTAAGACCAACCGCAAGCGCCTCAAGAACGCCATCTACGGCGGGTCCAAGCTGCTGTACGCCCAGGTGCTCAAAGAGGACCGTGACATCGCGCTGGTCTCGAGCGACTATCGCCTGATGAACTTCAACACGTCGCTACTCAAGACCAAGACGACCACAAACACCCAGGGCGTCCAGGCCTTCACAGCAAAGAAGGGCCGCGCCATCACCGCCGTGAGCACCACCGAGGAGGTGCTGGGCGCCGGCGTCTCCGCAGAGAAGTTCACCGCTCAAAGTCTGCCCTCCGCCGGCGCCCTCATGAAGGATGACGACATGCCGAGCTTGTTCGACTAGGGACGGCACCTCCAGCCGCAGCTCCCGTACATCCCTCCGCGGGAGCTGCGGCCATACCGTTTTAGCCGCTTTCCTCCCTCTAAAGGAAAAAGTCCCTCGCACTCACAATGCGAATGCCGTCAATGTCAGTATCATAGGAACCCAGCCTCACAACCATAATCTTCTCATGATTGTCCCGTATCGCCTTCAGATGAGCAATCTCGCGTTCCCTGGTCTCACTGGCGAACATCTCGTCTGTCGCCTGCACGTAGAGCACGTGCCCATCTTTCGTTGCGACGAAGTCGACCTCCTTGCCGTAGAGCTTGCCCACATGCACACTCCATCCTTCGTAGAGTAGCTGGAAATATACGGCATTCTCGAACAGGCGACCAATATCCGTGACTCTGTATCCTGCCATCCAAGTCCTGAAACCGGTGTCGACGATGTACTCTTTGGGGTTCGTCTTGAGTAGCGCCTTGCCGTGCAGGTCGTAGCGTGCAACGCGGTAGAACAGGAATGCCTCCTCGAATGCCGTCACATATGAGGAGACGGTCTTTGAGCCAGGTGCGCTCGATTAGGCGCCGAGCTTCTCGGCAGAGGCGATTGGGGAATCACGACCGACAAACCTCCCAACAGGCGCATCGAGCCCACTCGAGGCGAACTTGCGCAGCTACGCATTCTGCTGCTACGCGAAGCCCAACTCACTTACACGAGGCCCCATAGCCCCTGATAGAACGACGAGGGCGAGCGAGCGAACCGCATCATCGCGCAGGAGCGGCGGCACAGCAGGGCATGGGGCAGCGAAATCGAGAGGGCAGACCCCCGACTGGCCGATTATTGAAATAGCCGCCCTATATCATTAAACTTTTACTCGGTTGAAACCGAGTCGGAAAGGACCGAGTATGGATTTCTTTGGTCGCGAGCGTGAGCTCGCCCGCATTGAGCGTGAAATCGAATCGGACGGCCAGAGCGCCATACTCGTGTACGGGCGCCGACGCGTGGGCAAAAGCGAGCTCATCAAGCAGTCGCTGTCGACAACCAACTGCCGCAGCATTTATTACGAATGCAAGGAGACCTCCGAGCAGAACAACCTCGAGAGCCTCTCCGCCCTCGTATCCGAGGTCTTCGACCTCCCACCCTTGGGCTTCGGCAATCTCGAGGCGCTTCTCAACCACCTCTTTACTCTGTCCGTCAAGGAACCCCTTACGCTTGTCCTCGATGAATACCCGTACCTGCGCAAAACGGTCAAAGGGCTCGACAGCATCCTGCAGTCGTTGCTGGACCGCCATCGCGATTCATCCCACCTCACGCTCATTCTCTGCGGATCGTTCGTCGAGGTCATGAAATCGCTACTTGAGCGCGAGAATCCTCTGTATGGGCGAATCAACCTCACCATCGACCTCAAACCGATGGATTATTACGACGCGGCGCGTTTCTACCCCGATTTTTCCGCCGAAGACAAAGTGCGTCTATACAGCGTGTTCGGCGGCATCCCGTACTACACACGCCTTATCAACCCGAAGCTCTCTGTACGGGAGAACATTATCGAGCTCATATCAGAACCGGGGGCGCGTCTGGAAAACGAGGTCTCGATGTATCTCAACTCGGAGATCTCGAAAATCGTGAACGCCAACGAGGTCTTCGGGGCGCTTGCCGACGGATACTCTAAGTATCGGGATATCCTCTCCCAGTCGCACGTATCCAGCGGGCCCACCATGGTCGATGTCCTCGACCGGCTCATCCGCATGGAACTCGTGCAAAAACAAGCCCCCATCAACGATCCGTTCAACAAGAAGAAATCGAGCTACCGGATCATCGACGGGCTGTCGCTGTTCTACTACCGCTATGTCTTTCGATACGCCTCGCAGCGCACCTTCCTCGACCCACAGGTCTTTTACGACCGGTACATCTCTCAGGATTTTGAGACGAACTACGCACCGCATGCATTTGAGGAAGTATGCCGGCAGTTCCTCATCCGAAAAAATCGATCGGGAGAACTGCCCGAACTGTTCGACGATATTGGCCGCTATTGGTACAACGACCCCGCCAACAAGACGAACGGCGAATTCGACGTGGTGACGCACGACCCGCATGGCTACGTGTTCTATGAGGCGAAGTTCCGAGGTACGCCCGTCACGCAGGAGATGATCGACGAGGAGATCGAGCAGGTCCGTTCAACGGGGCTCGACTGCTACGCCTACGGGTTCTTTTCGCGTTCCGGCTTTGACGGAGATGTCGATCCGAGCAAGCAGCTGAGGCTATTCAGCATCGAGGAGCTGTATCGCTAAGGGCGATTGCCGATGGACGGTCCTTGATGCAAAGGGGCGGCCTTCACGGGGTTCTCCCTTTCCATGTCAGACAGGATTGACGGCAAGACCTGCCATCTCTCCTGCGAGCAAGACCTAGTCTTCGAACGCATCATGAGCAGCGACGGTTCCCCTTGCGAGCTGCTCTCTCAGATTCTTTGGCACGACGGCTTCGCCTACGCCATCTGCCTCAAGCTGAGGATGCGCTCTTGCTCGTCCACTCGTACTGCCCCATCCGCACGAAAACCTGGTGGCCAGGCATCTCAGATGGAGGGCTTGCCAAAGGTGCGCTGCATTATGGCCCCACCCGCACTCCCGACAAGCGCAAGGCACCCACCGAACTCCGCATGGCCGCAGGGACGTCATGACTCCGCCGGCGCGCGACCGCCCAGCGCGTTATGCGGCATGACGTTCCATGCGGCCATCCAGACGCCCAGGATCTCGTCGAGGTCTTCCATCGTACTCACGCGCGTCTCCCCCAAATCCCCGAGGGAGCGCTTCATCAGCTCGGTGGGCATGATCTTCCCATCCTCATGGGCAATGTCGAACACGACGCTCTCCCATGTCGCCTTGAGGGCGAAACGGTCCGCGAGCTCGCGGTACCGATCCGCCAGCTGGACGCAGAAATCGGCAAGCTGCTCTGGATCTTCGAAGTCCACGTCGGGGAACTGCGCCTCGAGCGATCCACTCACCACGCCCCCACGGGGCCCGTACGTCTGGCGCGCCAGCTCCAGGAACGAAGGTCGCTCTCCGCCATCTTCCCCGAGGAGTTCTTTCATATGGTCAGCCATCACGACCGGGTAGAAGGCGACCACGTTACCCGGGAAGAACCATGCGCCGCCCGACTTTGTGAGGCGCGCCACGATGACCCCGCATGGCCCCTGCTCGCCCTCGCGGAAAAGCCCTTCAGAAAGCGAGTGGTCACGCACCCAAAACATCTCGCCAGTGTAAACATCAAGCAGCTCGAGACGATGTGCGGCGATATCGACATGCTCGACGGAAAACATACTGCTGAATTGATTATTCACCGCCTCGCGAAGCTGGCTCAAGTAGCCGTTTCCGCGCCGATCGGGATTCTCCACGCAGTACAACTCGATGCCCGAGAGCCCGCCCTCCAAGGGCTTGTCGAAAATGGCCCACTCCAACGCCAGCTCATGGAGACGCTCGGCATGCTCATATGACAGCTCATCAAAATCAGGCTCGACGTGAGCGATGAACTCCTGATACGCCGTCTCCGCGAAGCCGGGGTAACGGCGCTTAAGAAAGCTGATCGCGCGGCTAAACTCGACACCCGGTGCTTGCGAGGACATATGAGCTCCTAACTGGGCGCATTTCGATGGCACCCAACGCCAAGCCGCAGGCATGCGGGCAAATGGAGGCAGAAGGGCAAGACGCCCGCGGAAGGTAAAATACATACCGTGCGGGCGTTATCAGATTCAATTTTTGCAAGCGCCGAGCCCGGTGTCAACGACCTGCGCAGAACGGTTTGCTCGTGACGTGGATATGTCCCGGTATGAGGGCATATCTTCCCAATCCGCTGGCTTATGCCCCCATAATCGTCAGTTAAGACACTTTTTTTCGATTTTGCAAAAGTTGGTTTCTTAACCCTCACTCCCACTCGACGGCATCGGTTCTGACGTCCCGTCATTCCAGTTGCATCCAGTTTTCGGTGCCGTCTCGAATCGAGCGCCGTCAGGTAACGCCGTGTCGTGTTTCGTCGGCTTCGGGGTAGAAAATCGAGGCAACTTCAAAAACTTTTTTCAAACTCAAGGCTTTGAGTTTTTGTTTTTGTCCCAAAGGGTGCGGCGGGCCGCCTTTGGAGACTCGATAGCGCCGAGAACGCCCGTTTTGAAACTCAAGCACCCTTTTGCCTGCTAGCCGCCAGCTGCAACCGTAAGTGAATCAGCGCGGGTGGCTTTCAAGCAGTTTGCAAAACTGCAGGTCGCGGGCCTTCATTGCCAGTAGGAGAAATGAGTAGTCTCAGGTTGCTTGCCCATGAGTTGGCGAGCAGGTTGGAGCTTCGTTGTTGGCGCGATCGCTTCGTGCGCATCCGATAGGCCTGTTTAACAAAAGGCCTATCGGATGCGACTGGCCGCCCATACGGCAACGGCGTTTCCCGTGCGGGCGCGAACGGCCCCGCGTGCCCTATCGCGCGATATCCCCGCATGACGCTCAGAACACCTGCTCGCCGAGCAGCCACCTCGCGAGGTCCAGCACGAGAACGCCCTCCCGGGTATAGAGCTCATGCCTCGTGCGAGCGATGAGAATTCGGAGGCTGTTGGCGCACGAGACAACCCAGCAGCCCATGCCGGAATCGAATAGAACGACGGGATGCCCCCACGCCCCGACATCGTGCTTCACCCTGAAATCGATGAGCATGAGAAAACCTCCCATTTCCCAGGCACCGAGAAATGGGAGGCAGTTCGCCTATTAATCGTCCAGTGGCTGCATGATCTCTAGGATGATCCCATCAGGATCGCGGAAATAGAAAGCACGGCTGCGGCCAAAGCCATCGTGGCGAAAATCGAACTCCTGTGGCGAAGAGAGGCACTCCACGCCCTGCTCCATCAGCTTTTGATACACCGCGTCGGCGTCGTCGGCGTAAAAGCAAAGCTCCGAGATGGAAGTGGTGAAGAGGTCGGCTGCTTTGTGGGCAACCTCGTCGCCGACGAACTGGATCAGCTCCACGGGCGGCATATTCAGCTGGTCCGACCCGTTCAGGTACGCGACACGAGCCCTGCAGTTTCCCCGTTGGAACATCGCCTCGGTCTCTCCGCCTTCCATCAACAGCTCGCCCTCGTAGCGAAGCCCCAAGATGTCGCGGTAAAAAGCTACCGAACGATCCAAGTCGCTGACAGTCAACCCGACGTGATAAACCTGTCCAATCATTTCTTCCTTCTGCCTGGATTTTTAGCCCGATTCTACAAGGGGCAGAATGAACGGTCAAACCTCGTCGGCGTTACTTTGATGGAGGCTGCACCCTACCAGCTGGTTGCGACCATGCCGGAATCGATGCCCGCAGCATAGCGCACTTGGGCTGACATGCTGGATTGGCTCGTTGGCCGCAAGCACGAATCGAGCGGAGAGCCGGACAGAGGACCGCTGTTCACTTGCCGTATGACGGAAGAACAAATATTCAGCCATGAGAACGGAGGGTTCCGCAGCTGGTGGTATGCGGACCTGCACGACGATCTCATCGTATTCTACGCGCCCTTCAGGGACTGAGAGAAGGGCGCGGCCCCGGTGAAAGCCTGGAAGCGATACAACCAGGTCTGGCGGAACGAGGAATGGCGCGCCCCTTGCTTGCATTCAAGATGGCATTCATCTCAGACGCGTCAACGCCACGACTTCAATTCTGACAAAGCGGATTGCTACGGCTGTCGCCATAGGAAACGGATTTGAAGCGAGGGGTGCTACGGCATAACGCTCGAAAAGAACTAAGAGTCCAAGGAAATCGACAAGGAGGACGCGCTCGCCGCCATTGACCGTTTCGCGGAATTACTGCAAGTGGTGAGCAGCGGCTCTAATCGCTGCAACCCGATTTGAGTTTCACGGGGCCCGAAACGGCCTCGTTTCGCCCTCGGGGACAAAAACCGCGCGTCTACTCACTTGGGATAAATCCTTACTCCCATTCCTCCGAATACCGCCCCGCGCCTTGCTGTCTCGAAACACGGGGGAGTAAATGGCGAAATCGCAGGTGAAAGGGAGTAAAACCGCAAAGAATAAGCCTCCGTCCCAACGCGGGAACGGAGGCCAGATTGTCGGATTTACTCACCAATGTCGCTGGTGGCTTTGCCGTGACTCTCGTACGAAACGAAACTCAGGAGCATAGTACGGCACTCAAAAATGCAGGTCAGAACCCTATCGGCCTACTCCCACTCGATAAGGCAACTTGTCTCATGGGTGGTACGGAAGACTATGGGACTTCATTCTATGTTCCCGTGAACCACCAGCTTCGGCTTCATTGGTACCCAATCAATACCCAGAGCTAGAAAACTGATCCAGAGGGAATCGTTCCCCTCCCACCTCCCAAAAGACAAGGCAGGAGGCCATCAACGGTGAAGAAGCAGAGCGCCCGCAGAAGGCAAAGTACATACCGCGCGGGCGTTGTCTACTTATATTCTCATTCAAAACCAGTCCATGGCGATGAGGTCAGTAGCGATCAATCCTTCCTCCGGCGCAGTGCCGTCCCAACGGCGGAGACCGCCGTGCCGAAAGCGGTCAGGAGCCCGAGCATTGACGCGGGGTCGCCCGTTGCAGGGAGGTTGTCGTCAGCACTCTCGACCTTGCCGTCGCTCACATCGGAAGCCTTCTGCTCAAGCTTAGCGATCGACTCCGTCCGTGCGACGCCGCATCTCCCACACGTGAACGTCCTCTCGCCCTCCGCGTTCGCGGTGGGCTCGGCGGTAACGATGCCTTCACCCCAAGTGTGACCAAGGGCGGGCAGGCTCTCGGTTCGCTCCGCGCCGCAGACCGCGCACGCGTGCTTTCTGGCTCCCGCATCGGTACAAGTCGCCTCGGAGATCACTTCCCACGGCCCGAACTCGTGCTTCTCGCCGTCTATAGCGTGGAAGGATAGGCCCGCACTGTCCCCGGGATTGACTTCAAGCCAATGGTCGACGTACTGCTCGGCAGCCGTCCCCTTATAGCCGACGATCGTGCAGGGGTCGATTGACGCGTAATGGATTCCGGGGGCTCCCTCATGAGCGCCGCCAATCTGCACGACCGACTTGGGCAGATAGATGCGCTTCAGATTCGGGCAGCCGTTGAAGGCGCTGTTGGGAATCCACGTTACACCCTCTTCAACAATGACGGTATCGACGCCGACTCCCCAGAACGTCCCGTTGGACCCCTCTTCGAATTTCGATCCCCCGGGGATCACCAAGGTGCCCTTGAGCTGGCGGCAGTTGGCAAAGCAGTCGCCGCCCCACGTCACATTGTCCGGCAACTCGATTGAAGTGATGCCCGTCTCCGAGAAGGCGGTGTGGCCCACCGACTCCAACCCATCGTTAAGATGCACCTCGGTCAAGCTCCCCACACCGGCGAATGCGCTCAAGCCGATAGTCTTCAGGGTCGAGCACGCCGAAAACCTCTTGAGATTCGAGTAATTGATTGGATTCTCACCATATGCACTCGATGCAAACGCAAGGTCCGGTAACGCGGTCACCCCCTCCGCCAGACGGACCTCGACAACCCTCTTGTCGTATCGCGACCACTCATAATCGCCGCCCGCCGGCTTGCTGATGTTCTTCTCAATGGTCAGGACGCCGCCCGCGTCAAGTGTCCATCCGTCGCCCTTGACTGCCTCGGAAAGCGGATCGTAAGAAGAATCGGGCGCATTCTCCCCCGGCAAGGTAGAAACCGAAAGCTGGCCGCTCTGGATAGCGTCGATACCGCCTTCAGCTGCAAAAGCTGGTATCGGCTCCAATGTAGTCGTTGATACCACAAGAGCCGATACCGCCGCAATCGAAAGAGCAGAACCGACTAGTCTCTTCCTCATAAGAACCCCTCTCTAAGCACAAACAGATTGAAATTCCATTGTACTCCAGATTGTCACTTATATAGGGGTGCCTTAAATAGAACTAGAGCGAACCATTGGTACCGATGAACGGAAGGTGCCGATGACTCAGCTTGGTCCCAAAATGCGCGTTGGACTCCGCATCAAGGAGCTCCGTAACCGCCTTGGCGTGAGCCAAGAGGCGTTCGCATACTCGATAGAGATGTCGCGTACCTACTTCGCGGAAGTAGAGACCGGCAGACGCAACGTCTCCATCGAGAACATCGACCGCATCGCCGAGGGTCTGGGCGTTTCGCTCAGGGAGTTCTTCGACGCCGAGATATTCGCGGACGGCAACCAGACATGCGATGAGCGCTAAAGAAGACAGCCCCGCATCAAAGCAGAAGACCCGGAATTTGCCGGGTCTTCTCATCGTGGAGATTGAGTCCGCACTAAGATAGATTGATTCAGGCCACGGTAAATCAGTCATGCCTCGCCGCGCAAAGAACCCCATGACGGCATGACAGCCGTGACGGTAATTTTGACAATAGGCGGACACGTCACAGGGCTGACGACTCCGCCTGTCCGATTTTCCAATCATCCGCATATGCAGGCGACTACGCCCTCGTCTTCCCAGAACTCCCACAGCCCGTGAAGCTCTTCGCCGTTCGGCGCAACCTCAATCCACCACGCCCACTCGGCATCGCCATAGGGCGCGAACCACCGCTTGCCATCGATGCTCACGAAGCCTTCGCCATTTCGTATGACCTCGACCCGCTCTCCAAGCTCAGACATGACCCGCATACCTCCGCGTGCCCGCTCGGGCAATCTCGAACCACCCGGCAGTCGATGGTCGGCACAGAACGAGAACCCGGCTCTGCCCCGCGCATTCGCACTGCCAGAGAGCGCGATGCGTCTGGTCGATAGCCTGTAAATCGTCAGAGGCGAAAAGACCTGCTCTGCCAGTCCGATCTCGGCAATCGCAATCGTAGAAAGAGTCGAGCCTATAATGCATCGCTAATGCGCCTCGCATTCTAGGTCCTCGCCGAGCCAGACGAGCCAGCCTCCGTGATAGTCGGCGATGGCGATGTGACCGTGCAGGTTGAAGCCGTCAGGAGTCTCCTCGTTCAGTTCATATACTGTCGCCTCGACCTTGGTTTTGAAGCACCTTGGAAAGTCCCGGAAAGGAAGCTCCGCCTTTCCGACCGCCCTCCTATCGGCAGTGCGGAGCACGTCCACACCGCAACACCACGAGCAGTCGAATGTGTAGAGCGGGTCATCTTGATCATAACTGACCGCGAAGGGCACCGTACCGAGACCCAGCGCGTCCTCGGTAGGCCTGACTCGCATTGGATCGGGGCGAGGGGCATCGGAGCGCGTCAGCCATTCAGCCCGCGTCGCGGCCACCGAGTCGATGAGGTCTTTCATATCACTTGCAAGCTCCGCGCACTCACCGGGCGTCTCGCACAGCTCGAACCAGCGAAGAACGTCCTCTCCCGCGACATCCGTGGCATCTGCGTACTTGACCTTCATGGCTGCCCCCCAACGAAATAAGCGACCGTACCGAGCGCGTCTTTTACCAACCTTCAAATCGTTTTACATTTTAACTTTCACAAAAAACGGAAGGACGGAATTCCGCCCCGCCTTCCCGAGCAATCCCGGTTTTGGAAAAGTCAAAACTCCAACCGACTACTCCTCGTCATCGACTTCTATGTGACGCTCAAAATCGACAACAAGCTTATGCTTGTCGGCCTCCTCTCGAAGCGCAATAAGCGCCCCCGTCACATTCTGATAGACGTCACCCAAATTCTCATGGATTTGCCTTACCGTTTCATTGAGATTCAAATCGCCATATCCAGAATTGAGCTGTTTAGCAATCTGATTCAGGTTGACTCCTTGTATGCGAAGCTCGGCAAGCGCGGCTTCAAACGGAGATGTATCTACGAGCACGACGGTTGCCTTGTCAGAATAAATCAGTGTCTGTCGCACATATTCACTGACCGTCAAGCCCGCCTTTCCGGCCTTTCGTTTGAGCATATCGCGCTCACGTTCCGTTGCGAAAACGCAAATCTGCTTATCCCGCACTCTCGTGTTCGACATATCGTATTGCTCCTTTTTAGTTTTTCTTTCCATGCGATGCCGCCATCGCGCTTTCGGCTCTTCTCGATTTCAGGCGCCCTCCGGCAATGCTTAGATGTCACCCAAACAGCCAGCTGCCGCCTTTCGTATGGCTCCTAAAGCCCATGCGAAGCAAGATGGAAGAGTAGTACGGACGCGGTTTTACCGCGTTTGTACGTACGCTTCCTACATCTTGCATGTGAGCAACGGCCCGTCCGGTGCGAGAGGGCGCTTTGCGATTATGGGAGGTGCCGCCGCCGAGCAGAAACGCAAAACGCCCGGCCCTCCATAGCGCCTTCAGCACTGGGAGAGCCGGGCATCAAGTCACCTCGTACGCTTCACTTTGGCAAAGCTAATCATTAACGTTTTCTCCTGCACTTATGTCACTGCCGTCATGGCGTGTTACAGGATCGAGGAAGACCGTTCGGGCAGACGACGTCCGCTTTGAAGTGAAGTTGACGCCGTTGCGCTCCATCCAATCGCGATGCTGAGCGAGCAGCTTGCCGAGCGCCGCCGGGCTGACCCCGTCGATACCGAAATGCTGGATGAGATCAGTCATGGTGCCCGACCATCCCGATTCCGAATCTAGAACGTTCCGAGCAATCAACTTCACGCAATCGGGAACGGATTCCGCCTCAAGTTTCTCCCCGTCAATCTTCTCAACCAGCTCCCACAAGGTCCCAACGCGGCGAAGTTTGAGGACCGCATCCGGCATGTCCCTGCCGGTGACCTCCAACGCGGTAATCGCGTCATGGCGGCCGTCCTTCTGCATAACCATCATCTGGTCGACCGCGCCGGAGATACCCGTCGTTCCCGTAATGTTCGCGAACGAGTCCGACGGACAAATCATCTTACGAAGATGCGTCAACACGAGGACGCAAACGCCGTACTTGTCCGAGAACGCCTTCAGCATCCGCATGTCCGCGTAATCGGAAGAATACGAGTAGTCTGCCGACGCATCGCGCGCAACTTGCAGGGTGTCGATGATGAACAGCTTGGTCTCCGGGTGGTCCCCCAAGTAATCCTCAAGCTGTCCGATGAGTCCGCCGCCGAGCGTAAAGGCCTCGGTCGCGATGACGAAATCGTCCGTGCTCTCGTCGGTCAATCCCCAAAGACGATTCTGAACCCGCATGGGAACATCTTCCAGCGCAAGGTACAGCACAGGAGACTTCGTGGTTTTGTATCCCAGAAACGGCTCGCCCATGGCGACGCTCTGCCCGAGCTGCAAGGCGAAGAAGCTTTTTCCGTACTTGGGCGGAGACGCAAGGACGCAAGTGCAATTCGTGGGAAGCAGCCCCTCGACGAGCCAGACTGGCTTTTTGAGAATCTTCTCCATGAGCGTCTGAGCGCCCACACCCTTGATCTTATTTGCATTCATTTCGCCTACCGGACAGCCGTAACATTCTGCACCGCATACTTCCGTCCAGGCGTTCTCGCATTTTTCCCAGTTATAATGTTCTTCGGAGCGGAGACTCGGATCGCCCGCCAAAGCAGCCCCAGCCTCCGTCTCCTCTTTTTCTAAGTTCACAGTGAACCTCCTATGCTTTTGAGCTAGACTCCACGTTTCATATTGGCTATCGCCTCATCCTCCTTCTCCACATCGGACTTTTCGTCGCCAAGCGCGACAAACTCTTCGGCCAGCAGCTCGACGATCGCCTCAAGTTCGGGATTGATTTCCGACCAATCGCGAAGACGCCGCAGTTCTAGATACACTCCCTTCATCTGCTCCCGCAAAGCGCGTTGGACTCGGCTGCTCGGAATGACCCTCACCTCCCGATGGAGCAGCCGCTTGGTTATGTAGTCCTGTTTGGTAAGCCCGCTGTTCGCGACCTGCGCATCTATCAAAGCCGCCTCTTCAGACGACACGCGGAACGCGACGGTCACGCTGCGCAACCGACCGTGGGCATCCAAGTTCTTCTTACTCATTAGCGTAACCTCCCACCTTGTCGAGAGCGCGCGCCATGTCGTCTTGAACCGATGGGAAAAGATGCGCGTATCGATATGTGATGTCGATACTTTCGTGTCCCATTCGCTGGGCAATGCCTACCGCACTGAAACCCATCGAGATCAAGAGACTCACTGCGGAATGGCGTAAATCATGGACCCTGATGCGTTTAACGCCTGAGTTTTTGCAGCCGCGCAGCATCTCGTGATAGAGATAGCTTTTCGATACGGGAAACATTCGTTCATCCCCTGCGATACCGAACAGCTCGATGTACTCACCGACCTCAGCAACCAAGAACTCCGGGATGCTTATCGTGCGCACCGATTTCGGAGTTTTCGGAGGTGTGATGACATCTTCACCCTTGATGCGCTGATAGCTTTTCGAGATACGCAACTGGCATTTCTTGAGGGCAAAATCGGATGGGGTGAGAGCTAGAAGCTCGCCCTCTCGGACACCCGCCCAATACAAGATTTCAAACGCCATATGTGACCTCGGTTTGTCCATGATTGCATCAGAGAAACGCAAATACTCCTCAGTTGTCCAGATTTGCATCTCCGGCTCATGTGCCTTGGCAGCTTTGCCCGTCTTCGCAAACGGGTTCTCACTCAAGTCGTAATAGCGAACACCATGGTTGAACAGGGTCGAGCACTGGTTTCGAACGGTCCTAAGATAACTTGCCGCATATGGACTGCCCGTCCGTGGATTGATAGCGCTTCGGAGCTCGTTCTGCCAGCGCATGATATCCGCCGCCTGAATCTCATCCAACTGCATCTCGCCGAAAAACGGGACGATCTTGGTCTTGATGATGTGCTCTTTGGTTAGAAAGGTGTTGAGCTTGAGCTGAGGCTTTATGTCAGCCATGTAGACTTCGGCAAAGTCCGCGAACTTCATCGATGGCGAGCCTTCTGCGCGCAACAGAAACTCGCGTTCCCATTGCCTGGCCTCTGTTTTCGTACGGAAGCCACGCTTGTGTTTCTTCTTCCTTCGACCGTCATGGGTGTGATACCAAACTTGGACTTCCCATAAGCCGGTCTTACTGTCTCGACTGACAGCCACTGTCTCCAGCCTCCTTCTCGGGGATCGCGAAGAAGCGTTTCTCGAAGAAGGCCAAATTCACCTTCCCTGCCAACGTGCGAACGCCGGACGCCTCAAGTTCGTTGTTGAGATCACGGATGATGCGATATGCGCTTGCACGGGATACGCCAAGCGATCTCATAACGTAGTCTGCGCCGACCAATTTTCGAGTTTCCATTTGTACACCTCCTCTCTCTTTACTTCACTGACCTTAATGTGCAGAGATATATCTATGCACCGTATTCCTTTGTCAAGTTACACAGTAAGTCGCATTTATGCTTAATGCTTAAAAATGTCTTACTGATTGCATAGTAAGACATTTTTCGGTTATTCACCAATAGAGTGTCTTTCCACATATCTAGTACATATTTGAGATGTTCTGTATAATATGAATCATAGGTGACCTTATCTCTCAAATGAAAGGCTGGGGCATGAGCCTTTACGATTCTGCACGAACACTCGTTAATGAGTACAGGCGCTCTCAGTCGGGCAAATACTGGCAAAGCTACCTCCTCGCCGCAAAACTACGAGACCTCCGCTCGCGTGAGCGTCTTACGCAGGCAGAGACTGCACGGCTCGCAGGCATTAGCGAGTCCACGCTGAGGAACTACGAGTTGCAAAAATCCACCCCAAAGGAAGCGCATCTCAATGCACTCGCAAGGGCGTTCGATGTAAGACCAGAAGCTCTTCGCCTTTATGACATCTGTCTTTTCCCTGCCAACGCCCTGTTTCAGCTAGGGGAGACCTTTGGCCTCGCACCGCGAAAAAGCCATTCTATGGATGACCGAGATGAGCGTTTCGCCGTTCTGGAGCCAAAGAGCGGCTTCTTTGTGAGCTTCCTCGCAGGCTGGGCGAAGCAATATCAAATGCTTAAAACCGGAGACCTCTCTCGAGACGATTACGAAAGATGGAAAGACCGCTTTTTTATGGACTATGACCCAGCCGAATTTCCCATGCGCTATGAACAGACCTCCGATGGTATTGCCGCCATCGAGCCATGGCAGAACATGCAGCTTTCCGAGGCCTTGCAGCGATTAAGGGGAGAGAAAGGTTATACGCAGGGAGATCTAAGCCGAGTGAGCGGTTGCGCCACAACAGCGATACGCGCGTACGAGCAGAAGAAAAGGCTTCCAAAAAGCCAGCAGCTAGAAGCCCTCGCATCCGCCCTTGACGTCACAGAAGGAGCCCTGGTGTTCTTTGACTTCGGGAGCCCCGTTCAAGCGGCGCATGCGCTTTTCCAGATCGCAAATCAGCAAGGCCTCATCCCGCAGATAATTGATGGCTCGCCCGTGCTCCGCACGATCCAACCCGGCCTAGAACGCTACATCGATCAGTGGGCATGGGCACTGACAGGCAGATATGAAAACGCTGAGGTTAACGGCATCCCTGCGACCACTTTTCAACAATGGAAAGACCGCTACAACCCAAAGGACAACTTTGGAACCGAATGGAAAACTAGGTATGAGCATTATTTCGGAGCCTCAAATAGGTTCGATGGTGCCATGGAAAGCCAAAATGATCCGTTTGATGAAAGGTATGCAGACCAAGGTGGATTCCTTAGAGCCTGATTGCCAGACTCGCACCATCCCCCTCTGACCTCCCTTGTCACACCCGTCATAGCCGTCACAAAAACAGCAATCTTAAACATTTACAGAAGTCTCTACATAAAGAGGTGCACACATGCCAAGAACAGAAGCTGCGCTCGACCTCTGGGTCGCCGATAGACTCACCGAGTGCGACATAGAGTTCACTCCACAGGGCAGCGGCATCAAGGACATCGAGAAAGCGCTTAAATCTGCCTCCAAGCGCGGAACCGGCAGGGCGGGCTACCCTGAGTACGTCGCCCGTGTCGGGCGCTTCATCATCGTCGTTGAGGACAAGGCGAGCCAAGACAAGCACGAGAAGCTAACCGATTCTGGCATCCTTGACATGAGCACCGATGCCGTCACCAACTACGCTGTGAATGGCGCGTACCACTACGCCACGCACATCGCCAAGGGGAGTCCCTTCACCGAGGTCTTCGCCGTGGGAGTCTCCGGGGATCCCAAACGCCACACTATCTCCCCTGTATTCGTCAACGACCGAGAGGGCTACAAGCGCCTCGAAGACATCGAATCCTTTACATGGCTCTCACCCGACAACATCGAGGAGTACTACACGCGAGCCGTCCTCGACGAGCCGACCGACGTGGAAAAAACCACTGAGCAAATTCTCAGGGACGCCGCCGAGCTTCATGAGTACCTACGCACCTACGGCTCCATCAAGGATCAAGACAAGGCGCTCGTGGTCGCGGGCATCCTGCTCGCCCTCGATGAGATCGAGTACGGTGGCTTCTCCATCGCGTCGCTGACCGGCGACCAGACTGAAGGAATGCGAGACGGCGACAAGCTCATGAACGCCATACGCGGTAGGCTCACGCGCTCGAACGTGGGCCCGGACGTGAAGAAGAACAAGCTGCTCTCCGAGTTCGGCATCATCCAGACGAGCTTCCGCCTGAACGAGGTCAACGACACGCTGGGCATGACCCCGCTGCGCTACTACACGACCTTCCTCAACGAACACGTCTTCAAGAACATCAAGTACCAGAAGACCTCCGAGGACTTCATCGGCCGCTTCTACGGCGAGTTCATGAGCTATTCGGGCGGCGATGGCCAAACCTTGGGCATCGTGCTTACACCTAAGCACATCTGCGACCTCATGTGCGACCTCGTTGACGTAAAACCAAACGACACCGTGCTCGACCCGACATGCGGGACGGCGGGCTTCCTCATTGCCGCCATGCACCGCATGCTCTCCTTCGCCTCGAGCGAGCAAGAGCGCAGGGACATCAAGAAGAGGCAGCTCCACGGCATCGAACTTCAGAGCAACATGTTCGCCGTGGCGGCTGCGAACATGATTCTGCGGCGCGACGGGAACAGCAACCTCGAATGCTGCGACTTCCTCAAACAGAACCCCGCCCAGCTACAGCTCAAGGGTGCGACCGTCGGCCTGATGAACCCGCCGTACAGCCAAGGAACCAAGGCCGACCCCGACCAATATGAGATTTCGTTTGTGGAGAGGCTGCTCGACTCCCTCACCATGGGCGCGAGGGCTGCAGTCATCGTTCCTCAGTCATCCATGACCGGCAAGAGCAAAGCCGAGAAGGCTTTCAAGCAATCAATCTTGAAGCATCACACCCTCGAAGGGGTCATCACCTGTAACACGGACACCTTTTACGGCGTGGGAACGAACCCCGTCATAGCCGTGTTCACCGCGCATGAGCCGCACGACCGGCTAAAGGAGTGCCGTTTCATCGACTTCCGCGATGACGGCTACGAGGTGCGTGCTCATGTCGGGCTCGTGGAAGGCGATTCCGCTAAGGACAAGAAGCGTCATCTCCTCGACGTGTGGTGGGGTCTCGAGGATGCACCGTCAAAGTTCTGCGTCCGCTCGACCGTCAAGCCCGATGACGAGTGGCTGCACAGCTTCTACTACTTCAACGACGAGATACCCTCCGAGGAAGACTTTGAGAAGGCCATAGCCGACTACCTGACCTTCCAGCTCGACATGGTCGCCCACGGGCGCGGATACCTCTTCGAGGAGGCTAAAGATGCTTAGTTTGCAAGATAGAAACTGGCTCGCTTTCTCAGTTGACGAGATTTTCACTGTCTCCAGACCGGTATCAAGGACTAAGGACGATTACGAGAATGGGGACATTCCGTTCGTCGCGTCAGGCGCATCCGGCAACGGCGTTGTTAAGTTCTGCACCCCAAAAATAGATGAAGAGCTTGATGCTCCCAGATGCATAAGCGTCAGCCCCGTTGATGGCAGCTGCTTCTATCAACCAATCAGCTTTCTGGGAAGGGGCGGCGGCGGCTCATCGATCATGCTTCTTCGCAGTGATGCGTTGAACCCCTTTACGGGTATTTTCATTGCACGCATGCTAACTCAGACTCTAGGTGCGAAATACACCTACGGGCGCATGGGGAATGCAAAGACCATTCTGCGAGAGCAGCTTCTCCTCCCAGTCGATATGCTCGGAGAACCTGACTGGAAGTTCATGGAGGACTACATTCGCGAGCGCGAGACGGCACAAGTCGAGCGCTGCCGGGAATTCCTGATGAAGCGCATTGCCGGCATCGAGAGAGAGAGAGAGAGAGAGTAGACGACCTGCCAGCTATCTTTCCTCATGGCCCAAGAAGGAATGGAAGGCGTACAGGCTATCGCAGATTGGTGCCATTCAGTCCGGTCGAGATATCTATGCATGCGACCGGATGGATGGCCCTGTCCCCTACATAACTTCGGGCAGCCAACATAATGGAATCGGTTACTTTGTCGGAAACGAGAACGAGACTCTTGATTCTGGCTACATAGCCTTAAATCGTAATGGAGCAGTTGGAAAGGCCTTCTACCATCCCTACCGGTCGCTCATGGGAAACGATTGCAGAAAGCTCCACGCAAAGGCTGCCGATGGTAACGATCATATTGGGAACTTCCTTGCATTTTGCATATCAAGACAAAGGGGGTGTTTCAGCTACAGCCGGAAACTAGGAACCGAACGGGCAAAAGCGCTTAGCATCATGCTTCCGTCCTCGGAAAATGGTGATCCAGACTATGCCTATATGGAATCCTGCGGCAGAGAGATGACGCTTTCCATTATCAAGAGATTGGCAACTTACCTAGATTCCCAAGTAACGGATTGACGTCATCCCAGCAAAACAACTAAAACGGGTACCACGAACGAGCCGTGGGTACCATACGGGTATCGCTACAAATTCCAGACAGCCACATCAAGCTCGATGTCCACGAACAACATCAGCCCCGTGCGCCTGCTCCAACAGGCAACGCCACCACATCTGCCCAGTGTATATTAATACAAAAGTAGCATCCTACATGGAAGGATGCCAATCAGCTATGGACTGCCAAGCAAGTGGCTTACAGTCAAACACAGCCGTCTCATAAGACGAGGGTGCACCGCAAGCTCTAACGATGCACCCTTGATAGTAATACGTTTTTGAGATGGTATTATTCCCACTCGATGGTCGCGGGGGGCTTGCTCGTGATGTCGTAGCAGACGCGGTTGGCGCCGGGGACCTCGGCGACGATGCGGCCGGAGATCCTCGCCAGCACGTCGTAGGGCAGCTTCGCCCAGTCGGCGGTCATGGCGTCGCTGGACTCGACGGCGCGCAGGATGATCGGGCGCTGGTAGGTGCGCTCGTCGCCCATGACGCCCACGCTCTTGATGTCGGGCAGCACGGCGAAGTACTGCCAGCAGCTGTGCTCGGAGTTACGCTCGCCGGTCTTCTCGAAGAGGCGCTCGTTGTAGGCGTCGAGCTCCTCGCGCACGATGGCGTCCGCGTTCTTCAGGATCTCGAGCTTCTCCTTGTCGATCGCGCCAATGATGCGGATGGCCAGGCCCGGACCCGGGAACGGCTGGCGATACACGATGTGCGCCGGCAGGCCCAGCGCCAGGCCCAGTTCGCGGACCTCGTCCTTGAAGAAGTGGTCAAGCGGCTCGATAAGGTCGAAGCTCACGCCCTCGGGGAACGGAATCAGGTTGTGGTGGCTCTTGATCGTGCTCGCCTTGCCGCCCGTCTTGCGCGCGCCGGACTCGATGATGTCGGGGTAGATGGTGCCCTGGGCGAGGTACTTCACGGGCTTGCCGTCGGTCTCGAGCTGCTGGGCGACCGCGAAGAACTCCTTCCAGAACTGCGTGCCGATGATGCGGCGCTTCTCCTCCGGCTCGGTCACGCCGGCCAGGAGCTCGGCGTAGCGGTCCTCGGCGTGAACGTGGATGAAGTCGACGTCGAACTGCTTGGTGAAGACCTCCTCGACCTGCTCGGGCTCGTTCTTGCGGAGCAGGCCGTGGTTGATGAAGACGCAGGTCATCTGCTTGCCGATGGCACGGGCGCCAAGGGCGGCGACCACGGAGGAGTCAACGCCGCCGGAGAGGGCCAGAATGACGCGGTCCTCACCCACCTTCTCGCGGAAGTCCGCCGTCATGGTCTCGACGAGGTTGTCCATCGACCAATTCTTCTCGAGCTTGCAGATGTCGAAGAGGAAGTTCGAGAGGATCTGCTGGCCATACTCGGTGTGCTTGACCTCGGGATGGAACTGCGTGGTGTAGATACGCTTCTCGGCGTTCTCCATCGCGGCCACGGGGCACGTGGCGGTCTTGGCGGTGACGACGAAGCCCTCCGGGACATCGCAGACGGCGTCGAAGTGGCTCATCCACACGGTCTGTTTCACGGGCGTGCTGTTGAACAAGGCGCTCTTGGCCACGCACTCGAGCTCGGCCGGGCCATACTCGCCCACCTCAGGGTGGAAGACCCTGCCGCCTAGGGTCACGGCCGTGATCTGGTGGCCGTAGCAGAAGCCAAGCACGGGGACGCCCATCTCGTAGATGGCCGGGTCGACGCGCGGGGCGTCCTCGGCGTTCACGCTCGCGGGACCGCCGGAGAGGATGATAGCGCTGGGGTTCTCTGCAGCGATCTCGGCTGCCGTGGCGTCGCACGGCATGATCTCCGAGTAGACGTTCAGGTCGCGGACGCGGCGCGCGATGAGCTGGCCGTACTGGGCGCCGAAATCGAGGACGATGACCTTCTGCTGGCTGTTCTGCATGGGCTCCTCCGTGGGACGAGGGTTGCAAGGGTCACGAGCGCGTGGGCTCGAGATTTACGAGAATCGCGCGACTTGGAAGCAGGGGCCGCGCCGAATCACTGATCCGGCGCGCGCCGCGGGCGCTAGCAAAGTCACGAATTTGACGCGCACAATAATACGCCAGCCACATCACTGCAACTACGTGCGCGCGCGATTCTTGTTTGTGAACATACGCTAACGTTCCTATGGACTTTTCGCAGCGTCATGCCCGTGCTAGTACCATTGATTCGTTATAGGCACGTCCATCAAGGGAGCTTGCATGCCCAAACGCAGGAACGAAACCCCCCAGAACCGCACCAGCGACTACTCCCGTGCGGAGGCAATGGAGCGCTACTCCGGAGCCCGTCGCAAGCGCGGTCGCCGCAAGGGTCTCAAGGTGTTCCTCATCGTTCTTGGCGTTGTCGCCGTTCTCGCCTCCACCGCAGCCTGGGCCCTCATGGCGCGCGTCTCGGGCAGCTTTGGCATGGCAAGCGACTCCGCACTTCACGGCACCCTGACGGAGGCCGGCTCGGACGATCCGTTCTACATGGTCCTCATCGGCATCGATAAGGACGAGTACCGCTCCGATAGCAGCGAGTACGGGTCTGCCGAGAGTGCCTATCGCACAGACTCCATCCTCCTTGCCCGCGTTGACCCGACGGAAAAGCAGGTCACGCTCGTCTCGATTCACCGCGACACGCTCGTGGACTTCGGCACCTACGGCAAGCAGAAGATCAACTCCGCCTACTCCATCGGCGCCGAGCGCAAGGAAGCAGGCGAGCAGAACGTCTCCGGCGCGTCTTACACCGTTGAGACCATCTCCAAGTTCGCGGGCGTTCCCATCTCCCACTATGCAGAGATCAACCTCGACCAGTTCATCTCCGTCGTCGACACCATCGGCGGCATCGAAGTCAACGTTCCGGTCGATGTCTATGACCCGCAATACACCGGCGCGGACATCAAGGCCGGACAGCAGACCCTGAACGGCGACCAGGCGCTCAAGCTCTGCCGTGCGCGCCACGCCTATGACAAGTACGGCGACGGCGACGTCTACCGTGCCGCCAACCAGCGCATGGTCATCGGCGCCATCCTGAGGAAGATTCTCGCGAGCGACCCGGCAACCATCGCCTCCACGGTCACCACGCTCGCGGATTCCGTCTCTACCGACCTCTCCGTGGCAGACATCCTGTCTCTCGCCACGCAGTTCCAGGGCTTCAACATGGATACCGACATGTTCAGCGGCATGGAGCCCACCAACTCCAAGTACGTGAACGACACCTGGTATGAGATCTGCGACACCCAGGCTTGGCAGAAGATGATGACTCGCGTGAACCAGGGCCTCTCCCCCTACGAGAGCGAGGACGAGGACACTGCGCTGGGCATCGCTGGCACTGGTACCGCCACGAAGAACTCTGACGGCAGCACAGCCGCCTCCTCCTCTGACAGCAGCGGTGAATCCGCAGAAACCGAGTACTCCGGCTCCGTCGAGGTGCTGAACGGCGCCGGCGTCGCGGGCCTTGCCGGCCGAGTTGCGTCCACCCTCTCGAATCACGGCTTTGACACGACTGCCGCCACGGCGGACTCCTTCGACTACTCGTCAACCCGTATCATCTACGTAGGCGACGGCAACCGCGCCAAGGCCGAGGCGGTCGCTGACACGCTTGGCCTCTCGAACGTCGTCGCTGATGACGGCACGTACGCTGGCGAAGCCGACGTCATCGTGGTACTCGGCGCGGACATGGCCAACAACTAGCAGCTTTGGTCGCCAAAGGAGAGCGCTATGTCGCCTAGGCGCGAGCACAGGCAGATGAGCGAGGAAGAACAGCGCACTAGGGGCGCTGCGGCTCAAGGCCGTCATGCTGAGGGCGCGTTTCAGTCTGGATCGCGTTTCTCGCGCGGCAATGCGACGACCATGCACCGGGCGGGCCATCAGCCGAGCTCGCAAGCCGGCTATCAGGACGCAGGTCAGCCCTCGCGCACGGCTGGTCCACAGACCGCGCGCCAGCCGTACTCTACCGGTGACCCCAATGCTCGCGCGCCGCGGGCTGAACAACCGCACACCGTCACGCGATCACAGGCGGAGGACGTGAACCGTTACCGCCAGATGCGTCAGGAGCGCGACGACGGAGGCGTCCTGCGCAGACGTCGTCACGCAGGTGGCCCGGATTGTGCGCGCAACGCCTACGGCAACCCACGGGACGAATACGGCGAGCAGGCTGGCGGGGCCAATCTCCACCAGCGTCGCGAGTTCAACCCGCGCCATGCGCTCAAGGTCACAAAGCGCGTTCTTGTTGGCACGCTTGTGGCGCTCCTCGCCTTTGCCGTTCTCATCACGGTGCGCATGAACCTCGGCGTGTCGCTCGAGACGCGCCTCGCGCTCAGGCCCGTCCTTCCGGGTCAGCCCTTCTACATGCTGCTCGTCGGTACCGATAAGGACGCGTACCGCGAAGAGACCGGAGCGACGGGCGGCGTATATCGCACGGATTCGATCATCCTCGCTCGCGTCGACCCCATCGCGGCGAAGCTCACGCTTGTCTCCATCCAACGCGACACGTGCGTCAATCTCGGCGGAGACTACGGAGAGCAAAAGATCAACGCCGCCTATACCTACGGCGGGCCACCCATGCTCATCAAGGCCGTATCAGATCTTGCGGGTGTTCCCATCTCGCATTATGCCGAGATTGACCTCGACCAGTTCATCTCCGTGGTGGATGCCATCGGCGGCATTACGGTAAACGTACCGGTTGACGTGTATGACCCCGACTACACCGGCGCGAATATCAAGGCCGGCGTTCAGGAACTCAACGGTGACGACGCACTCAAGCTCTGCCGTGCGCGCCACGCCTATGACCGATACGGCGCCGGCGACTACTTCCGTACGGCGAATCAGCGTATGGTGCTTGGCGCGATTCTCAAGAAGTCTCTCTCAGGCAATCCGTTCATGCTGCTGACGACCCTAAACGCAGGATCTGCAAGCGTCAATACGGATCTTACGGGCTTCGACTTGTTGTTCCTCGGCGCGCGTTTCGCCGGCTTCGACATGGCGAATAATCTCTATTCTGCACTCGAGCCTACAACGCCGAGCTACGAGAACGGAGTCTGGTACGAGCGTGTCAACCAGAATGCCTGGACTGAGATGATGGACCGCGTCGGCCGAGGTCTGCCGCCCTACGCTGACGGCGCGCAAGACCCCACCTCCGGCATCGCCGCCGGAATCGTGGAATAAGCCGAAGCCGTCTGCTGCGAGGCGCGGTCACGCCATATCGGGAACCGCCCATGAGCCCGCGGTCACGCCATATCGGAAAACGCCCGCGAACCGCGGTCGCGCCATAAAAACGCAGTTCCCGTGTCTTCAGCCCGCTCGAATGCAGAGAGTTTGCGGTGCCGCCGGGAGTGCCGCCATACAACGAATTCGAGATCCTGCGGCTCGATTTCGTGTTTTCACCTCGGTTGGAAAACGCTCAACTGGGGTTTTATTTGTGGTACTCGTAGTCTCATATCCGTTTTTGGACTCAGAATCGCAATATCCGGCCGCAGAATCTCAAATTTGTTGTACGCCCCACCTGCAAACCCGCACAACCTGGCCCGCAATCAGCCCTTCACGCGCCCAATTCCCAAAGCGAAGTCAAATCCAGCCAGACAACCCACCGGGGACAGAAGCTCGCAACCCAGATCGGGCAACCCGCCGCAAAACAGAAGCTCGCAACCCGGACCTACGAGCGTCCGAGCCGCGAGCCATGCTGCAACGTAAAGCGAGGCCGGGCCGGGTGGCCCGGCGCGAAAGGTAAAAGAAGCCCGCAACCGGAGCTACAAGTGTCCGGCCGCGGGCTTCGCCACAACGTATTGCGCAGGTTTTGCCGCCTGGCCTTGAGAGAGGGGCTAAGGGGGATTTGCGAAGCAAATCTGTCCCCTCCGAAAGGCCAGGCGGCAAAACCGTCGTCTGGTCTAAACGTTAAAGCGGAAGTGCATCACGTCACCATCGGCCACGGCGTAGTCCTTGCCCTCCATTCGGAGCTTTCCCGCTGCCTTACAACCAGCCTCGCCACCGAGGGTAACGTAGTCCTCATAGCTAGCGACCTCGGCCTTAATGAAGCCACGCTCGAAATCCGAGTGAATGACACCAGCGGCCTGCGGAGCCTTGGCACCGACGGGAATCGTCCACGCCTTGACCTCCATCTCGCCAGCGGTGAAGTAGCTCTGGAGGCCCAGGAGCTTGTAGGCCGCCTGGGCAAGCACGTCAAGACCCGGCTGCTCAAGGCCGAGGCTCTCGAGATACTCCGCAGCCTCCTCGGCATCGAGGTCGCAAAGCTCGGCTTCGACCTTCGCGCAGATGGGAATGGGCGTGACGCCATCGATGGGCGCGAAATCATCGCCAAGCATATCTTCATCGACGTTCGCAACGTAGAGGATCGGCTTCATCGTAAGCAGGAAGAGACCCTTCGCGGCAACGCGCTCCTCGTCCGTCATCTCCATAGTGGAGGCACGGTTACCCTCGTTCAACCAATCGACGAGACGCTTGGCCACATTGAACTTGGGCATGAGCTCCTTGTCGCGCTTCGACTCCTTCTCGAGCTTAGGGAGCTGCTTCTCGAGCGTGGCGAGGTCTGCCAGGATGAGCTCGGTCATGATGGTGTCCGCGTCGCCCGCCGGATCGACGAAATCAGCCGTGCGGCCAACCTCACGTATGACGTTGGGATCCTTGAAATAGCGAACGACCTCGCAGATGGCATCGGTCTCGCGGATGTTTGCGAGGAACTGGTTGCCGAGGCCCTCTCCCTCGCTCGCGCCCTTCACGAGACCGGCGATGTCAACAAACTCGACCGCCGCAGGCACGATACGGCCCGGATGCACGATGTCCGCGAGCTTCTGGAGGCGGGAATCCGGCACGTCGACGATGCCGACGTTGGGGTCAATCGTGGCGAAGGGGTAGTTCGCCGCCAGGCCACCCTTCTTGGTGAGTGCGGTGAAGAGGGTCGACTTGCCGACGTTGGGGAGTCCCACGATGCCGATTGAGAGTGCCACGTTTGATCCTTCCGTGCTTTCCGAGGCGAGGCCTCGAGGTTTGGTGTCGCTCGGCGCGGGCACAAGGCCACGCGCCGGAGTGTACTAGTTATCCGTGTCGAGCTTCTCGAGGATGTCGAGGCCGCGCCTGAGCTGAGCCATACCCTGCTTCTTGAGCTTCTCCATCTCGGCCTTTTGCTCGGCTTGGCGCTTCTTACGCTCGACCTCTTCCTTATCGGGAACGACGAGCTCCGCGCCTTCGTATTTCTCCCAGGTAAGGGCATGTTCGCCGCAAGCCTTGAGGCAGGCGCCGCACTCGATGCAGTAGGCGCTCTCGACCTTGAAGATGCCGTTCTCCGCAAGCTCGCACGCACGCGTGGGGCAAACGTCGACGCAGTCGCCGCAGAGGTTGCAACGCTCAGGGTCGCAGGTGGGGCGCTGCGGAGAAAGACGGACGGCGAGCTTGGGATGGCGCTGGAGCGTCGTCATGACAAGCTGACGGCGTTGGGTGAGCACACGACGGCGCTGGGTGGGCGCCGGAGCGGCACCGCCCTCGACCGCGTGGGTGATGGCGTTGATGCGGCGGGTGTTCTCGTCAAGCTTCTGCTTGATGGTGCGAGCGGCGGCAAGGGCGGGGTTGGCGACGCTGATGGCGGCCATGCCCTGCTTGCTCATGCTCTCGAGGAACTCCTTGCGCTCGAAATCGTGGTTCTTGGTGTAGTCGAGGTCCTTCTCGTCCACCTCGAGACCGATGCCCTTGCCGGAGAGCTGCTCGGCGAGTTCAATCTGAGTGCCAAGCATCTCTTCGCCCGTGGTGTTGCGACAGCGATCGCAGATACCGAGGGGCAGGTAGACGCTCACGTTCTTGTAGTCCGCGAGGATGGCGAACCAGACCTCGGCGGGAACGTCGCCGATGCACGGCAGGACGACCTCGTTCTCCTGCGGCATGCGGCCGATGGCGCGCGTGCAGGTGACATACGCGTGCTCATAGGCACTAGCGGCACGCACGATGCGCTCATACAGGCGGCGCGGATTGATCTGGGGCGAGGTGAAGGAACCTGCGGGGCAGGCCGTCACGCACAGGCCGCACTTACGGCAGCTGTCGAGGACCTCAATCGAACCCTCGGAGAAATCAATCGCCTTGACCGGGCAGACGTCCGCACAGGCATGACAGAGCTTGGTGCTCTTGCCCTGGCAGGCGATGCAGCTGTTCACGTTGGCGCGGGGGCGGTCCTTGTAGTCAGACGGGTTCCACGTCTCCACTTCCTCGGGATTCGCCGCGAGGGCATTCGTGATGTCCTCGACTGGATTGGAAAGCGACTGCCAGTCATTCTTGATGTCGATGAGCTCATCGAGCAGGTCGCGCTTCTCGGCCATGTCTCTCCCCTCGCAACCACACCGCTCCCCAGCGGCATAACTGTTTAATCATACCCAAGAACAGCTGAGGATGCCCCTCCGTAAAGGACATCCTCAGCGTCAACAGCTCAATCTATGCGGATTGCCAAGCAGCAGAGGACCCAGGCCGTACCGCGGCAAACATCCAAGCACAAGCAGCTCAAGCCATACGCATCGCCAAACAGCAGAGGCCCCGAGCCCTGCCGCGGCAAACATTCCGCAGCGCAAAATGCGCGAGGACGTTTGCGAGGCAAGGCCCGGGGCCTCGTCAGGTGGTTAGCCGATCGGGCTTAGTACATGCCGCCACCCTGGCCGCCCTGGGCAGCCGCGGCGGAGATGGCCTCCTCGATGGTGGTGTCCTTGGGCTCGTCGGTGACCGTGGCCTCGGTGATGAGGATCAGGCTGGCGACGGAGGCGGCGTTCTGCAGCGTCACGCGGGAGACCTTGACCGGGTCAAGCACGCCCATCTCAATCATGTCGCCCCACTCGCCGTTGGCGGAGTTGAGACCCTGGCCGGCGGGGAGGTTCTTGATCTTCTCGACGACGACGGAGCCCTCGAAACCGGCGTTCTCGGCGATCTTCTTGACCGGGGCGGTCAGCGCCTTGCGGACGATCTCGACGCCGATCTTCTCCTCATCCGTGGCTTCGACCTTGTCAAGCTCAGGCAGAGCCTCGAGGAACGCGACGCCACCGCCGGCAACGATGCCCTCCTCGACGGCCGCACGGGTGGCCTGCAGGGCGTCCTCGATGCGGTGCTTGATCTCCTTGAGCTCGACCTCGGTGGCAGCGCCGACCTTGATGACGGCCACACCGCCGGAGAGCTTGGCGAGACGCTCCTGGAGCTTCTCGCGGTCAAAGTCGGAGTCGGTGTGCTCGAGCTCGCCCTTGATCTGGGCAACACGCTCGTCGATGGCAGCCTTGGAGCCGGCGCCGGAGACGATGGTGGTGTTGTCCTTGGTGATCTTGACAGCCTTGGCGCGGCCGAGCATCTCGGCGGTGGTGTCGGCGAGCTTGATGCCAAGCTCCTCCATGGCAACCTGGCCGCCGGTGAGGACGGCAATGTCCTCGAGCATGCGCTTGCGACGGTCACCGTAGCCGGGGGCCTTCACGGCGGCGATCTTCAGCGTGCCGCGGAGCTTGTTGAGGATGAGCGTGGCCAGGGCCTCGCCCTCGACGTCCTCGGCGATGATGAGCAGCGAGGAGCCAGACTTCTGAACGGCCTCGAGCACCGGCAGGATGTCCTGGATGTTGGAGACCTTCTGGTCGGTCATGAGGATGTAGGGGTTCTCGAGCTCGGCGACCATGGCGGAGTTGTCGGTCGCGAAGTACGGGGAGATGTAGCCCTTGTCGAACTGCATGCCCTCGACCGTGTCGACGGAGATGCCAAAGTTGGTCTTGTCCTCGTCAACGGTGATGACGCCGTCCTTGCCCACGACCTCCATGGCGTCGGAGATCTTCTGGCCAACCTGCGGGTCAGAGGCGGAGATGGTGCCGACGGAGGCAATCTGCTCCTTGGTGTCGACCGTCTTGGCGGAGGCCTTCATGGAGTCGACAACGGCGGTGACGGCCTTGTCGATGCCGCGGCGGATGGCCAGCGGGTCGGCGCCGGCAGCGACGTTGCGCAGGCCCTCGTTCACGATGACCTGGGCGAGCAGGGTCGCGGTGGTGGTGCCGTCACCCACGGTGTCGTTGGTCTTGGTGGCGACTTCCTTGACGAGCTGGGCACCCATGTTCTCCACGTGGTCCTTCAGCTCAATCTCCTTGGCGACGGAGACGCCGTCGTTGGTGATGGTGGGGGCACCGAAGTTGCGCTCGAGGGCGACGTAGCGGCCCTTGGGGCCCATGGTGGCGGTAACGGCGTCAGCCAGGGTGTTAACGCCCTTGGCGAGCTTGGCACGAGCATCGGTGCCGAACGTAATGTTCTTGGCCATTGGTGGCTTCCTTTCGAGTTGACCGCGCTTCGCCGAGTCTTGGGACGCGCGGTTGAAGTTTCATGGAATGCGGGCGTTACCCGCGAAAGAACTAGGCCTCGATGACGGCGTAGATGTCGTCAGCGCGGAGAAGCAGGTAATCCTCGCCATCGACCTTGACGTCGCTGCCGCCGAACTTGCCATAGTAGACCTCGTCGCCAACCTTGACGTCCGGAGCAATGCGCTCGCCGTGATCGGTGACCTTGCCGGCACCAACAGCGACAACCTCACCCTTCTGCGGCTTCTCCTGAGCACCGCTGGAGATGTAGAGGCCGGTCGAGGTCTTCTCCTCCTTGGGAGCGGGCTTGACCAGGACGCGGTCACCGAGCGGCTTAAGAGTCGTCATATCCAAGAACCTCCTTCTGGGCACCCTTTTGGGCGCACGATTATCCAACGTGCGATTGCGATTGACGCATCGCCAATTCCAACGTTGAGAATGATACCCAGACGATCCGACTTATACCAGACGGATTGAAAAAATCTTCTGCGAACGCGCTTAGATTTTGTGATAGCGGCTCGAGTAAAGAACGTGAGCGCCCCTATGCAGGGAAAATGCTGCCTCGCAATCAAATTTGGCAAATCCGCAAACGGTAATTTCCTTGGCGCGATTAATGAATTAAGGGCCCGCACGTCAGCCTCGTTCGGCCCGTTATATCCGTCATGGCAGAAGTTCGATGAGAGCCCGTGGATTGCTTACCAAACATCGAGGTAGATGTGCTGTAGACACCCACGCTGACAACTTCATATGCGCTGTCTACAGACAAAACGCCGTCTCGGACGGACGATACCGGCAGGCCGAAAGGAGCGAGCCATGAGAAACCTCACCCGCATTGACCGCGATGGCGCCAAAGTGCCCAGAAGCCCGATGACAGCGATGGTGCGCACATCCCTGAGCGATTGTCTGGGCAGCAAGGCACTCATTGTCGTGCTCATCCTCGCACAGGCGCTCTTCTTGCTCCCGGGACTCGTGGGCTATCCAACGCTCTCCGACCTGGCGATCGGCCAGAAGCAGGCTAGCCAAACCCTGGAAATCCTGTTGACCGGAATGGAGAGCGGCGCCTACGGCTCGGCACCAGACGCGCTCAAGGACATCAACGCGCGCCAGCTCGAAGCGCTCACGGCCGCCTCAAACGCGCCCTATCCGAGCAAGGAGTTCTTCACCGCCTACGCGCAGTATTACGACGTAGAGATCGAATGCGCAAAGCTCGGCCACACCGAATCGACTCCAAGTCTTTACGCTCGCTCTGAACTCATCCATCGATTGGCCAGTCTTGAAAACCCCGAGGTATACGCCAGCGCGACAGAGATGCCGGCCATGTACTATCTAGCATTTGTAGTGGGCCTCATGCCGGGAATCATTCTGCTGCTGCCAGTGGCGCTGCTCACGAGCGGTTCCCAAAGGAGGCTCGGAGGCAGAACTCTATTCTCCATGGCGCCAGTCTCGCGAGCATCCGAGCGCCTGGCATGCACTGCCGTTGCGTCCGTTCTGTCGCTTGCGTGCCTCGCGGCCGCGCTTCTCCCGGCAGCACTTCTCGCAGCGATAAGGAACGGCATCGGCGACTTCGCATACCCCGTAGTGAGCATCGCCGATGGGGTCGTGAGCTCAAGCACCATCGGGGATGTGCTCGCACAGGACGCCGCGCTCATGACGTTTGCGTCGCTCATGGTGGTCGCACTCGTCGCGATGGCAGAATCCATCCGAGCACGCTGCGGGTTGGGAGTTGCGTTCGCGCTGCTCGTCTGCCCCCTGATTCCCATTTACACGTCTCAGTCGACAAGATGGAGAGCGGTCGCGCGGCATCTTCCCAGCTCATACATCTCGTGCGGGAGCGTCGTAGGACTGCCAGTCTATGCAAACGGACTTGATATCCGGGCGATTCCAGGTACCACGTGGGAGCTTGGGCTCGTGACGCTCTTCCTATTCGCAATCGCTCTCCTGGCCATCGCCCTCTTTACGGACATGGCTCGCGAGCGCACGGCAACAAAGCGTCTAGCGAGGCGATTCTCATGACTGGCTTCCTCAACCTTTGTGCGCGACGCGGAGACAGGCTTATCCTGGACAACGCCAGCATCGAAATACCCACCGGCACCGTCACGGGGCTCGTCGCTCCCAACGGAAGCGGCAAGACAACGCTGCTCGAGTCAATCTGTGAGCCATGGAGCAGGCACGTCACATGCAAAATCGACGCCGGGAATGCATCGATCACACGCAATCCGAGCGCCGTCGAATGGAAATAGGTCGTCTTTTTACCTGTCATCGCCATCCGTCCTGAGTCTGCGCGCCTCCGTTCGGCAGAACATCGAATTTGCCAGAGATTGTTGGGGATCGCAGGTAGACGCAGCGAAGCTATCCTCCCGTCTTGGTATTGAGGGATTCCTCGATCTTCCCGTCCGAAAGTGTTCGCAAGGAATGGCACAGCTCGCCTCCATTGCCACCGCCATGGCAACGGGAGCAGACCTGCTCCTTTTCGACGAGCCCATGAGCGCGCTTGACCCCACCAATGTTGGGACCGTCACGAGAGCCATGCGGTCCTACGTGCGAACCGGCCGCTCGATCGTTCTGTCGAGCCACAACCTCGCAAACGTTGACCTTTCCTGCGACCGCGTTGCCTTCATCGTCAACAAGCAGATTGAGCTTCACGACCGCGCAAGGGGCCGCACCGACACCTACGCCGCCCGCTACCACGAGCTCTACGAGAAGGGAGGAAACGCACCAGAGCACTAAAGAGAGCCGACAGAAGGAGCAAACGTGCAAAGCAGAGCCAAAATAGCCATGCTCGCCACCATAGCGACCCTCATAACAACCTGGTAGAGCCTAGCCGCCCGGCAATCGCCGGGCGGCTTTCATTTCACAGCACCCCGACACAGGCCAGCAAGCTCGACGAGGTAGTGGACGCCGAGCTTGCGATAGGCAGTTCGGCGGGCGGAGTTGACGGCGCCGGGAGAGAGGCAGCGTTTGGAGCAAATCTCGGCGCCGTCGCAACCAGCGACCAGAAGCATTGCCACATCTACCTCGGTTTCATTGAGTCCGCGACTCACGAGATAGGCAGACAGCCTACGACTCCGTTCCCCATCGGCGCTCATCCCGGCACTACTTGACACCCACTCAAGCTCGTCCCTCACCGAGAGAAAGAGCGAGACAGCCCCGGCAATTACGTACGTTCCAGAGACAAGGCCCGCAAGCATGGCATATGCCATAGCGACCTCGTCATTGGAAATGAGCGCGAGAAGCGCCGGCAGACAAGGAGCGAGCCCCGACGAGTAGCCACCGAGAAGCATTCCCAGTCCAAGACACGAGAACGCCAACGCCGGGGTGCGCAGGCGCCGCACCTCATAGCCGGCGAACCGGACAACGGTCACGGTCAACGTGAGAACCAGGGCAAGTAGCGGGATAAGCCCTAGCAACGATCCCACAAAACAGACCGCCGGCGCCACACGAAGAGCAGCGCGCGACACGTCACCTCCAGGGCTCACAAACCCGTAAAACACCAGGCAGAGACCCAGTAACATCACTGCCACGTAGTCCGTAGCCCAGTCTTGGCCGAGCGCCCAGCCCACCACTACGGCAATGCAAATCACCGCGAGAATCAGAATGCGCCACGAGCGAGAGGCCTCGTCACCCGCATGGCGCGACTCATCCATGGGTGTCCCGGCTCGCAGCTCGTCAATCGATGCCACGCGCAGCTTGTCTAACGCACGCGACCGCAAATTCCTCACCGTAGAGGCGCTAATCCCCATTTGAACGGCAACCTTGGCAGAGGAGAGCCCCACCAGGCGAAGCCGCAGAGCCTCAGACTCACGCGGCGACAGCCCAGAACCTTCAAACGCCGTTCCGATGCGCCCGGTGTCCGCTATTACCTCATCGCATTCCTCCGCCTTGCGCGCAGAAGAGGCGGCTCCAATGGCCATTACCGCCAACGAAAGCGCAAGCAGCACGAAAGGAACCGACATACCCCAAACCAGGGCACGACCAAGCACGGGAAAGAGCGAGCTGAGCAGCCACGCAAGAAATAGCCCCGCGCAGTAACCGCGGATTATTGAACGTGCCGAACAAACCCGCAGACGCAATGCAATTGCTCCAAGGCCAAGGGTTGCAACGGACCAGACGACCGGTGACAGCAGCATGGCCAATCCGCAGGAAGGCACCCCCGAGCTCAGCGGCCGCACCCCCGGCATATCGCCCAGTCCGCCCAGCGTGAACGCCCCTAGCAGCAGCTCGTCATCTGGCCCAGCCGCGGCGGCCGAAACTCTAAAGAGCGTCCAGTTAGGCATGAGGCGGGCAGACAATCCAATCAACGCGGCTGCAAACAGCGCGCACCCCACCGTCCACACGCGCTCGCCGTCTTCGCCAGCGGGGAAGTCAGTCCCGTCGCCAGAAACCATATATCCGCAGGCAAACGATGCAAGCGCCGCACACAAGCAGCCAACGCAGAACAGTGCCAGAGCACTAGAGACGCACGGGGTGGAGTTCACACTCTCCCATGAGAATCCAACCGCTCCCCACCAGCAACCAGACAGGTAAGCGAGCATCGCCAACACACCGGCCACGGCAAGCACGCCCTCGTACTCCCTGCGGATACGCGGCGCCATACATCCCGCAAGCCCAGCCAGGGCCATCGCGGGCATTAGTGTGGAGAACGCAAGCGATAGCCCGTCGCAGGCAAACGGACTCGGGGGCGCAAGCACCTGAGGCGCCCCAACAAGCAGGGCAAGCCACACAAACGGCATGAAGGTCGAGAGACGGTGGCAAGGGTATGTCCGCCTCGAATCCATTTGCTACCCCAGTCCGTCAAGCTCACGTTGCCATAGCGTGCAGACGGCATCGCTCGGCATGCGCAGGTCGCCGCGCGGGCTCACGGCCACGCTGCCGACCTTGGGGCCGTCGGGCAGGCAGCTGCGCTTGAACTGCTGTGAGAAGAAGCGCCAGTAGAACTTGCGCAGCC
>UQWE01000004.1 GCA_900544655.1 uncultured Coriobacteriaceae bacterium
GATACGCAGGCCGCCCCCCCCCCGGGCTCCCCCATCCGCAAGCCGCTTAAGGCGGCGCTCGTTCTCGGCGCGATGGGACCGGGTCTCTTGACCGCACTCGCCGGCATGGACGCCGGCGGCGTGGCGACCTTCTCAAACGCCGGAGCCGTCTTTGGCTATGAGCAGCTGTGGAGCATCCCGGTGATGTGTTTCCTGCTCATCGTCGTGCAGGAGACCGCCGCGCGCATGGGCTGCGTCACGGGCAAGGGCTTTGCGGCGCTCATTCGCGAGCAGTATGGCGTGCGCCTTTCTGCGTTCGCGATGCTGGCGCTCATCATCTCCAACACGGCCGTCACGCTGTCTGAGTTCGCGGGCATTGCCTCCGGTATGCAGCTGTTTGGCGTTCCGCCCATCGTGAGCGTGCCCATTGCCGCCATCGCAGTGTGGCTCTTGGGTATGAGCGGGTCCTACAAGCGCATCGAGAAGATTCTCCTCGCTATTGGCTGCGTGTTCGTGACGTACGTCGCGGCGAGCTTCATGGTGGGGCCGGATTGGGGCGTGGTGCTTCACTCCACGTTCCTACCGCAGGTCAACGTGACGCCCGCATACGTGAGCCTGCTGGTGGCAAACATCGGTACCACTATCTCGCCGTATATGATCTTCATGGGCCAAGGCAACGTCGTGGAGAAGAACTGCGACGCCGATGACCTTCCCTATCAGCGGATCGACACCGTGAGCGGTGCCGTGGTGGCGCAGCTCATCGCTTTCTTCATCGTGGTCTGCACGGGCAGCGTGCTGCACCCAGCGGGAATCGAGGTCAATTCGGCCGAGGCTGCCGCCCGCGCGCTGGCGCCTCTCGCCGGCCCGTATGCCGAGGTCCTGTTTGGCGTGGGTCTCGTGGGCGCGAGCTTCCTTGCCGCGTGCGTGCTGCCGGGCATCACCTCGAGTGCCGTGTGCGAGGCCTTTGGCTGGGAGCGCGGTCAGGACAAGAGCTGGGCCGAGGCCCCGGCGTATCGCGGCATGGTCACGGCGATTACGCTGCTCTCCGCGCTTGTCGTCGTCATGCCCAACGTGGACCTCTTCGGCATCATGATGATCGCGCAGGTCATCAATGGCGTGCTGCTGCCGGTCCTTCTCGTCTTCATGGTGCGCATTGCCGACGACCGTCACGTCATGGGCGCCTACGCCAACAGCCGTCTCTGGACCACGCTGACCTGGTTCATCGTGGTCGTCGTCGCGATCCTCACCGTCGTGATGTTCGTGCTGCAGGCCATGGGCTACTAGCAGCGCTTTTTCGCGCATAGCCGAGCTGCCGAGACATGCGTTATTTCGAGATGTGGCGCCGTTTTGTTCCCAATAACTCGAAAAAGCGCATGTATCGAGGTGTGACAATCGCCTTTTGCCCGGAGAAGGGAGTGGCGCCCGCGCGCTCTGTGCTTGCGATCTCGCTTGCGCGGATCGAGGCGCGGCGCTTGAGGTGAGCGTATTCTGACATTATTGTTTTTGGTTTATTGGAGCGCTTGCAAAGCGGTTCTTGTCAATTGATATCATCCCAGCTAATCACGTCTATCTGGTCCGTTTTCTAGACTAGTTTGGCACGAATTGGAGAAAGCGTGTTAGATACGTGTTTGATTCTGGTTTGAGTGCGTGGGACTATTTCCGCTTTTGCCGACTAGCGATGCCCTCTTCACTCATGCTCTTGCTAGGACGGGAGTATGGAGGGGCCCTTGGGAAAAGTCAGTCGTGCAAAGCGTAGCGTAAACAAAAGGCTTGATGCTCTGCTAAAGTCGGCTGAGCTTGACAGTTGCTGTCTCGCGGCGGATGCCCCGTGGCTCTCGTCCTCTTTGGCTGTTCGTGAGCAGAATGGTGACGTTTTGCACGTCCGACATGGTCTGTACGCACGCGCTAGTTATTGGGCGGCATTGAACCAGGTTGAGAGGCACCTTCATATCGCTCGAGCTCTTGCGCGCAAGCATCCCAACTGGATCTTTTGCAGGATGACTGCCGCACTGGCACTCGGCCTATCGGTTACGTATGCGCGCCACAGTTTTGAAGAGGTGCCCATTGAGATTGCTGTGCCTTCGAATACACACTGCGGATTGCGGCACGGGGTGAGACTGCTGCCCCACGAGGCGGGCGGGACGCTCTGGCAGGCATCTGGCTTACTTGTCACCCGCCCTGCGCGGACGGTGTTCGACTGCGTTCGCAGTCTGCCGTTTGACGAATCGCTGGCGATGGCAGATTCTGCGCTCCACCTGAGGCTAATGCGCGAAGACGAGCTCGCGACGCTTGTCGAGGATGCTGGTCCCGCGAGGGGAATTAGGAATGCTCGGCGCGTTCTCGCTCATATGGATGGCAGGTCGGAGAGTGGCGGGGAGTCAATGGTGCGCGCACGGATGATTGAGCTCGGCTACGTAGTGCCCGAGTTGCAGGTTGAGTTCCCCAATCCGCTGGCGCCGGGGCGTGCGTATCGTGCCGACATGCTCGTGCGATGCGGTGAAAGACTCGTCGTCGTGGAGCTTGATGGAAAGTGCAAATACGAGGAACCCGAAATGCTAGGCGGCAGGACGACGCTCGGGGTCCTGCTCGACGAACGTCAGCGTGAGGCCCTGCTCACGTCCCATGGCGTTGAGGTGATGCGTCTGCGCTATGAGGACGTAATGGACGAGGCTCGCTTTGTAAGGATGATGGATGCCTATAGGATCCCTCGTGCGACGAGGTGAAATTGTGCGCGAGCTTGTTGTGTCGAGTCTGGGTTAGCTGACTTTCCTGTGAGCTGCGCAAAACGGGCCGCCGAGACATGCGTTATTTCGAGATGTGAGCCGCGTGCCGGGCTCACATCTCGAATTTCTGCATGTCTCGGCGGAAACGTGCGGCGGAAACGTGCGGCGGAAACGTGCGGCGGAAACGTGCGGCGGAAACGTGCGGCGGAAACGTGCGAACACGGCGATCGGTCTCCTCAGAAGTGATTCTCGAGTGCCTCGTCGCAGAGTTTGCGCATGTCGGCGTCGGTGGCGTTCGGCTGGAGGTCCGTGTGGTCGAAGAGGCGGGTGAGGTCATCGAGCGCATAGCGTTCGGTCATGGATCGCTCCAATCGACGAAGAGGTACGTGAATGCAGTCACCTTATAACGTTACAATACGTATTAAAGCCGTCACGTCGTTTCTTCTCAGCGAGCGGTGCGAGACTTGCGATGTTACTGTCCGAAAAGTGTTCTAGCTGGTTAGGCGTTAGAATAAAAGGACGGATGCATGCCGTTGGACCGGCGTCTCGGTGGGGGCGTGGCGGTGCTCCGGCAGCGTGTCGGAGGCACTTCATTGTTGCGTTGGCGACCTGGTAATCAAACGGAACCGGGAGGTACAGGACATATGGCAAAGCAAGTGATGACATCGTCGCTTATGCCCTTGTACCTGCAGGTTGTTGGGAATATCAAGTACGCTATCGATTCCGGCAAGTATAAGGTAGGCGACAAGATCCCCACCGAGGCTGAGCTGGGCGAGCAGTACGGCGTGAGCCGCATCACCGTTCGTCGTGCCGTGAGCGAGCTCGTTGAGGCCGGATACCTCGTGAAGCAGCAGGGGCGTGGAACGTTCGTCAAGAGCTCGCGCGATCTCATGATGGTGCAGCACAGGACGGACCTCGAGGTCCAGAGCTTTAGCGAGGCTTGTCGCAACAGCGGCTACGCTCCCGGATCAATCGAGACAGAGCACGGCGTCCGCGAGGCGGCTCCGGATGAGTGCGCGTTCCTCGGCCTTTCCGAGGGTGACGAGGTTATCTTTTTCACGCGAGTCTGCCTTGCGGACTCGACGCCCATCATGATCGAGACGAACGTGTTTCCGAGGGCAGGGTTCGAGTTCCTCGTAGATGCGAAGCTCGGCGGCATTTCGCTGTACAAGCTGATTGAGGAGAAGGCCGGCAAGGTTCCCCATATGGTGGGCGAGTGTCGAATCAGTTCTACTCGTGCCGACGCTGTGCTCGCGGATGCGCTGAGCGTTTCTGCCGGCGAGCCGCTCTTCGTGTTCACCGCGCAATACAACGATCAGGACGAGAAGCCGCTCTACATGGGCGTTCAGCGCGTCGTGGGGTCCCGCTACACCTTCGCGTTCTAGCGGCGACGCGTCATGTGATCCCGCTACACCTTCGCGTTCTAGCGGCGGCGCATCGTGTGACTCCGCCACACCTTCGTGACTCATAATTCGTCATCTAGCAGCGAGCTTGAAAGCCGTTCAGAAGCCCTGGGTATCGTGACGTCCGGGGCTTTTCTCCATCCGGCGTTATCGATAACGAATATAACGATATATAACGTTTGCCGGATGTCTCATGCCGTTCACCCCACTTGGCTGGTCATATGGCCCCAGGGCGTCTATGGTGAAGATGTCGCTATAACGATATATGACGTTTCATGAATGGTAACAAGCGGAGGCGACACTTGGTAACAAGCGGAGGCGACGCTTAGACGGCAGTCGGAGCTAGGTGAGGGTGCGTCAAAAGCGGTGCCCGGCGCGTTTGGAGCCAGGGCGAAGCGATGAAGGACGCGGACAGGCGCGGGGGCGAGGTGAAGATGACGAACTTGACGGCAGAAAACAGGACGGGTGGCTACGCCGACCTCTTCCTTACGGCTCTGTGCTGGAGTTTCGTCGGACTCTTCACGAGGTCTAACGCTTGCTCCGCATGGCTCACTTCTGCCGTGGCCTCGTTATCCGGCCTGCTCTTTCTCCTCGTCGTCGTACGTCCCACTCTCAGGTTCACCAAGCGCGCTGTGCTCGTTGGCCTTGCGAACTGCGTGATGAGCTTAACGTTTGTGTTCGCAAACAAGCTCACCTCCGTGGGCAATGCGATCGTCCTGCAGTACAGCTCGACAATCTTCGTCATCATCTACGAGTCGATTGAGCGCCGTCACCTCCCCCACGCCTCGAAGATCGGTGTTGTGGCGATGGCGTTTGCCGGCATGCTGCTGTTCTTCCTTGATGAGCTTACGGCCGAGGGGATGTTGGGCAATCTCCTTTCAATCGTC
The DNA here is from genome assembly GCA_900544655.1 of uncultured Coriobacteriaceae bacterium. GTDB lineage: Bacteria > Actinomycetota > Coriobacteriia > Coriobacteriales > Atopobiaceae > Parolsenella. The sequence continues at coordinate 4,993 of UQWE01000004.1, forward strand.
TCGGGCGCGTTCTTTGGCCTTGTGTTCTTCATGAACGCCAAGCCAGGCGCCCTTCCCATGCCCTCTTCGCTCGTGGGGTTTGCCGTGGCCTCGCTCGGCTTTCTTGTCGTCGCGCCCGAGGTTCCAACCGTCTCGCCTATGAACTGGGCGCTCATGCTTGGCCAGGGCATCGTGTGCTCTGGAGTCTCAAGCATCTTCTACGCCCGTGGCATTCGCCGTGTTCCTGCGTTCAGCGCGAACATGATCTGCATGAGCGAGGTCATTCTCGCGCCGACCTGGGCGTTTCTCGCCTTTGGTGAATCCTTCGGGCGCTTCGCTTTCATAGGCGCCATGCTGATCGTAGCAAGCATCGTCATCAACCTCGTTCTCGATAGTCGTGTGACATGCAAGGACGAGGGTCCCGCTGGGCATATAGTGTCCTGTGAGGGGTGCGAAAGCGCCCGGTGAACTAACCAGGGAGAACGGAGAGTATCATGGCAGAAGCAGGAATCGTTTGGACGCGCATCGATAACCGCCTCGTCCACGGCCAGGTGGGAAACGCCTGGGTGGGCGCCACCGGCGCCAATCTCGTCATCGTCGCTGATGACGCGGCGGCCGAGGACAAAGTCCAGCAGCAGCTCATGAAGATGACGGCGGAGTCCGCAGGCTGTGACATCAAGTTCTTCACGCTCGACCACGCCATCGATGTCTTCTCTCGCAAGACCCCGAAGAAGTCGATCCTGCTCGTGGTCCATGATCCCGCGGCCGTTCGCAAGCTCGTCGAGGGCGGCGTGCCCATCAAGAGCGTGAACGTTGGCAACATGCACGCTGACGGCAAGAAGACCGTCTACCACGAGTCTCACGTCTATGTGGACGATCAGGACCTCGCCGATTTCGACGCCATCAAGGCGGCTGGCGTTGACCTCTTCATCCAGATTCTCCCCACCGACCACAAGACCGAGATTTAGGAGGCGATGCCTGCGTAGCTAGCCGATTGCACGTGTCTGTTTGGAAGAAAGGAAGGAAAGCATGGAGATTACCCTTGTACAAGGCCTGCTTCTCGCGCTCGTCGCATTTATCTGCGCGCTAGACCAGGTCTTCGAGGCGTTCTATTGGTTTCGCCCACTAGTCGTGTCGTTCTTTGCCGGCATCATGCTGGGCGACATGCAGCTGGGCATCGCCTGCGGAGCCGTGGCGGAGCTGAGCTATCTCGGCCTGCTCACCGTCGGCGGAACCGTCCCGCCTGACCCGCTGATGGCTGGCCTGATGACCGTGGTCATCGCCTACACCACCGGCCAGTCTGCAGAGGCGGCCCTTGGCCTGTCCCTGCCGTTCGCCCTCCTCGCGCAGTGGCTCGGCATCTTCTTCAACACCGTGTACGTCTCCGTCGCCCACAAGTGCGACGCCCTCGCCGCGGCTGGCGACGCGAAGGGCTTCAACCGCACCGTCTTGGGCGCCCTCATCCTGAAGGCTGGCGCCGTGGCGCTGCTCGCGTTCCTCTGCTCCTTCGCCCTCCAGGCTCCGCTTCAGGCCTTCGTCAACACCTTCCCCGTCTGGCTCGTCCATGGCTTCGAGGTTGCCGGCGGCATCCTGCCTGCGGTTGGCCTTGGCCTCCTGCTCATGGTCATGCTCAAGAGCAGCAACATCGCCTACCTGTTCCTCGGCTTCATCATGGCCACGTTCATGAACCTCCCGAACGTCCTGCCCATCGCCATTGCCGCGGTGTGCCTTGCTTACATCAACTTCGTGCATGAGAAGAAGGGTGACGACGCCATTGCCCTCGCCACCTCCTCGCACAGCGACACCGATGGGAGCGACGACGATGACGACATCTAACGAGACCACCGAGCGCAAGCTCACTCGCAACGATCTTTACAAGCTCGGCATCCGCTCCATCGCGATGCAGTCTGGCTTCAGCTTCGAGCGCATGCAGGCCCCTGGCTTCACCATGTCGATGTTGCCCACCTTCGAGAAGCTCTATGGCGACTCCAAGGAGGATATGTCTGAGTTCATGACCTACAACATGGAGTTCATGAACACCGAGATGCACATGGGCACCTTCCTCATGGGCCTCATCCTCTCCATGGAGGAGAAGCACGAGGACCGCAAGCTCATCGCCGGCATCCGTAACGGCCTGTTCGGACCGCTCGCCGGCCTGGGCGACGCCATCTTCTGGTTCACCCTCCTGCCGATCTCTGCCGCCATCTGCTGCTCCCTCGCGCAGAACGGCTCCCCGCTCGGCCCGATCCTCTACATGCTCATCTGGGGCTTCTCGGCCATTTCCCGCATCTGGTTCGCTGAGCTCGGCTACAACCTCGGCTCGAAGTTCATCGACAAGATCAGCGAGAACACCAAGTACGTCACCGAGGCTGCTGGCATTCTCGGCACGATGGTCGTGGGCGGCCTTATCCCGTCCTATGTCTCCCTCGCCTTCAGCGATGAGCTCGTCTTCGGCATCGGTGCCACCACGGTGCAGAGCGTCTTCGATGGCGTGCTGCCCAACATGCTCCCGCTCGCCCTGGTCTTCTTCATCTACTGGCTCTTCAAGAAGAAGGTCAACGTCATCGCGATCATTCTCGGAATCATCGCGTTCGGCATCCTTATGTCGTTCCTGGGCTGGATGTAGTCCGGCCTAGTAACGCCCTGGTTAGGGGAGGGGCCTTCGGGTCCCTCCCTGCGGGGTCCTTCCTGCGACGTCCCGTTATGGGCGAGCCGTCGCAGGGCGGACCGATGGGGCATCGGTCTTGCTTGTGCGGGCGCATCCGGAGGCGCCCGCGTGCCCCCCCTGCAAATACGTCAATCACCTTGGAGGTTAAAGGTCCATGGCAGAAATGGTCACATTCAACGAGGAGACGATCCTTGCCCAGGGCAAGGCAATCTATAGCCGCCGCGCCGAGATCGAGGCGATGGCGGATGCCGTCACCGAGAAGGGCTTCTCCGGGATTCTCATTTCCTCCTCCGGCGGTTCCCAGGCCATGCTCGCTCCGTTCTCCGCGATGATCGACGAGTTGAGCGACATCCCCTGGCGCTCCGTTCTCTCCGCCGAGCTCGTGCTCACCGGATGCAACATGGTGGACGAGAAGACCCTCGTTCTCATGACCAGCAAGTCCGGTGACACCACCGAGACCCTCGCTGCCGCCCGCTGGCTCAAGGAGCGCGGCTGCACGATCTTCTCCGTCATCGGCAAGGCGGACTCCCCGCTCGAGGAGGTCTCTGACTTCAGCTTCGTCTACGGCGACGGTCGCCCGCAGGAGCTCATCGTCTACCTGTTCCTGGGCCGTTTGCTTCACAACGCCGGCTGCTTCGATGCCTATCCCACCTTTGCCGACGAGCTCGCCAACCTCGTTTCGGGTCTCGTCTCCGTGCGCAAGCAGTTCGATGCCCGAGCTCGCGCCTACTGCGAGCGCTATCACGACGCGCCTTATCACATCTGGGTCTCTTCCGGCGACATCTGGCCCACCTGCTACGCCTATGCCATGTGCGTGCTCGAGGAAAGCCAGTGGATTCGCACCAAGAGCGTCTCGAGCCCCGAGTTCTTCCATGGCACGCTCGAACTCCTCGAGAAGGACGTGCCGCTCACGCTGCTCGTGGGCGAAGGTTCCACGCGCGCCCTGGATCTTCGCGTGAAGGATTTCGCCGAGAAGGTCACCGATGAGCTCACCGTCATCGACGCCGCCGAGTTTGACATGCCCGGCATTTCCGCAGAGACCCGCCACTGGCTTGGCCCCGTCGTGATGAACGCCGCCCTCCAGCGCATCTCCAAGAACATGGAGGACATTACCGGCCACTCGCTCGACATCCGTCGCTACTACCGCAAGCTGGAGTACTAATGAAGGTCCTCGGCCTGGGAGACAACGTCTTTGACTCCTACGACAACCTCGGCATCGCCTATCCCGGTGGCAACGCCGTGAACGTTGCCGTGAGTGCGTCGCGCCTCGGACACGAGGCGAGCTACCTTGGCCGTGTGGCGGATGACCTCTGGGGAGAGCGCCTGCTTGGCGCGCTCAGGGCAGAGCGCGTTGACGCGAGCGCCTGCGAGGTCGTCCCCGGCGGTACGACCAAGGTCTGCTATCAGGACCGCATTGATGGCGAGCGTCACTTCAAAGGCGTCGAGCTGGGGGAGGCCTGGCCGGGAGCTCCCGTGCCGAGCGGCCCTGCCGTCGAGTACGCCTGCGGATTCGACGCTATCCTCACGAGCTGCAACGCGAAGGTCGACGATTGGCTGCCCCTGCTCGACGGGCGTCGGGGTGTCCTTTCCTATGACTTTGGCGAGAAGGAGAAGTACCGCACGCCCGAGAACCTCGCCAAGATAGCTCCCCATATCGATCTGGCGCAGTTCTCGATGAGTGGCGTCGACCAGGCGGTCATTGACGAGTTCCTTGCCGGCTGGCGGTTCGATTGCCCTGTGCTCGTTACGAGGGGTAACCTGCCGCCGCTTCTCTCTTGGGACGGAGGGTGGGTCCATGGGGTCGCTGCTGCGGGCGAAGCCGTGGATACGATGGGCGCGGGCGACTCGTTCGTGACGGCGCTCGTGACCTCCCTCGTCGAGAGGGGCTGGCGTCGAGGCGCGGCCCTGCCTGAGACGAGCCGGCTTGAGGACGCGCTTGCTGCCGCCGCCGCGCACGCTGCGAGGATGTGCCAGGTCGAAGGCGCCTTTGGCCATGCCGCGCGCGATGGCGAGGTTCGTGCCGTCGTCTTTGACATGGATGGCGTGATCATCGAGTCCGAGCCACTTTATCTCGCGATCATCGATGACTTCCTTACGAGCCGTGGTGCTACCAAGCTCACCGAGGAAGACCGCAACGCGATGTACGGCTGCACGACCCAGATTCAGAACATGACCATCGCCAAGCACCTCGACGAGACCGCGGATGAGATTGCGCCTGCCGTCACGGCGTATTTCGAAGCACATCGCATCGACTATCGAGAGGCTCTCATTCCCGGTATTCGCGAGCTTCTCGCGTGGCTGCATGAGGAGGGTGTCGCCGTTGGCCTTGCCTCCTCAAGCTCCATGCCGGAGATTCGTCAGATGCTTGACGAGTGCGAGCTCGGGTATGCATTTGACTCCGTTGTCACGGGCGATGACTTCGAGGAGTCCAAGCCCAACCCGGAGATTTACCTCCACGCGTTTGGCGAGCTTGGTTGCAGTCCGAGCGAGGCGGTTGTCGTGGAGGATTCCGAATATGGCATCACCGCCGGCAGGCGAGCGGGCGCCGAGGTGGTTGCCCTTTGCAAGACGCATGGCAACATCAGCGACCGCGATGCTACGCTGGCATTCGATACGCACCAGGAAATTCTCGAGTATCTCAAGAGAAGGATTGGAGAGTCCAAATGATCGGTTTGATCGTCACGGGCCACGGCCATTTCGCGACCGGCCTCAAGAGCGCGCTTGCCCTTCTCGGCGGCGAGCCGAGCGACTTCGTCGCCGTCGATTTCCCCGACGGCGACACCACCGAGGACCTCACCGCGAAGCTGACGGCGGCGCTCGATGAGCTTGCCGGCTGCGAAGGCGTTCTTGTCTGCTGTGACCTTCTCGGCGGGTCGCCCTTCAAGGCCGCCGTGGTGCTTGCACAGGGTCGCGACGACCTTCGCGTCATCGCTGGTACCAACCTGCCGCTTCTTGTCGAGACACATCTCACGCGCGCCGGCTTTGACTCCGTCGACGCCCTTGCGGACGCTGCGATTGCCTCCGGCCACGCCTCGCTCGTGAAGTTCGAGATGCCTGCGGGCGCCAATGACGATGACGACGAGGATGACGACATCTAAGTAGCGCTTTGTCCTTCAGACCAAACGATGACTCCAAGGGAAGGGAACGCACATGTCCGAAGAGAACCGTCCTACCATGCTCACCTACATCGAGGAGACTCCGGCTCAGATCGCCGCTAACATCGAGAACCGCCAGGCGCTCGTCGGCGGCCTCGTCGATGCCTATGTCGATGGCGGCTACCACAACATCTGGATCGTTGCGTGCGGCTCCAGCTCCAACGCCTCTCAGTGCGCCAAGCCGTTCATGATGAAGTATCTCGACGTTGACGTGCAGGTTGTGCCGCCCAACACGTTCATCGCCTACAAGGATCGCCTCGCGGAGGACGATTTCGTCTTCGTGGTTTCCCAGAGCGGTTGCTCCACCAACTCTATCGAGGCGCTCGACAAGCTTCGCGCGATGGGCCGCAAGGCCGTTGGCCTTACCGGCAACCTCGAGTCCGACTTCAAGGACCACGCCGATGTCCTCGTTGACTACGGTGTGGGCGAGGAGTACGTAGGATACGTTACGAAGGGCGTGACCACGCTCGCCGAGTTCCTCATGCTGTTCGCCATCGAGGCCGGTGCCAAGCGCGGCGTCGTCTCCGCTGAGGCCCACGATGCCGTTATCGCCGAGATGGAGAAGTGCCCCGAACGCCACGTCGCCTTTCAGAAGCAGGCCCACGAGTTCTATGACCGCAACAAGGCTGCGCTCACTTCGATGACGGTCGCCTACTCCTGCGGCTTCGCCCAGGGCTATGGCATCGCCTGCGAGGGTGCTCTCAAGATTGGCGAGACCATCCAGATTCCGAGCTTCGCCTATGAGGCGGAGGAGTTCAACCATGGTCCCAACCTGCAGCTTACGCCCAACTACACGCTGTTCTTCATCGATGACCTCGGCAAGACGTCTGATCGCCTCGTCCAGCTCGCCCGTGCCTCTCGCAGCGTGAGCGACCGTGTCTTCGTGGTTACGAACAACCCCGAGGTCGACGACGCACATGCGCTGCGCCTGCCCGAGGATATCGAGGAGCCGCTGCTCATGCCGCTCTACGTACTGCCGCTGTTCCAGATCCTGGCGTATCGCGCGACGACCGACCTTCACAAGTGGGAGAAGCACCCCATGTTCGACAACTTTAGGAAGATCTGCGAGTCCAAGACAGCTTCCATCTCGAGGATCATGCCTTTCGAATAGGTTTTGCTAGAGTGTCTTCTGCTTCGCGTCCGAGCGCCACTGCCCGGCGTGGTAGGGCGGCGAGTTTGGCAATGTTGATTTGAGCTGGTGGGGCGTCGGCGTGTCCGGCGCCCCGTCTGTATCCGGGAGAAGGCCTATGTATAGGTTTGCGCAGCGTAGGGTGGGGATTGTGGCGGCTGTGATTATCGCGGCCCTTGCCATCGTGATCTTTGCGGTGTTTCCTGGCATCTATGCGGACCCGAAGGGCGGTCCCGTCTCCGCGCTGCTGATGGTCGTTGCCGCGACTGCCGTCGCCTATCTGGTGCTGCGTTTCGCTGCCGTGCGCGCGGAGGCTGTGCTCGTGGCACTTCGCGTGCGCCGTGGCAAAATCGCCCTCGCGCGCATTGACAAGATCGAGGAGCTGGGCGAAGCGCGCGACATCTGCCTGACGCCGCATCGTCTTTGCGCGTTCGAGACTGAGGTGTTCGTGCCGGGCGGCGAGAGCTTCTCGTGCCGCATCGTGGAGGACATCGACAAGAGGTTCGAGGTCAAGACACCTGCCTGGGTGTATGTCACCTACGAGGGCGAAGCCGTGCGGGATCGTGTTGGAATCGTTCCCACCTCCGTGCTGTTCGCCACGCCGAGCCTCGAGCCCGTGGTGCGCGAGCTCGAGAAGCGCTGCCACCCTGCCTACGTCGAGGTCTCCCGCGGCCTTCATGGCCTCGCGATGGCTCCGTTCAAGCGCAAGAGCTAACGAGCGACGGTGACGGATCCTGCGAGTTGCCGCGCCGCGGGCGCTACATCACCGTGAGGCCCGTGGCGCGGAGGCGCTCGACGGCGTCCGGACGGACCTCGTCGCAGATGGCGAGGTCGAAGTCGTCGAGCGTGGCGTAGCGGTAGGTGCCCGCGTGGCCGAGCTTGTCCGTGTCGCAGAGCAGCACGTTTACCTCGGCGCGGGCCATTGCGGCCTGCTTGGCGGGAACGTCTTCCATGTCGAGCGTGAGCACGTCGCCAGCCTCGGTCTCAATGCCCACGGCACCCATGAATGCGGCGTCGAAGCGGTATGGGTCGAGCGCACTCGCGGCGAGGTTGCCGACAAACCCGTTGTACTCCGCGTCATACGAGCCGCCGGGGCAGAAGGTGCGCACGTTGGCGCCGGAGCTGGCGGCACGCAGCACGTCAACGGAGCTCGAAACGACGGTGAGCGAGAGGTCGCTCGCGCCCACGAGCTGGGCGAGGAGGATGTTCGATGAGGAGAAGTCGAGGTAGACGGTCTGCCTGGGCTTGAGCGTCGCGAACGCCTTCGCGGCGATGGCCTGCTTCTCTGGGCGCAGGAGGTCGACACGCTCCGCGATGACACGGTTTACCTCGGGGTCAATTCGCGTGGCTCCGCCGTAGACCTTGCGGCAACGACTCTCGGCGACAAGCCTGCGAAGGTCCTTGCGGATGCAATCCTCCGTCACGTCGAACTTCTCCGCAAGGGCGGAGACGGTGACGTGACCCTCTCGCTCGATGAGCTGGGCTATCGCCTCCTGGCGTGCTTCGAGAAACATCCGCTCTCCGTCTCACTTTGTCCGAGTTCGTAGTTTGCGCCCGAATCATACCATCCAAATTCTGTCGAATACGGACAAACTACGACAGAATAAGATAAAGTGCTTGCAAATCAATACAGCCAGAAGTAATCTGAGCGCAGATGGAAGCACCATGCGAAGCGGCGTGCGTCGCGCGAGGGGCCACGAGCTGGCTCCGCGCGCGAGGCCGCGCAAGGAGGACCGCCCGCGGTCAGTCGAAGGGATTGCCCATGGAACTCATCATCGATACCGCCAACCTCGACGAGATCAAGAAACTCGACGCCCTGCTCGACGTCGACGGCGTGACCACCAACCCCACGATCATTACGCGCAGCGGCAAGACCCCCGAGGTCGTCATCCCCGAGATTATTGAGTATCTCCGTCCGGACCAGAAGCTCTTCATCCAGGTCGTCGCCGAGGACTACGACGGCATCATGGAGGAGGCCCGCTATATCAACGACCTTCGTCCGGAGAACACCTACGCCAAGATTCCCGTCACGCGCGATGGCCTCAAGGCCGTGAAGGATGCCCACAACGAGGGTCTTGGCGTTCTCGCCACGGCGATCTTCTCTCCTGAGTCCGCCTTCCTCGCCGCCCTCAACGGCGCCGACTATCTCGCTCCCTACGTGAACCGCATGTCCAACTACGGCGATGGCATCCAGCAGGTCGCGGACCTCATTGAGATGCTCGCCGTGCAGGGTCTTGACACGAAGGTCATGGCCGCTTCGCTGCACAACACCAACCAGGTGCACGAGCTCATCCTCGCGGGCATTCAAGCGATCACCTTCCCGCCGGCGATCCTCAACTCGATGATTGACCAGCCGTGCACCGTGGGTGCCGTGCACGACTTCACCGCTTCGTGGGAGAAGAACTACGGCCGCACCACGCTGAGGGCGTAGCTCACGGATTCCCAACGGGCCCCAGCTGACGGATTCTCAACGGCGGCGGGCGGCCGTTCGTTCCCTGCTCAGACAGCTTCGCCGGTGGCGAAGAACTCGCAGGGAACGACGGTCGCTCGTCGCCTTCTGTATCTCTGTTGGTGTTGCTCCGTTACCATCGCGAGGCAATCCTCCCGTGTGGCCGAGGGTGCTCACAGACGGTTAAATCGGCTCTTTAGCTGCTGGTTGAGATGGGTGCGAAGAGTGGCTGCTTTTCGCTTCGTCTGAGGCGCGATGCGCCGAGATGCTATTCGTTAGCAGAGGATGGGGGTTCCGGTGGAGGCGATGCAGGTGAGGATGTCGCGGTTGGTGGAGTCCGTGATGATGGCGCTGAAGTCGGACACAGAGGCGTAGCGGTAGCCCCCGTGGATGGCGAACTTGCCCTCATCGGCGAGAAGAAAGCAATAGGAGGCGTTCTTGAGGACCTGCTCGCTGACGCGGCCGTCGTCGACGGAGGTCGCGAGCACCGCACTCTTGGCGAGATCGACGCCGCAGGCGCCGATGAACGCCTTCGAGAACAGCAGCGGCTCGAGAAGGCTGATCGTGGCCGGGCCCGTGAAGCCGTTGAGGTTCACGTTGAGGTAGCCACCCGTTGCAAGCGCCGTGACCTTGGGGTTCCTGGCGAGGCGGGGGAGGACGTCGATCATGTTCGTCGTGACGATGAGGCGCTTGCCGCTCGAGGCGATCATGTCTGCAAGATAGAGGTTCGTGCGAGAGACGCCCAGGAATACCGCATCGCCGTCGTTGATCTCGAGGAACGCACGCGCGGCGACGGCACGGCGGCCGTCATCCTCAGCATGGCGCTGGAGCGCGACGGTCGCCGCCACGCTGTCGTGCGGCTGCGTCTGCGCGACCGGACCGTCGACCTTGAGGGCACCACCGTACTCGCGCTTTATCTTCCCCTCTTTCTGGAGGACCTTGAGATCCTTGCGGATGCTGTCGACGCTGACGGCAAAGCGCTTGGCGAGGTCATTCACGGTGGCAAAGCCCGTGGAATTCACAATGCTGATGATCTCTTTGCGGCGCTCTTTCGGGAACAACGTAGACTCCGGTGGGAGGGGTGGGGCGGACAAATGATTCGTTACCTAACATAATAAGTCCGAAATCGTATCGCCCACACCTAAAGAAAAATATGCTACATGTCCCCGACGCAATGCCTCGATACTGCAAAACTCGAGGTCAAGTTCTTTACTTACGCATGCAGAGGCCGTAACGAATCGAATATTGAGCAGGGCTGACCCTACCGTTCGCCGCCAAATACCTACCGTAAGCGGGAAGCAGGAGGGGTAAAACAGGAAAAACCAGGAAATCGGAAGTCCAATTCTTTTCGCTCATGTACAATCGGTGAAGAAGTTCCGTTCATATCCTTTTTGTGAAGAAAGGGGTTTGTCCATGGCCGGTATGGAGGACATGCTCAAGCGCGAGAACGTGCAGATCGTCGAGAAGGTCTCTGATTGGGAGGAGTCCGTCCACGTCGCGGTGCAGCCGCTCGTCGACCAGGGCTACGTCAAGAGCGACTACATCGACGGCATTATCTCGAACGCCAAGGAGTTTGGCCCCTACTTCGTGATCTGCCCCGATCTCGCCCTCCTTCACGCCCGCCCCGAGCAGGGCGTCATCAAGCAGCAGCTTGCCGTCACCGTGCTTCGCGAGCCCGTCCGCTTCAAGGAGGAGGGCCCGGACGTGCGCCTGCTCGTGACGCTCGCCGCCGAGGACGCCGACTCTCACATCGAGGTCATGCGCTCGCTCGCCGTTATGTTCAGTGATCCCGCCAACATCACCAAGATTGCCGAGGCAAAGGACGCGGATGAGGTCTACGCCGATTTCGTCGCTCCTGCCGAGGCGTAACTACTTGATTTTGGCGATCGCGCCGCGTGGAGTGTCCGCAGCCACGAACCGCGGCATTTGTAGGAGAAATCTGGAAGGAAAGGAAGGAAAGAATGGCTGTTATTAACTTTATCGTCAGCATTCTGTCCGAGCCGGCGCTGCTAGTCGGCCTCCTTGCTCTCGTGGGTCTCGCCCTCCAGGGCAAGGCTATCGAGGATATCGTTATGGGCACCGTGAAGACCGTCGTCGGCTTCCTCGTGCTTTCTGCCGGTGCTGCTTACCTGCAGAGTGGTTCCCTGCTCGCCTTCGGCGAGCTGTTCAACTACGCCTTCCACATGCAGGGCGTCGTCCCGAACAACGAGGCTGTCGTTTCCATGGCCCTCACCAAGTTCGGCTCTGACTCCGCTCTGATCATGTGCGTTGGCATGGTTCTGAACATCGTGCTTGCCCGCTTCTCTCGCATGCACTACATCTTCCTCACCGGTCACCACACCCTGTACATGGCTTGCATGCTCGCCGTCGTGCTGAGCATCGGTGGCCTCCAGGGCCCGATGCTCATCATCGGCGGCGGCTGTGTCCTCGCCATGATCATGGTTCTCTCCCCGGCTTACTGCCAGCCCACCTTCCGCAAGGTGACCGGCGCCGGCGACGGCGTGGGCTTCGGCCACTTCGGCGGCATCGGCTACGCCATCGCTGGCCAGGTCGGTAAGCTCTTCAAGGGCGGTAAGTCCACCGAGAACATCAACTTCCCGAAGCGTCTCATCTTCCTGCGTGACACCACCGTCGCCATCTCCATCACGATGATGATCTTCTTCCTCATCGTGACCGGTGTTGCCGTTGCTAACGGCATCCTCGGCGCTGACCCGACGCAGTTCTCCAACCTCAACGTCCTTCTCAACGTTGGCACTGAGACCACGACCAACTGGGTTGTCTGGGCCCTCGAGTCCGGCATGGCCTTCGCTGGCGGCGTCTACATCGTTCTATCCGGCGTTCGTCTGATCGTCGGCGAGATCGTCCCCGCCTTCAAGGGCATCTCCGAGAAGCTCGTCCCTGGTGCCGTTCCCGCCATCGACTGCCCGGTCTGCTTCCCGTATGCTCCTAACGCGGTCATCATCGGCTTCCTCGTCTCCTTCGTCGGCGGCATTGTGGGCCTGCTCATCCTCATGGCCATCGATGTCAATCTTGCCCCCGTTGCCCTGATCCTCCCCGGCGTTGTCCCGCACTTCTTCTGCGGCGCTTCCGCTGGTGTCTTCGGTAATGCTGAGGGTGGCCTCAAGGGCTGCGTCGCGGGCGCCTTCGTCCACGGCCTGCTCATCACCTTCCTGCCGGCCATCTGCATGCCCGTCTTCACGGCTCTGGGCTTCACCTCCGCCACCTTCTCCGACGCTGACTTCTCCTGGCTCGGTATCGTGTTTGGTAACCTCGCCCAGGCTGCTCCTGGCATGCCGCTGTTCATCATCTGCCTCCTTTGCTTCGTTGTGCCGATCGTTTACAACTACGTCGCCCCGAAGCCCAAGGCTGCTGTTGCCGAGTAGCATCTGCTGCGGAGGGCTGGCGCTCGACGTCGCTTGCTAGCTGATGTTCCCGTCTAGCCCTTAAATTAGTGTTACTTACCAATTGCGGGGTCGGGGCTGCGGCTTTGGCCCCGCAATTGGGTACCATCTGTACTGCGCGGGCATCCGCGTACCACGAACGAGCGCATGGTATCCGCCTGCGCAATACGAAAAGAGGAAATATGGAAGTCCGTAGCATTATGTGCGCCTGTGGCTCTGGTCTCGGCTCTAGCCTTATGGTCCAGATGAATATCGAGAGCGTCCTCAAGGAGCTCGGCAAGAGCGACATCACCGTCGGTCACGCCACCACCTCCGACGTCACCCCTGGCATGGCCGACCTCTTTGTCGTTGGCCGTGACCTCGCCGACTTCATCAAGGGTGTTCCCGAGGAGCACAAGATCGTTCTTACGAACATCGTTGACAAGAACGAGCTCAAGGAGAAGCTGGTCGCCGCTTTCGAGCAGTAAGCGCCTCCGCGCCCCACGGGCGCATATCACCGTATTTGGTGGAATCCTTTCCAGAGGAACTGGCCCGGCGCTGTCGCGTGGCGAAAGCTGGCGGCGGCCCGGGCCTTTCATTTGGATGTAGGCTTTGGCGCTACATGAGCCATCAAGAGGTGAGTCGCGCGCCAGTCTTCGGCAAAGCAAAACAATCTGCCTTTGAAGCTAGGCGCACCTTTGGCGTGTCTCGCTCTGTAGGCAGAGCGCTTCCGGCGCTAAGCAAGGGAGGAACCATGGAACTTAACCGTATGATTGACCACACACTGCTGAAGGCCAACGCCACGCGCGCTCAGATCGAGAAGCTCTGCGACGAGGCCCTCGAATACAACTTCGCTTCCGTCTGCGTTAACACCTGCTGGGTGCCTCTGGCGCATGAGAAGCTTGCCGACAGCGACGTTAAGACGTGCTGCGTCGTCGGCTTCCCCCTCGGTGCCATGCTGACCGAGGCCAAGGCCGCCGAGACTCGCCTTGCCGTCGAGGCGGGTGCCGACGAGGTCGATATGGTCATCAACATCGGCTGGCTGCTTGATGGCGAGTACGACGCCGTGCGCGACGACATCGCGGCTGTCGTGAGGGCCGCTGACGGCAAGTGCGTGAAGGTCATCATCGAGGCCTGCCTCCTCACGGACGAGCAGAAGGTCAAAGCTTGCGAGCTCTCCGTCGATGCGGGCGCGACCTTCGTGAAGACGAGCACGGGCTTCTCCACCGGTGGCGCCACCGTGGCCGATGTCGCCCTTATGCGCAAGACCGTGGGCGACCGCTGCCTGGTCAAGGCCGCCGGCGGCATCCACACCGCCGACGAGGCACGCGCCATGGTCGAGGCCGGTGCCGACCGCCTCGGTTGCAGTGCCGGAATCCAGATCATGGCCGGCTGCTAACGGATCCCAAAGCCAAAAGGGCGGGGGAGGGCTTCGGAGCATGCTTGCGCGCTTTGCGCGCTGCGAAAATGCTCCTCAACCCTCCCCGCCCTTTTGGCGCCCGTTACAGCGCTTACATTCGCTTCTTTGGTGCTAGCTGAAAATAGAAGCTAAGGGAAACGTATCGACAACGTGGAGGAAGGCCCCATCCCATTGAGGAGCATTTTTCGAGCGCAAAGCGCGAGAATGCGACGAAATGGGATGGGGCCTTCCGGCTTATATGTGGGCGAGACTAGAACTGCACCCGGGGTGCGGTGGCGTCAGCCTCGGAAATCTCGAAACCCTTCTTGGGCATGCGGCCGCCGGCGAAGAGGCTGCCGGGGAAGGTCTGGATGGCGTTGTTGAACATGAGGACGCAGTCGTTATAGCTCTGGCGAGCGTAGACAATCTTGTTCTCGGTCTCCTCAAGCTGCGCCTGGAGCTGTTGGAAGTTTGCGTTGGCCTTCAGGTCGGGGTAGCTCTCGGAGAGGGCGAAGAGCTGACGGAGAGCGCCGGTGAGCTGATTGTCCGCGACCATGACGTCCTCGGGCGTGGTTGCGGTGGTTACGCCGTTGCGGGCGGCGATGACGGCTTCGATTGTGCCGGACTCGTGCGAAGCGTACCCCTTGACGGTCTCGACGAGGTTGGGGATGAGGTCGGCGCGGCGCTTGAGCTGGGCGTTGATCTGGTCCCAGGCATTGTCGCAGCGATTGGAGGCGCGAACGATGTCATTGCTCATCTTGATGCAGAAGAGCGCGACGGCAATCGCGATGACGACGACGGCGATAATGGCGGGCATGGTGTCTCCTTGCGGTAATGTCGCTTCCTGCGACGCTTGGTGTGGAGTATACCCAGGGCCATGGCAAGCGAGCGCGGAGCAGCTCGGTATTTGGCCCGGCACGGCGCTGATCATTCCTGGGTAAGCAAAAGCGGGGCAGCGACCCCGTGGTCACCGCCCCGCTCACTCGTCAAATGGCGGAGGAGGAGAGATTCGAACTCTCGAGACGGACGAGCCGCCCAACGGTTTTCAAGACCGCCGCATTCAACCGCTCTGCCACTCCTCCGAACAGAAGAACATTCTACCGAACACGAGGCTTTCGTGTCGGGCACGATGTCTCTAGTACTCAGGGTTCGGATCCTCGATCTTGTCGACCTCCTGGAAGGGGGCGAGGGTGGAGACCATCTTGATGGGCTCGTCATACGGGTTGTTCACGAAGTGGACCTCACCCGGGCCAATGTGAATGAAGTCTCCGGCGGACAGCGTGTGCACGACGCCGTCGACCACGATGTCGACCTTGCCCTCGAGGATGAAGAAGTTCTCCTCCATGATGCTGTGGTGGTGGGCTTGGAAGTTCTGGTGGGGCTGGAACTGTACCAGCGCGAAGTTCATGCGCGGGCCCTTCATGAGGTACTTGGGGCCGGAATCGCCGAAGCGGTACTCGAAGTCGTTCTCGTTGACGACGAAGGTCTCTGCCATGTTCTGCTCCTTTTACTCGTCCAGGTGCTGGGCGTGCGGACTGGGACTAATTGGGTGTGCGGACTGGGACTAATTGATATGCGAGCGCGTGCGGTCGGACTGCTGACGGCCAAACGCTCGCGCCTGCCTGATGGGCGAATCTGCGCCGCGGTGGCGCATAGCAGCGAGCCACCGCGGCGTGCGAGGACGTTACAGGCCGGGGGCGCGCCACATGCTCTTGGTCACTCCGGCCTCGCTCAGCGCGAACTGGGCCTTGTAGACCTCGCGCCATGTCTTGTAAAGCTCCTCGTAGACGGCGGTGTTCTCGGGGTTTGGCTCGAAGGTGCGCTCGAACTTGACGACCTGCTTGGCACCCTCGGAGACGCTCGGGTAGATGCCCACGCCGGTGCCGGCGATGATGGCGGCACCAAGGGCGGTGGCCTCTTTCACCACGGGGACCTTGACCGTCTTGCCCGTGACGTCGGCGACGATCTGGCTCCAGAGAGGGCTCTTTGAGGCGCCGCCGGCGAACATGAGCTCGTCGGGCTCGTTGCCCGTGGCCTCGCGAACGAGGTCGATGTGGCCGCGGACGAGCAGTGCCGTGTTCTCGAGGATGGCGCGGTAGAAGGTGTACTTGTTGAACTTCTCCGGATCGAGCTCGAAGTTGGTGAAGGTGGGCGAGGAGTGCGTCCAGTGGATGTAATTCATGACGTCGCTGAAGCAGCAGAGCATGCCGTAGGAGCCCGCGGGGATCTTCTCGGCGTGCTCGTTCATGACGTCATAAACGTCGCGGCCCTCGGCCTTGGCCTGTTCCTTCTCCGCCTGGCAGAAGCCGTCGCGGAACCAGCGCATGACGAGGCCCGGCTTGAAGGCGAGCGCCTCGTACTGCCAGACGCCCGGGGTGGCGTGGCAGTTCACGCGCACGCGGCACTGCGGGTCGGTGGCGGCGTTGTCGGTGTTGAACTCGTACTGCCAGAAGCTGCCGCCAAAGACGCCAGCCTGGTTGGGGAGGCAGGCACCCACGCCGATCATGCCAAGTTGGCAGTCGCCGCCGCCAACGATGACGGGCGTGCCCTCGGCAAGGCCGGTGTCAGCGGCGCCCTTGGCGTTGACGTGACCGGCGAGCTCGCCGCTCTCCTTGACGGCGCCGAAGATGTCGGTGCGCAGGCCGCAGCGCTCGGCGATGGTCGGGTCCCAGTTGCGGGTCTCGAGGCTCATGATGCCGGTGGTCGAGCCGTTGGAGGGCTCGACGGCCAGCTCGCCGGTGAGCTTGTAGATGAGCCAGTCGTTGAACATGCCGATGCGGGCGGTCTTCTCGTAGACCTCGGGCATCTTGTTCTTGACCCACAGCAGGCGCGGGAGGGCGCCGAGGGCGTAGGTCTGGCCGCTCTCGCGGTAGAGCTCTGCCTCAAGCTCCGGGTTCATGGCGATGAGTTCGCCCACCTCGTCGTTTGAGCGGGCGTCGACGTTGGCGCAAGCCCAAATCTCGTTGCCCTCCTCGTCATAGAGGAGGATGCCCTCGCGCATGCAGGTGGTCGACACGGCGGCGATATCGGAGGCATCGATGCCCGTCTCAGCGAGAACCTCGCTCACGCAGGTGCGGGCAAGCTCCCAGTTGGTTACCCAGTCGAAGTCCATGCTGCCGGGCCAACGGGGATCCTCGTTGTGGGTCCACTCCTTCTGGACGCAGCCCACCTGGTCGCCTTCGATGGAGAAGATGACAGCGCGCACGCTGCCCGTTCCCGCGTCCATTGCCATCAGGTACTTTGCCATGGCGTACATCTCCTAGTTCTTGGTCGAATACTCGAGGAGTTCCTTTGCCGTTTGTTCGTCCGTGACGAGGACGTTGAAATAACCGTGCGTGAGGGCGGCGTGCATGGCGGGCACCTTGACGGAGCCGCCCGCCGCCCCGATGACGTTGTGCATGCTCTGGAGCTTGTCGAGGCTCGAGCTGACGATGCGGTCCTCGATGGAGGTACCAACGGGGTTGCCGTCTGCGTCGATGAAGTGGTTGAGGATGTCGCCCACGGCGCCCTGCATCTTGAGCAGCGCGAAATCCGTCTTGGAGAGGATGCCGTTGCGGATGATCGTGGCGTCCTCGTCCATACTGCCCACGCCCACGACGGTCATGTCCGCATGGGAGGTCATGCGGAAGACGTCCTGGATCGTCGGCTCCATGAGGAGCTGGTCCCTAAGCTCCGCGGAGGAGAGGATCAGGGGAGAGGGGACGAGGTAGAGGTGCATCGCGAAGACCTCGGAGCTCACCTTGGGAAGGTAGTAGCTCACACCGCCCGTGAGGCTTGCGACGTTGATGTCAAAGCGGCGGCTCGAGGCGAGGTTGTCGAGGATGAGCCCCGTCATGTCGCCGTAGCCGATGTTGAGAAAGCCGTCAGCGCGAAGGTGGTCTGCAATATAGACGGACGCCGCCTGGGCGATGCTCTGCGTGAGGTCCGCGGTGTGGGCGGGCGTGGGCACGACGAAGGCGTCCTCGAGGCCGAAGTGGCCGATCAGCTCGCGCTCGACCTCCATGCGGGTGCGGTCATCCTCGCGGAACAGGAAGCGGATGACGCCGGTGGCGCGTGCCTCGTCGAGAAGGCGAATGACCTTGGCCCTGCTCACACCCAGAAGTTGTGAAATCTGCTGCTGGGTGTAGTTCTCCATGTAGTAGTACCAGGTTGCCTTGAGCATCAACTGGTAGTCCGCGTCTGCCATGTACCACCCCTCCCCTCGTGTGCCTCGCCGTGCGGCGTGGCCATTTGCGCGGCGCGCCATCGCTGTAAGAAGGCTTCTGGCTGAGCTCCTTAAAGCGAACAAATGTCAAACTGGCCAACAAAAGTACACCTTTGCTATACCCCTCACATAAGGGAGAGTCAATCGAATGCGGCGGTAATTCCCGCGAGAGGTCTGAACTCCTAGGCGAACAGCGCCAATGGGATGCCAGCTTGAAAAAATCGCATTTACATGGGGCGTAATTCGCATGAAACAAAGCTGCTGCGTGAAATGGAAATCTAGACGCAAGATGTTGCGTCTAGATGGTGGGCTGCCACAAGCCTGTCATAACAACAGCCGCCTGCCTGTGATTCTGGACAATCGTCCACCTCGTGAGCAAATCACCGTTCATTGGCCAATTCCTACCGTTCGGTCTCCGCAGTATTTGGCGGGCGGACCCGAATGGATACCGTCTTAGACGTATCGAAGTATTTCGTTGCTGACTGTGTCATTTGTCCAAGGGGAGGGAATCGAATGACCAACGATACCCAGACGACGCCCACGGTGGGCGCCACGCATGCCCTTCGCGAGGTTGTCGAGGACATCCAGAGCCGTGACACGCTTCTGTCAGTGCACGACATCTATAAGTCCTTCGGAACCAACGCGGTCCTGAAGGGCATCAGCCTGGAGGTCCGTCCGGGCGAGGTGCTTGCGCTCATCGGAGGTAATGGCGCTGGTAAGTCGACGCTCATGAAGATCATCATGGGCATCTACTCGGCCGATAGCGGAGAAATCGAGATCGGCGGAGACAAGGTTGACATCTCCAACCCCAAGGCCGCTCTGGCCCACAGCATCTATATGGTTCCGCAGGAGCCCATGCTGTTCCCGAACATGACCGTGCGCGAGAACATTACGATCGGCTTTAACGAGAAGCCCTCCGTGCTATCCGAGCGCCTCGAGAAGGTCATGGATACCACGGGCTGGCACATGGACCTCGACCGCAAGGCCCTCACGCTCTCCATCGCAGAGCAGGGCATGGTCGAGATTCTCCGTGGCCTCATGCGCGACCCCGAGGTGCTCATCCTCGACGAGCCCACCTCGGCACTCACCTTCGACGAGGTCCAGAGCCTGTTCAACTGCGTGCACGAGCTGCAGAAGAAGAACATCGGCATCGTCTACATCACCCACCGTCTGGCCGAGGTCTTCGAGCTCGCCACGACGGTCGCCATTCTCCGCGACGGCATCGTTGCCATGCAGGGCAGTGTGAAGGACTTCACGCGCGAGGACCTCGTCCGCGGCCTGCTTCCGCCCGATGCCGGCAACATCGAGAAGGAGAAGGTTGTCGCGTCTGACGTTATCGACTACGACGCGAGGCCCGTTCTCGAGCTCAAGGACTTCAGCGGCTATGGCTTCGCCGATGTCAGCCTCAGGGTCTACCCCGGCGAGATCGTGGGTATGGCCGGCGTCGTGGGTGCCGGCCGCACCGAGATGGCGACCACCATCTTCGGCCGCGACAAGGTGCTGGGCGGCAAGGTGCTCCTCGACGGTCGCGACATCACGGGCATGAAGACGCCTGACGTCATCAACGCCGGTGTCAACTACCTGCCCGAGGACCGCTTTGCCGATGCCCTCTTCCGCATTCGCGATGTCTCCGAGAACACGACGAGCTCGCTGCTCTGTGGCAAGAAGATCGGTAGCTTCCTGCTCAACTCCAAGAAGGCCGACGAGATTAGCCAGGGCTACGTCAATGACTTCCGCACCAAGGTGACGGGCCTCGACCAGGAGGTTGGCGGCCTTTCCGGCGGCAACCAGCAGAAGATCATCATCGGACGCATCTTCGCGACCGAGCCCAAGCTCGTCATCCTCGACGAGCCCACCCGCGGCATCGACGCCGCGGCTCGTGGTGATGTCTACGCCGTGCTCCAGGAGCTCCGCAAGACCGGCGTTTCGATCCTTCTCATCTCCTCTGACATGGAGGAGGTCGTCGAGCTCGCCGACCGCGCCGTGGTCATGTTCCAGGGCCGCATCAACAGCGAGTTCAAGAAGGCGGATATCACGCAGGACAACCTCATGGCCGCCGCCTTTGGCGTCTCCGGCGACAAGGAGGCGGTGTCGGCATGAGCCTAAACCGCCAGATCGAAGAGACCCGTTCGGATAGCGACCAGAGGAAAGAGGTGTAATCGATGGAGAAGGTAAAGAAGCTTTTTAAGGCGCGCGAGCTCACCAGCCTGATCTTCCTCATCGCGCTGTTTGCCATCGTTGGCTTCATGAACCCGATGTTCTTGAGCCCGTCCAACGTCTCCGCGTGCTTCAACACGTCCGTCGTCTACACGCTTATTGCAGTTGGTATGGCCTTCGTCCTGTTCATTGGCGAGATCGACGTTTCCGTCGGCTCGAACCTCGGCCTCGTCGCCGCCGTCGTCGGCACGTTCCTGCGCGACGGGCAGTCGCTCGTGGTCGCAATCGTCGTCGCTATCATCATTGGCGTCGTCATCGGCCTCATCAACGGTTGGGGCGTCTGCATCATGGGTGCGCCGTCGCTGATCTTCACCCTCGGCGTCAACGGCATCCTGCGCGGCATCATCTACCTGTATACGAATGGTGCCTGGGTTGAGAACCTGCCCAAGTCCTTCAAGGACTTCTCGTCCGTCACGCTGGTTGGCCCCCTGACGGTCTACTACTGCGCCGTCATCGCGCTCGTCATCATCATCCACCTCATCCTCACCCGTACGCGTCAGGGCCGTTACTTCGTGGCCGTGGGCGACAACGCCCAGGGTGCCACGCTCGTCGGCCTGCCCACGCTCAAGACGAAGATGCTCGCCTACGTGATCTGCGCGGTCATGGCTTCTATCGGCGGCGTGATCTTCTGCAGCCGCATCGGCTTCGTCACCCCGATGAGCGGCAATGGCTATGAGATGAAGGCCATCGCGGCCTGCGTCCTCGGCGGCATCTCGCTCGCCGGCGGCGTCGGCTCCGTGATCGGCTCTGCCATTGGCGCCGTCATCATGGCTTCGATCTCCTACCTGCTCGTCTTCATGGGCTTCTCGTCCAACTACGACAACGCGATCACCGGCATCATCCTGCTCGTCATCGTCGTCGTCGACGCTGTGATCCAGCACCGCTCGCTCGTCAACAACCGTCACGCGAGGCTCGCTGCCCGCGTCTCCGCCTCGGCTCCCGCCGCGGGGGCCCCCGCTGCGGATGCCAACGCCGAGAAGGGCGGTGAGCAGTAATGGATAAGCTCAAGAAGGTGCTCACCCGCGGCCAGTCCACCTGGAACATCCTGCTCGTGGTTCTTATCGTCCTGGAGTTCGCCATCTTTGGCGGCGCCAACCCCAAGTTCCTGCGCCCGGCGCTTCTCTTTACCAGCATCAACGACAACCTTGCCGTGTTCATCCTGTCGCTCTTCGTCACGCTCGTCATGTGCACTGGCGGCATCGACATTCAGGTTGCCTCGCTCGTTGGCCTAACGTCGATCATCATCGGCGTATCCTGGCAGGACTTCGGCCTATCCATCTGGGCCGCCGTTGCGCTCGCTACCGTCGTCGTCTGCCTCTGTGGCGCGCTCTCTGGCTTCTTGATTGGCTATTGTGGCGTACAAGCGATGGTCATTACCCTGGGCGGCAGCTTTCTGTACTCCGGCCTCGCCCTGCTCGTCTCCACGCTTTCCAGCACCGCCTCGTACGAATCCATCGGAGGCTTCCCCGACGAGTTTAAATTCATCGCGAACTACAAGGTCGGCGGCGAGATCCCGTTCCAGATCATCATCTATGTTGTCATGCTCGTGGTCGCTTACATCCTGCTCCACAAGACCAAGTATGGCCGCAAAGTGATACTCACCGGCGTAAATCCCTCGGCTGCCGAATATTCGGGCATTAATACGCGCAGGGTGATAATGTCCACGTATGTCCTGAGCGCGCTCGCCGCCGCCATCGCCGGCACCGTTCTCACCGCGTACCTCGGCACCGCTAAGTCCGATCTCGGTGGCGATCTCACGATGGACATCATCACGGCCGTCGTCCTCGGAGGCACGCTCTCCACTGGCGGCAAGGGATCGATCATCGGAACCGCCCTGGCATCTCTCGCCATCGCGTTCCTTCGCTTCGGTCTCCCGCTCTGCTTCAAGATCGGCACCCAGTACCTCGACATTCCGGTTGGTGTCCTGCTTGTCGCGGTCATCGTTGGGCGTTCTGCGGCGACAAACACGGGAATCGTCCCGTGGCTGCGCTCGCTGTTTGCAAGGAAGGGTAGTTCGGAGGCAAGTGCTCAATAATGGGCAAGATAAGGGAGGTTCGTTAGTTATGAAGAACATGACTCGTCGCGGATTCCTGAAGGTTGCCGGTGCTGGTGCCGCCGTCGCAGGCCTTGGCCTGGCCGGCTGTGGTGGCTCTGGTTCCGCCGCCACCACCGCTGCCGCCAGCGGTGCTGCCGAGGGTGGAGACATCACCGGCAAGACCGTCGCCTTCATCCCGAAGGTGACCGGCAACGCCTTCTTCGAGTCCGCCAACGACGGCGCTCAGAAGTACGCCAAGGACTGGGGCATCACCGTTGACTACATCGGCGATTCCACCGCTTCCGCGTCCGCTCAGGTCGCCGTCATCAACCAGGCCGTCGCTAATGGCGTCGACGCCCTCTGCATCTCCACGGTTGACGCCGCTGGTGTGTCTGACGCCCTGAAGAAGGCCACGGACGCCGGCATCGTCGTCACCACCTGGGACTCCGACGCCCAGGTCGAGGACCGTACCCTCATGGTTTCCCAGGGCACCCCTGAGATCCTCGGCCAGATGCTCGTCGACATGTCCGTCGACGGCCTCAAGGAGCGCGGCAAGGATCCCTCTGCCGACGAGATCACCTACGTCTGGCACTACTCTCAGGCCACCGTCACCGACCAGAACTCCTGGCAGGTTGCCGCTGAGGCCATCATCCAGAAGGATTACCCGAACTGGAAGAAGGTCGCTGACAACTACTACAGCAACCAGGACGCCGAGCTCGCCATCACGACCGGCGAGGCCGTTCTCGACGCTTACCCCGACATTGACCTGATTATCTGCAACGACTCCACCGCTCTCCCCGGCCAGCTCCAGGCCGCCGAGAACAAGGGCTACGACGCCACGAAGATCACGATCACGGGCTTCGCTTCCCCGCAGTCCATCAAGAGCTACTGCGAGCACGGCACCATCTACAACTGGGGCCTCTGGGACTGCGCCGTCCAGGGCGCCATGGGCTGCTTCGTCGCTGCCTACCTCGCCGCTGGCAACACCGTCAAGGTCGGCGACACCATCTCCATCCCGAGCATCGGTGACGTCACCGTCGAGGCCAACGACTCCATCTCCGAGGGCGCCGAGACGCTCGACGAGAACAATGGCGTCGTGCTCCTGCCCGAGCGCCTCGTCTTCACCAAGGACAACATGAACGACTACAGCTTCTAAGCTGTCGCTTCGCTCCTTGCAAGGGGGCGTCGCCGCTCGGCGGCGTCCCCGTTTGCCCCGCGCGAGGTCGTTCGCCTGGCGACTCGCGCACGCTCTCACGCGGGGCACACACGAGTGGGGACATTGTCGTCCGATACCACGGAGGCTCCGCCTCATGCTTGCGCAGCGCATTCGCTGACGCGGGTCGCATCTGTCAAATCGCTACCATACTGGCGACCTCCCGCGGGGCGCGGGAGGCGAACGAGGAAAGGAATCCACCTATGGCTGATCTGGATGGACTGAAGGTCGCTCACGACTACCACGTCGACACCCCGTTTGCGAACGACAAGGGCTTCTACGTCAAGGGCGCCAACAGCCTTGACTGGGGCATGAAGAAGCACCTCTCCAACATCTTCAACCCCAAGAGCGGCAACACCGTCATGTTCGCCTTCGACCACGGCTACTTCATGGGCGCCACCGCCGGTCTCGAGCGTCTTGACCTGCTCCTGCCGAAGCTCGCTCCCTACGTTGACTGCTTCATGGGCACCCGCGGCGCCATTCGCTCCTGCGTCCCGCCCGAGATCACGAAGGGCATCGCCCTCCGCACCACCTCCGGCTCCTCCATGCTCCAGGCTGATCTCTCCCACGAGGTCATCGCTGTGGACGTCGAGGACGCCATTCGCATGAACGCCGACTGCATGGCCGTTCAGACCTTCATCGGTGGCGACGGCCAGCTGTCCTCCATCGACAATCTGAGTCAGACCATCAACGCCGGCTTCCGCTACAGCATCCCGACGCTCGGCGTCTGCGCCGTGGGCAAGGACATGGAGCGCACCCCGCGCTTCTTCAAGCTCGCGACCCGCATCATCGCCGAGATGGGCTGTCAGATGGTCAAGACCTATGACTGCGATGATTTCGAGGAGGTCGTGGCTGCCTGCCCCGTGCCCATCGTCGTCGCCGGCGGCAAGAAGCTTCCCGAGAAGGACGCCCTGCACCTCGCCTACGACGTCATCCGCAAGGGTGCCCACGGCGTTGACATGGGCCGTAACATCTTCCAGTCCACGCACCCCATCGAGATGGCCCAGTGCGTCAACAAGATCGTCCACGAGGGCATGACCGACGTCGAGGCTTGGGAGATGTTCCAGGACATCGCCAAGTAGCATGGCCTTCACGCTTGCCGCATATGCGAGTGACGCTAGCTAGCTCTTTCATACGCGACCTCTAGCCTCAGGCGAAGGGTCGCCTCCCGCGCCCGGGTCCAGTTCCTCCCCTTCCACTGGATCCGGGTGCATTGGGTATGCTGTAGGTTCGACAACCGTCATGCGGCGACGAAGGTGGACGAGGGGAGAGCGCTATGACGGACGAGGATTACATGCGCCTGGCGCTTGATGAGGCGCACCTGGCCGCCGAGGAGGGCGAAGTGCCTATCGGCGCCATTGTCGTGTGCGATGGCGAGGTCGTAGCGCGGGCGCACAATCGTCGCGAGACCGATCGTGACCCCTCGGCTCACGCGGAGTTCTCTGCCATGTGCGCCGCCGCCCGCGCGCTTGACCGCTGGCGCCTAACGGGCTGCACCGTCTACGTGACGCTCGAGCCCTGCATCATGTGCGCAGGCCTTATGGTCAACTCGCGCATCGATAGGTGCGTCTATGGAGCGCCGGACCCAAAGGGCGGTGCGCTTGGTACCCTCTTCGACGTAAGCCATGACGAGAGGCTTAACCATGAGTTTGAGGTGAGGCCCGGAGTGCTTGAGCAGGAGTGTGCGGACGAGCTGAGGACGTTCTTCCGAGAGAGGCGCGCCAAGAAGAAGGCGGCGCCTGTCGCGAGCGAGATGACCGCAAGCGAGGCCTGACCGCGTGGCTGGACCGCCCATTCGACAACCTTGGCGTAAGAGTATGAGAAAGGGCCATCGACCTGCGTCGATGGCCCTGCTGTTGCGTGTCGTTCGTTTCGCGTCCCCGCGTCGCCTAGAAGTGCCTTCCGTAGCGGCCGCCACGAGGGCCGCGGCCGCGACCGCGTGAGCCGCTGAAGAGGCTGCGGGTGGGCTTGGAGGTGCTGCGTCGCTCGTTGGGAACGATGCGGCCCTCAGAGTACGAGAATCCCTCGAGGTCAAAGAGGGGAATGAGCTTCTTGGTGAAGTACTCGATCTCTCGAAGTGGGCTCACCTCGTCTGGCGCCATGAAGGTGTAGGCCTGTCCCGTGGCGCCGGCGCGGCCCGTGCGGCCGATGCGGTGGACGTAATCCTCTGGGTCCATGGGCACGTCGAAGTTCACGACGGCGTCAATGCCGGAGACGTCGATGCCGCGGCTCATGACGTCCGTGGCGACGAGTACACGAATCTTGCCATCACGGAAGCGCTCGAGCGCCTTCTCGCGAGCCTTCTGCGGACGGTCTGCGTGCATGACATCGACCTTGATCCCGCTCTTCTTCAGGGTGCCGCACACGCCGTCGACGCGCATCTTGGTACGGCAGAAGACGAGCACACGCTCGAAGCTCTCCTGCTTCATGAGGGCCTCGAGCAGCGAGATCTTGTCGCCCTGGGTGACGGGGCAAAGGTGCTCGTCAACCGTGGCGGCCGTCTCGCCGACGCGGGCGATCTCGACCACGACCGGGTCTGGAAGCATGGCGTCGACCGTGCCCTTGATGCTGGGCGGGATGGTCGCGGAGAACAGGAGCGTCTGGCGCTTCTCGGGACAGGCCTTCACGATACGGCGGACGCTTGGCCAGAAGCCCATGTCGAGCATGCGGTCGGCCTCGTCGAGAACGAGGACCTGAACCTCGGAGAGACTCACGTGGTCATGCTCCATGAGGTCGATGAGGCGGCCGGGGGTGGCGACGAGGAGGTCGCAGTCCTTCTCAAGCGCACGAATCTGCTTGTCGAACTTGGCGCCGCCCATCACAACGACGGTCGACTGGCCGGTCTGCGCGCAGACCTCCTTCGTGACGTCCTCGATCTGCGCCGCGAGCTCGCGCGTGGGCGTGATGACGAGGGCGCGGGGCTTCTTGGGCGAGGCCTTGCCCTTCGTCTCAGCGATGCGCTGGAGCGTTGGCAGGGTGAAGGCGCAGGTCTTGCCCGTGCCGGTCTGTGCGCTGGCGAGCACGTCTCTGCCGTCGAGGACGGCGGGGATGGCGGCTGCTTGGACGGGAGTTGGCTCCGTGAAGCCGAGGGCGTTGACCCCGGCGAGAATCTGCTCGTTTAGCCCGAGCTCGGCAAATGAAGTAGTCATAGCTGCAAGTATGCAGCAACGCCCCCGTCTCTGCACGC
Organism: uncultured Coriobacteriaceae bacterium; assembly: GCA_900544655.1. Taxonomy (GTDB): domain Bacteria; phylum Actinomycetota; class Coriobacteriia; order Coriobacteriales; family Atopobiaceae; genus Parolsenella. The sequence goes on from UQWE01000004.1 coordinate 32,008, forward strand.
GAGACGGGGGCGTTGGTCCCATCGTATGGGGCTGATGCCTCTTAGAACACCGGGATGACGGAGCCCTTGTAGGTGTCCTCGATGAACTTGCGGGCGGTGTCCGAGGTAAGGGCCTTCAGGAGGGCCTGGGTCTTCTCGGAGTTCTCGTCGCCACTGCGGACGGCGATGATGTTGGCGTAGGTCTGGGCGGCCTCGGAGTCGGCACCCTCGCTGGCGAGGGTGGCGGAGGTGTCAAGGCCGGCGGAGAGCGCGTAGTTGCCGTTGATCACACCGAAGTCGACGTCCTGGAGGGAGCGGGGAACGGCGGCGGCCTCAACCTCGACGAGCTCGACGTTGTGCGGGTTCTCGACGATGTCGTTGGCGGTGGCCTCGAGGCCCACGCCGTCGGTGAGCTTGATTACGCCCTGGTCCTGGAGCAGCAGCAGCGCGCGAGCCTCGTTGGTGGCGTCGGAGGGAACGGCGATCTTGGCGCCGTCGGGGACGTTGATGATGTCGGGGCTCTTGCCGGCGTAGAGACCCATCGGCTCGAAGTGGATGGCGCCAGCGCTCGCGAGGTCAGTGCCGTTCTCGGTGTTGTAGTTCTCCAGGTAGGGGAGGTGCTGGAAGTAGTTGGCATCCAGGTCGCCCTCGGAGAGCGCGACGTTGGGCTGGACGTAGTCGCTGTACTCGACGACCTTCAGCTCGTAGCCCTGGGCCTCGAGCTCGGGCTTGATTGCCTCGAGGATCTCTGCGTGGGGCGAGGGGGAGGCGCCGACGGTGATGACGTTGTCAGAGGCGGCGCTGGAGGAGGCG
>UQWE01000005.1 GCA_900544655.1 uncultured Coriobacteriaceae bacterium
CTCTCTGAGACCGAGGGCTGCAAGGCCGACTTCACCGCGTTCGAGAACATCGACAAGGCTCCCGAGGAGCGCGAGCGTGGCATCACCATCTCCGTCGCTCACGTCGAGTACGAGACCCAGAGCCGTCACTACGCTCACGTCGACTGCCCGGGCCACGCTGACTACGTCAAGAACATGATTTCCGGTGCTGCCCAGATGGACGGCGCTATCCTGGTCATCGCTGCCACCGACGGCCCCATGGCTCAGACCCGCGAGCACATCCTTCTCGCCCGTCAGGTTGGCGTGCCCTACATCGTCGTCTTCCTGAACAAGTGCGACATGGTCGACGATGACGAGCTTATCGACCTCGTCGAGATGGAGACCCGTGACCTCCTCTCCGAGTACGACTTCCCCGGCGACGACATCCCCGTCATCCGTGGCTCCGCTCTTGGCGCCCTCAACGGCGACCCGAAGTGGATGGACTCCGTCCGCGAGCTCATGAAGGCCGTCGACGAGTACATCCCGACGCCCGCCCGTGACAACGAGAAGCCGTTCCTGATGGCCATCGAGGACGTCATGACCATCTCCGGCCGTGGCACCGTCGCCACCGGTCGTGTCGAGCGCGGCGAGCTCAAGCTCAACGAGCCGGTCGAGATTGTTGGCATCAAGCCGACGCAGAGCTCCGTCGTCACCGGTATCGAGATGTTCCGCAAGACCATGGACTTCTGCGAGTCCGGCGACAACGTGGGCCTGCTTCTCCGCGGCATCAAGCGCGAGGACATCGAGCGTGGCCAGGTCATCTGCAAGCCCGGTACCGTTACCCCGCACTCCAAGTTCACGGCTGAGGTCTACGTTCTGACCAAGGAGGAGGGCGGCCGTCACACCCCGTTCTTCACCAACTACCGTCCGCAGTTCTACTTCCGCACCACGGACGTTACCGGCTCCATCGTCCTCCCCGAGGGCGTCGAGATGGCCATGCCGGGCGACCACGTCACCATCGAGGCTGACCTCATCCACGGCATCGCCATGGAGGAGGGTGACCGCTTCGCTATCCGTGAGGGTGGTCACACCGTCGGCGATGGCCGTATCGCCACGATCATTGAGTAGATCTAGGTTTTCCTAGCAACTACTGGGCCCGGTGCCGCTTGGTGCCGGGCCTTTTCTTGTGAAGGTTATGTCGAGACGAGAGATCTTTCTTCCGTTTCAGTCTCTTCGTGTTGACAAACCCAATGACACACTGGTAACATTCTCGTTCGCGCCATGGCTGAGACAGTCTTGGCCATGACCCATCAGGAGGAAAGCAATGCGTACCATGGTTACCCTCGCCTGCACTGAGTGCAAGCGCCGCAATTACACCACGGACAAGAACAAGCAGAACAATCCTGAGCGCATGGAGCTCAAGAAGTACTGCCCGTGGTGCCGCAAGCACACCCTGCACAAGGAGACCCGCTAGTCTCCAACACCCCACAGGCCAGTAGCTCCAATGGTAGAGCGGCGGTCTCCAAAACCGTTTGTTGTGGGTTCGAGTCCTACCTGGCCTGCCAGCAACCTCACCGGTCTCCCATTGGGGGAGGCCGGTTTCTATGATTGTACGAAGCCCGCCCGAAGGGAATGAGCATGTCCAACAAGGACCGCCATAAGAGGAGTGTGCGCAAGGCGCGTGCCGCCGAGCGCAGGGAGCTCGAGGAGAAGCACGCCATTTCCTCGGCCAATGGCTCCAAGAAGGCAACTCCGGCACCTGTTAAGGCTCAGGCCAAGAAGAGCGAGCCCAAGAAGGTCGGCTTTTTCCGCCGCATTAAGAATTGGTTCAAGGATGTCAAGACCGAGATGGGTCGCGTCACCTGGCCGTCAAAGTCTGAGCTCAAGAACTATTCCGTCGCGGTCATTGCCATGCTCGTCGTTTTCGGCGTCGCTGTTTGGCTTGTTGACACTGGTGTCGTTGCCGCTCTCATCGGCTTTACCGGACTGAGGGGTTAAGACTATGGCGAAGCGTTGGTATGTCGTTCACACCTACTCTGGCTATGAGAACAAGGTTAAGAACGACCTTGAGCACCGCATCGAGACCTACGGCCTCGAGAACGTCGTCGTCGACATCAAGATCCCGACCGAAGAGGTCACTGAGATCAAGGACGGCGGCAAGCGTGAGACGAAGGAGAGCAAGGTTTTCCCGGGCTATGTTCTCGTTCGCATGGAGATGGACGACAACTCGTGGTCCGTCGTTCGCAACACCCCTGGAGTAACTGGTTTCGTAGGCATTGACGGCAAGCCTGCCCCGCTTTCCCGCGAGGAGTTCAACAAGATCATGCGCCGTAGTACGCCTCGTGCGGGGACTCCGGTGCCGCACCGCACCGCGACTAACCTCGAGCCCGGCATGACCGTTCGCGTGCTCTCTGGCCCCCTTGCTGACTTTGACGCTCAGGTCACCGAGGTCAACGCCGAGGCCGGCAAGGTCAAGGTCGTCATGATGATCTTTGGTCGCGAGACGCCCGCTGAGCTTACGCTCGACCAGGTCAGCGTCATCGCCTAAGACTGGCAATCCCGCGGGCCTCTTTCGGTGAGGAAAGCTTCTGAGGGCCGCGCTAGATAGTTCGCTTCTTACACGTAAAACAATCAGGAAGGTATGACCATGGCTGAGAAGAAGGTTGTTAACTTCATCAAGCTCCAGATTCCTGCCGGCGCTGCTAACCCCGCGCCCCCGATCGGCCCGGCCCTCGGTGCCGCCCAGGTCAATATCATGCAGTTCTGCCAGGCGTTCAACGCCGCCACGGCAGACAAGAAGGGTGACGTCATCCCCGTTGAGATCAGCGTCTACGAGGATCGCTCCTTCACCTTCATTTGTAAGACCCCGCCTGCGGCTCACCTGATTAAGAAGGCCCTCGGTCTCAAGAGCGGCTCTGGCGTTCCCCAGCGCGACAAGGTTGGCCAGCTTACCCAGGAGCAGCTCACCCAGATCGCTGAGACCAAGATGCCGGATCTTAACGCCAACGACATCGAGGCCGCCAAGAAGATCATCGCTGGCACCGCTCGTTCCATGGGCGTCACCATCGCCGAGTAGTTTTTCGCTTTGCCTTGCCTGCTCTCGGGCGAGGCTTTGCCCTAACAGGGCACCTAGGTAACCTGCCGGCGCAAGTCGGCTCAAGCGCGGTCTTGAGACCGCACGATGTGGGAGGGCGCTAGCCCGTTGACCACATGGAGGAAAGAACATGTCTAAGCACGGTAAGAAGTACGCTGCCGCCGCCGCCAAGGTTGAGACCGGCAAGCTCTACACCCCGAAGGCCGCCGCGGAGCTCGTCAAGGAGATCTCCTTTGCCGGCTTCGACGAGACCATCGAGGCCACCTTCCGCCTCGGCGTCGACACCCGCAAGGCTGACCAGAACATCCGTGGCTCCATCGCCCTGCCCCACGGCACCGGCAAGTCCGTCCGCGTTGCCGTCTTCGCCGAGGGCGAGCAGGCTCGTGCCGCCGAGGAGGCCGGCGCCGACATCGTTGGCTCCGACGACCTCGTCGCCCAGGTTCAGGCTGGCAACATCGACTTCGACGCTGCAATCGCCACCCCGCCGATGATGGCCAAGGTCGGTCGTCTCGGTAAGGTCCTCGGCCCTCGCGGCCTCATGCCGAACCCCAAGCTTGGCACCGTCACCATGGACGTCGCCAAGATGGTCGGCGAGCTCAAGGCCGGTCGTGTCGAGTATCGCGCTGACCGCTACGGCATCTGCCACGTCCCGGTGGGCCGCGTGTCCTTCCCGGTCGAGCAGATCGTCGAGAACTACGGCGCTCTCTACACCGAGATTCTCCGCGTGAAGCCCGCCACCGCCAAGGGTAAGTACGTTAAGTCCATCGCCCTTGCATCCACCATGGGCCCTGGCGTCAAGGTAGACTCTTCCGTCACCCGCGCCTTCCTCGAGGCCTAAACCTCATCTAATGTGCGCCGCATAATCGGCGTTTAGGAGATTTGAATTTGATGCAGCCGCTTGACTCTTAGTCAGGCGGCTGCAATCATATTGACTGTTCAGCACATAGCACGTCCGCTGCCAGAGACAGCCGGTGCCCAATCGGGCCTAAGGGGATAGTCCCGCCTGCCGAGGTGGTCCAACGAGTGAAACTCTTGTGACCCCGTCTGACCAAGCGCCGGCGGGGTCCTTTGTTCTCCTCGAGCGAAGTCCCGCCTACTGGCGAGACGTGCGCGTTCGCTCGAGGGGAGGTGCAACTATGCCAGCCCAGTCCAAGATCGATATGCTCGAGAAGGTCAACAAGTCCCTGGAGGCTTCCAGCGGCCTGTTCGTCATCGACTATCGCGGCCTCTCCGTCAAGGAGTCGCAGGAGCTTCGTCACGCTCTTCGTGAGGCGGGCGCGGAGATGAAGGTCTACAAGAACAACATCGTCCGTCTCGCGCTCAAGAACGCCGACATGCCCGCGATCGATGACTGCCTCAAAGGTACCGTCGCCTGCGTGTTCTACGAGAGCGACCCTGCCGCCGCTGCCAAGGCCATCAAGGAGACCTCCAAGAAGCTCAATAAGATTGAGTTCCGTGGTGGTATCACCGATGGTCAGGTCGTCTCCGCTGAGGAGGTCATCGCTATCGCTGACCTTCCCTCCAAGGAGCAGCTCCTCGGCCAGATCGCCGGTCTCATCAACGGTTTCGCGCGCGACATCGCCGTGTGCGTCAACGGTGTTTCCTCCGGTCTCGCCCGCTCGATCCAGCAGGTTTCCGAGCAGAAGGTTGCCTAGGCAGACTTGCGGCCTAGCCGCAACCCGTAGGCGCAATCGCGTCTCGAATCAGACTAACCTCATGCAAGCCGCATGAGCCACGAAAGGAATTTAGCTATGGCTAAGCTCACCACCGATGAGATCATCGACGCCCTTAAGGAAATGACCCTTCTCGAGGCTTCCGAGCTCGTCAAGGCCATCGAGGAGACCTTCGGCGTCTCCGCTGCCGCCCCCGCCGCCGTCGTCGCCGGCCCGGCTGCTGCCGCTGAGCAGGCCGAGGAGAAGACCAACTTCGACGTCGTTCTCGAGGGCTTCGGCGACAACAAGATCGCCGTCATCAAGGTCGTCCGCGAGCTCACCAGCCTTGGCCTGAAGGAGGCCAAGGAGGTCGTCGAGTCCGCCCCCAAGGCCGTCCTCGAGGGCGCCAAGAAGGAGGACGCCGAGGCTGCCAAGGAGAAGCTCGAGGCTGCCGGCGCTGCCGTCTCCCTTAAGTAACTTCTTGCAGGCTTGATGCCTGCGGCATAGGTTCGAACCAGGTTCGAGCTATGAGTCAGTTACGTAGCCCCGCATCGAGAAATCGGTGCGGGGCTATTTCTGTTTACAGCCGTTCTGCCAGCATGAGAGGCTATCGATGAGTGCAGCGGGTGGCCGCGGCGGAAGCGAGAGAGAAGTTGCCAAGAGGTAGCGCACGGCACCTGAGCGATCAAGTGGGCAACCGTTCACAGCCCCTTCATAACCTAAGGTCACTGATAATGGCAATGGTGCTGGAAACAGCTAAAGAGCGACAAAATAGTTGAAAAAAATAACGAAGTCAAGACTGTTCATTGACGAAAGACTTGAGGTTCGTTAGATTATTAGGTTGCGACAACTGCCGCCATATGCCATGTTGAAGGAGGAAATGCCTGGTGCGTACCGCTAAGTCTACTACCACCTCCGCAGTCAAGCACGATCGCGTGAGCTTTTCCAAGATCGCTCCCGCGATGGAGCTCCCCAACCTGATTAGGATCCAGAAGGAGTCGTTCGAGCGCTTCATGACTGATGGTCTTGCCGAGGCTTTTGCCGAGGCTTCGCCCATCGAGAACAGCGCCGGCACGATGGAGATCACCTTCAGCGAGCACCAGTTTGGTGACCCAGCCAACACGATCGCCGAGTGCCGCGCCAAGGATATGTCGTATCAGGCCCCGCTCCTGGTCGACGTCCGCTTCGTTAACAAGGAGACCGGCGAGATCAAGGAGCAGCTCGTCTTCATGGGTGACTTCCCCCTGATGACCGAGCGTGGCACCTTCATCATCAATGGCACTGAGCGTGTCGTCGTCTCGCAGCTCGTCCGCTCGCCGGGCGTGTACTTTGCTGCCGAGATGGACAACGGCGTCCAGGTTCACCGCGTCCAGTTCATTCCTGCCCGCGGCGCGTGGCTCGAGTTCGAGGTCGACAAGCGCGGTCAGCTCGTCGTCTCCATTGACCGCAAGCGTCGTCAGAGCGCCACGATGTTCCTTCGTGCCCTCGGCATCGCCGAGAGCGACGAGGAGATCATCAACCTCCTCGGCGATTCTGAGATCGTGCGCTCCACGCTCGACCGCGACGTCGCCCAGACCCGTGAGGACGCCCTCATTGAGATTTACAAGCGTCAGCGTCCCGGCGAGCCGCCCACCGTCGACTCCGCCCGCAGCCTGCTCGACGGCCTGTACTTCAACGCTCAACGCTATGACCTCGCGAAGGTCGGTCGTTACAAGATCAATAAGAAGCTCGGCATCGACGTCGACGCCTCCGAGTCCGTTCTTACGGCCGAGGACCTCGTCTGCGCCCTTCGCTATCTCCTGGCCCTCCACGCCGGCGATCCCACCAAGAAGGTCGACGACATCGATCACTTCGGTAACCGTCGCGTCCGTACCGTGGGTGAGCTCGTTGCGAACCAGTTCCGCATCGGCATGAGCCGTATGGAGCGCGTCGTCCGCGAGCGCATGGCTGCCCAGGACGCCGATGACATCACGCCGCAGAGCCTGATCAACATCCGCCCGATCGTGGCTGCCATCAAGGAGTTCTTCGGCTCCTCGCAGCTCTCTCAGTTCATGGATCAGTCCAACCCGCTGGCTGGCCTGACCCACAAGCGTCGTCTCTCGGCCCTCGGCCCGGGCGGCCTCGCCGGCCACAAGTCCGGCTCCAGCCGTCGTACCAACGTCCCGACCGCCGTCCGCGACGTCCACAACTCGCACTATGCTCGTATGTGCCCCATCGAGACCCCCGAAGGCCCGAACATCGGCCTTATCGGCTCGCTGGCGCTCTACGCTCACGTCAACGACTTCGGATTCATCGAGGCCCCGTATCGCAGGGTCGTCGACGGTAAGGTCACCGATCAGATCGACTGGATGACCGCAGACGAGGAAGAGGATCACGTCATCGCGCCGGCGAACACGCCGATTGACCCGAAGGACGGCTCCTTCATCGCTGTTGACGAGGACGGCAACCTCTACAACCCCAAGCGCGTCGTCGCCCGTACCCGCGACTTCGACGGCTCCTTCGGCGCCCCTGCCGAGTGCCCCGTCTCCGAGGTCGACTACATGGACGTCTCGCCGCGCCAGCTTCTCTCCGTGGCCGCCACGCTCATTCCGTTCCTCGAGCACGACGACGCGAAGCGTACCCTCATGGGCGCTAACATGCAGCGCCAGGCCGTGCCTCTGATTCACGCCCACGCGCCGTACGTCGGCACTGGCATGGAGGCTCGCGCCGCCCTCGATTCCGGCGACGTCATCGCCGCCGAGTTCGACGGCACCGTTCTCGAGGCAGACGCGGCGCACATCGTCGTCGAGGGCCCAAAGGGTCCCGTGACGTACGACCTCCCGAAGTACCAGCGCTCTAACCAGAGCACGTGCATCAATCACCGCCCGATCGTCCGCGCCGGCGAGACGGTCAAGGCCGGCCAGCCCCTCGCTGACGGCCCCTCGATCGACCACTCCGAGCTCGCTCTCGGCGCGAACCTCACCGTGGCCTACATGCCGTGGGAAGGCTACAACTACGAGGACGGCATCGTCGTCTCCGAGCGCGTTGTCCAGAATGACCTGCTCACCTCGGTGAACATCTCCCGTCATGAGATTGACGCCCGTGACACCAAGCTCGGCCCCGAGGAGATCACCCGCGAGATCCCGAATCTGGGCGAGGACATGCTCGCCAACCTCGACGATGACGGCATCATCCGCATCGGCGCCGAGGTCGGGCCTGGCGACATTCTCGTCGGCAAGGTCACGCCCAAGGGCGAGACGGCTCTCACCTCTGAGGAGCGCTTGCTCCGCGCCATCTTCGGCGCCAAGGCACACGACGTCCGCGACACCTCGCTGAAGATGCCTCACGGCGCTTACGGCCGCGTTGTTGACGTCGTCCGTTTCAGCCGCGAGGCTGGCGACGACCTCCCGCCGGGAGTCAACGAGCTCGTCCGCGTGTTCGTCGCTCAGCGCCGTAAGATCCAGCAGGGCGATAAGATCGCCGGCCGTCACGGCAACAAGGGTGTCGTCTGCCGCGTCCTGCCGGTCGAGGACATGCCCTACATGGCCGACGGCACGCCCGTCGACGTCCTGCTCGACCCGCTGGGCGTTCCGTCCCGTATGAACGTCGGCCAGCTGCTCGAGTGCCACCTCGGCTGGGCTGCCGCCAATGGCTGGGACATGGAGGACGCCAATTCAGACAAGTACATCCCCGGCCCGATTCCCGTTGCGACTCCGGTCTTCGACGGCGCCACGGCCGACGAGGTCGCCGAGGCCATTCGTCGTACCAACATCAACCTGGTGAACCGTGCCCGCGAGCGCTTTGGCGACCACATGGACGAGACCTTCGTGCCGCAGCTCAACAGCTTTGGTAAGACCACCCTCTATGACGGTCGTACCGGCGAGCCCTTCCGCGACAAGATCACCGTGGGCACCTCCTACATCCTGAAGCTCGGCCACATGGTCGACGACAAGATCCACGCTCGTTCGACCGGCCCGTACAGCCTCGTCACCCAGCAGCCGCTCGGTGGTAAGGCCCAGTTCGGTGGCCAGCGCTTCGGTGAGATGGAGGTTTGGGCGCTGTATGCCTACGGCGCTTCCAACGTCCTCCAGGAGATCCTCACCGTTAAGTCCGACGACACGAACGGCCGCGTGAAGACCTATGAGTCCATCGTCAAGGGCGAGAACGTCCCCGAGGCCGGTATCCCCGAGTCCTTCAAGGTACTCGTTAAGGAGATTCGCTCCCTCGCTCTCGACATCGAGCCGATCTCCTACAAGAAGCGTGCCGCCAAGGCTGCCGCCGAGGCCAGCGCCGAGAACCCGGTCGACGTCTTCGCCGACGCCGACTCTGCCGATGACCTGATCGGTGCCCCCGTCGACCTCAACTCCTCCGACGAGGAGCCCGAGCTCGTCGCCGAGACCACGAACGAGAAGGAGTAGCGAACCGTGGCAGATTTCGATACCACTGACTTCGACGCCATTAAGATCTCCCTCGCCTCTGCCGATGACATCCGCAGCTGGTCGCACGGTGAGGTCAAGAAGCCCGAGACGATCAACTACCGCACGCTCAAGCCGGAGAAGGACGGCCTGTTCTGCGAGAAGATCTTTGGCCCGGTCAAGGACTGGGAGTGCGGCTGCGGCAAGTACAAGGGCATCCGCTTCAAGGGCATCGTCTGCGAGCGCTGCGGCGTTGAGGTCACGAGCGCCAAGGTGCGCCGTGAGCGCATGGGCCACATCGAGCTCGCGGCTCCCGTGAGCCACATCTGGTACTTCAAGAGCCCCAACTGCTTCCCGCTGTCGCGTCTGCTCGACATGAAGTCCAAGGACCTCGAGAAGGTCCTCTACTTCGCGAGCTACGTGATCACCAGCGTCGACACCGAGGCCCGCGAGGCCGATGCTGCCGACCTCAAGGAGGAGCTGGCCGCCGACCTCGAGCAGCTCGACGCCGAGCGCGACGAGCAGATCGAGCGCATGCGCGCTGACCAGGCCGAGGGCATCGTCGACGAGTTCAACGGTGATGACGTCCTGACCGATGACGAGCTCGCTGCCGCGATCGTCGACCTCCGTGAGGAGTATGAGGAGGAGAAGCAGCTTCGTTCTGAGGCTTACGAGAAGTTCATGCAGCTCGAGCCTCGTGAGCTCATCTCCGACGAGAGCCTCTTCCGCGAGATGAAGCGCTACTACTCCATCTACTTCCAAGGTGGCATGGGCGCCGAGGCCGTTCGTGACCTTCTCCGCGCCGTCGACCTTGAGAAGACCGCGGTTGAGCTCCGCGCCATCATCGCCGACGACAAGGGTCAGAAGCAGCGTCGCGAGAAGGCCGTCAAGCGCCTTGAGGTCGTTGACGCCTTCCTCGAAGGCCACAATGACCCCGCCAACATGATTCTTGACGTCATTCCGGTCATTCCGCCCGACCTGCGCCCGATGGTGCAGCTCGACGGCGGCCGCTTCGCCGCGTCTGACCTCAACGACCTCTATCGTCGCGTGGTCAACCGCAACAACCGCCTGAAGCGCCTCCTTGACCTCGATGCTCCCGCGATCATCGTCAACAACGAGAAGCGCATGCTCCAGGAGTCCGTGGACGCGCTGTTCGACAACGGTCGTCGCGGTCGTCCCGTCACTGGTCGTGGCGGCCGTCCGCTCAAGTCGCTCGCCGAGGCCCTCAAGGGCAAGCAGGGCCGCTTCCGTCAGAACCTGCTTGGTAAGCGAGTCGACTACTCCGGCCGTTCCGTCATCGTCACCGACCCACACCTGCTCCTTCACCAGTGCGGCCTCCCCAAGACGATGGCCCTCGAGCTCTTCAAGCCGTTTGTCATGCGTCGCCTCGTCGAGCTTGGCAAGGTCGAGAACATCAAGGGTGCCAAGCGTGCCATCGATCGCAGCCTCCCCGCCGTTTGGGACGTGCTCGAGGAGGTCATCGACGGCCGTCTCGTGCTCCTCAACCGTGCACCTACGCTGCATCGTCTGTCGATCCAGGCCTTCGAGCCGGTCCTCGTCGAGGGCAAGGCCATCCACCTGCACCCGCTCGTGTGCGCCCCCTTCAACGCAGACTTCGACGGCGACCAGATGTCGGTTCACGTGCCGCTGTCCACGAAGGCCCAGACCGAGGCTCGCGTCCTCATGCTCTCGAGCAACAACCTGCGTTCGCCTGCATCCGGCAAGGTCCTGACCGTTCCTTCCCAGGACATGGTCTTCGGCGTGTACTTCCTCACGACCGAGAAGGACGACATGCCGGGCGAGGGCCACGTGTTCGCCAACTTCGACGACGCGCTCGCCGCCTACGATTCGCGTGTCGGCATCGACATCCAGGCCAAGGTCATCGTCCGTGTCTCCGCGGCCGACGCCAATGCCGAGATCGACGGCCGTAAGATCTTCCGCGTTCGCACCGCTTGGGGCAAGGAAGAGGACCTCGACGTCACCGACAAGCCGGCTCGCTTCGAGACCACCACGGGTCGCATCATCTTCAACCGGCAGTGCTTGCCTGCCGATTACCCCTTCATCAACTACAAGATGGTGAAGAGCGACATGAGTAAGCTCGTCAACGACTGCTGCGACCGCTATCCGCTCGCTCGCGTCGAGCCGATCCTGGACGCCATCAAGTTTGCCGGCTTCCACTTCGCCACGCGCGCCGGCCTGACCGTGTCCGTCTGGGACGCCGTCATCCCGGACTGCAAGGAGCACATGCTCGCCGAGGCCCAGGCCAACGTCAACGAGATCAACGAGTACTACGAGGACGGCTTCCTCTCTGAGGCGGAGCGCCACGCAGAGGTCGTTAACGCGTGGACCGAGTGCACTGAGGTCCTTGGTAAGGCGATGCTCGAGGGCTTCGACGACGACAACCCCATCTACATGATGGCCGACTCCGGCGCTCGTGGTTCTAAGGCGCAGCTTCGTCAGCTCGCCGGTATGCGAGGCCTCATGGCCGACATGTCCGGTGACACGATCGACCTTCCCATTAAGGCGAACTTCCGTGAGGGCCTGCTCCCGCTCGAGTACTTCATCTCGACCTACGGCGCTCGTAAGGGCCTCGTCGACACCGCGTCCCACACGTCTGACTCCGGTTACCTCACGCGTCGTCTCGTCGACGTCGCCCAGGACGTTATCGTGCGCGAGGAGGACTGCGGCACCGCCGAGGGCGTTTCCTACGTCCTGGTGAAGCCTGGCACGACCGACCTCAACGTCGATCTTATCGGTCGCTGCGCCCTCAACGACGTCATCGACCCGAAGACCGGCGAGGTTCTCATCCCGAAGGACGGCTACATCGAGTCCGCCGCTGACATTCAGCGTCTCGTCGATGCCGGCCTCAAGAAGGTCGAGCTCCGCGCCCTTCTCACCTGCCGTTCCAAGAACGGTGTCTGCCAGAAGTGCTATGGCTGGGACCTCTCCACGCGTCGTCCGGTCAACGTCGGCACCGCGGTCGGCATCATCGCCGCCCAGTCCATCGGCGAGCCGGGCACCCAGCTCACGATGCGTACGATTCACTCCGGCGGCGTCGCAGGCGTCGACGACATTACGCAGGGCCTGCCTACGGTCGGTCGTATGTTCGACGTCGTCGGCAACGTCAACGAGAAGATCCTTGGCCGCGAGGCTGACCTCGCTCCGCTTTCCGGTAAGCTCACCATCTCGCCGGAGCAGACCGAGTACCTCGTCCGTATCGTCGACATCGACGACCCGACCCGCATTCTCGACGAGAAGCGCATTCCCGCGAGCGCCCGCTTCATGCCGGGCATCGAGGATGGCTGCGAGGTCCGCGCCGGTGACCAGATTACCAAGGGCTTCGTGAACTTCCGCAACCTGCGTAAGCTCACCGACATCGAGTCGACCATGCACACGTTCGTCGAGAGCGTCAAGGACGTCTACACCAGCCAGGGCGTCGAGCTGAACGACAAGCACATCGAGGTCATCGCCCGTCAGATGCTGCGTCGTGTTCAGATCACCAACCCGGGTGACTCCAAGTACCTCATGGGCCAGTACGTCGACCGCTACGAGTTCGCTGACACCGTCAACGAGATCACCCTCGCCGGTGGCGTCGCCCCCGAGGCCGAGCCCGCGATTCTCGGCACCCTCAAGGTCGCCAGCTCCATCGACTCCTGGCTCTCCAGCGCGTCGTTCATCCGCACGGCTGGCGTCCTCACCGAGGCCGCCATCTCCGGCGAGGTCGACAACCTCATGGACCTGAAGTCGAACGTCATCGTGGGCAAGAAGATCCCCGCCGGTACCGGCCTTGCCGCCTACAACGACGTCGAGCTCACCTACCGCGGCCAGAAGATCGATGGCCCGACGAGTCCGCTTGCGAAGAGCCTGCCCGACTGGGCTCCCGAGCAGCTCAAGGAGGTCGAGGAGCAGCTTCCTCAGCAGCTCGACTGGGTTGGCGACGAGTATGGTTACCCGGGCGTCTACTCGAAGAACGGCCGCACCCTCTCCAGCGAGGATGCCAAGCTCTACCTCTTCGACGACCTTGGCGTGTCGCAGCGTTGGACCAACAAGTTTGGCGAGGTTGGCATTGAGACCGTAGGCGACCTCATCGGTAAGACCGAGGACGACCTCTTGCACATCGACGGCATTGGCGCCAAGGCGATTCAGGAGCTTCGTGACGGTCTTGAGGCGCGTGGCCTTCTCTACATCCTCGAGCCCGAGGATGAGGGCGCTGACGACGAGGATCTGTCCCAGCTTCTGAACATGGTCTTCTCGCCTGACGGAGATTCCGATGTCCTCCTCGGCTCCGCCGCCCCGTCGGCGCACCACTTCGATTCGGACGATGAACTCATTGGCACTCCTGCCGAGAGCGGTCAGAAGGCCGAAGATGTCATCAACGAGGGTCTCGACTCCCTTGATGCGCTTCTTTCCCAGGTCGTTCGCCACGACGACTCGATGGATGAGGGCGACGAGTAGCCTTTAGTTCGTCATCGTTTACGAGAATTTAAAGACGGGGAGGGCCGTGGGGTTATTCCACGGTCCTCCCGTTTTATATAGAATTCAACTATCTGTTGGGGGGCAAATTGAATATGAAAGGGGGCCACGTACAACCATGAAGGGGGATACCAGAAACCAGTACTCTTACGAGGACAAAGTTGGCGCCGTCAAGGCACACATCGAAGACGGTATGACGTCTACGAGTGCCATGGATGCCTATGGCGTCAAGAGCAAGAGTGCCTTCTTCAGGTGGTGCTCGACCTATAGGGAGGAAGGCGCCGAAGCCTTGCGCCCTAAGAAGAGGGGTAGGCCTCGCAAGGCCTAACGGTCTTTAGAGAGCATGCAGTGTAAAGTGGGACGACCTCGATCCGAGGCGCCCCATTTTTTGTGCCAAAGCGTGATGATGCCGTGGCGGATGCCGGCAATGTTGCCGGGCACACGGTGTTATATGGCTGAAGCGGCCGGGCGGAGCATATAGCTCCTGGAAATAGCCAGCTACGTCTAACGTGTGGCGAATGTGAAGATGGATACGCCCGGCCCCGTGGCTTTTTGACACATGAATCTAGCGCGAGTAATCTTCTCACTTGCGCCAATCCGGGCTGACGTCGTGCTGCGTCGCCTTCAAGTATGTAATCAGCACAGGTCTAGATAGGTATGAAGGAGAGAAGCTTTGCCTACTATCAACCAGCTCGTCCGTCAGGGCCGCACCACGATCAAGAGCAAGTCTAAGAACGCGGCACTCAAGCACAACCCGCAGAAGCGCGGGGTTTGCACCCGTGTCTTCACCACCACCCCCAAAAAGCCTAACTCCGCTCTTCGTAAGGTCGCCCGTGTGCGGCTCGTGAACGGCGTCGAGGTTACCGCCTACATCCCGGGTGAGGGTCACAACCTCCAGGAGCACTCGATCGTGCTCGTCCGTGGCGGCCGTGTCCGTGACCTTCCTGGTGTCCGCTACAAGATCATCCGTGGTGCCTACGACTGCGCCGCTGTCCAGGATCGCAAGCAGGCCCGTTCTCGCTACGGTGCCAAGCGCGGCTAAACCAGCCCAGTACCAGTAACTACCACGCCCGAACATCTGGGCTGATTTCGTTAGGAGTTTCAATATGCCGCGTCGTGCAGCAGCCAACCGTCGTGAGATCACGCCGGATGCCGTCTACAACAACCGCCTCGTGACCCAGCTCATCAACAAGGTCCTCCTCGACGGCAAGAAGTCCGTCGCTGAGCGCATCGTCTACGGCGCCTTCGACCTCGTCAAGGAGAAGACCGAGTCTGATCCGCTGACCGTCTTCAAGAAGGCCATGGACAACGTCCGCCCGACCCTCGAGTGCAAGCCGAAGCGTGTCGGCGGTGCCACGTATCAGGTGCCGATGGAGGTCAACTCCCGTCGTGCCACCACGCTGGCCATTCGCTGGATCGTCACCTTCTCCCGCGTCCGCAAGGAGAAGACCATGGCCGAGCGTCTCGCCAACGAGATTATCGACGCCTCCAACGGCATCGGTGCCTCCGTCAAGAAGCGCGAGGATATGTACAAGATGGCCGAGGCCAACCGCGCCTTCTCGCACTATCGCTGGTAATCGCGTAGGTTAGGGAGAACACTCATGGCAAAGAGCAAGTACACGCTCAAGGACATGCGTAACATCGGCATCATGGCCCACATCGATGCCGGTAAGACCACGACCACCGAGCGAATCCTTTACTACACCGGCAAGACCCACAAGATCGGTGAGGTCCACGATGGCGCCGCCACCATGGACTGGATGGTTCAGGAGCAGGAGCGCGGCGTTACCATTCAGTCTGCTGCTACCACGTGCTTCTGGGGCGACAACGTCATTCAGATCATCGACACCCCGGGCCACGTTGACTTCACGGCCGAGGTCGAGCGCTCCCTCCGCGTCCTCGACGGTGCCGTCGCCGTCTTCGACGCCGTTGCCGGCGTTCAGCCGCAGTCTGAGACCGTTTGGCGTCAGGCTCACAACTACAACGTCCCGCGCATCGCCTTCATCAACAAGTATGACCGCATTGGCGCTGACTTCTTCCACGCCATCGACACCATGAAGGAGCGCCTGCACGCCAACGCCGTCGCCGCTCAGATCCCGATGGGCGCCGAGGACCAGTTCTGGGGCCTCGTCGACCTGGTCACCATGACCGCTTGGGACTTCAAGGAAGACGACAAGGGCATGATCTACCCTGAGGCCATGGACGCCATCCCGGCTGAGTACGCCGAGGTTGCCCAGGCCAAGCGCGATGAGCTCCTCGACGCCGCCGCCAACTTTGACGACGACCTCATGGAGAAGATCCTCATGGAGGAGGAGATTGAGGTCTCCGAGCTCAAGGCCGCGCTCCGCAAGGGCGTTATCTCTAACGAGCTGAACCTCGTCTTCGTCGGCTCTGCCTACAAGAACAAGGGTATCCAGGAGCTCCTCGACGCCGTCGTCGACTACCTCCCGAGCCCGCTTGACGTTCCCGCCGTTGAGGGCACCAACCCGAAGTCCAAGGAGACCGAGACCCGCGAGGCCGACAACAAGGCTCCGTTCAGCGCCCTGGCCTTCAAGATTCAGACCGACCCGTTCGTCGGTAAGCTGACCTACTTCCGTGTCTACTCCGGCACCGCTGAGGCTGGCTCCTACGTCTACAACGCCACCAAGGGCAACCGCGAGCGCCTGGGCCGCATCCTCGAGATGAACGCCCATGATCGTACGGACCGCGAGTCTTGCGCCACCGGCGACATCGTCGCTGCCGTGGGCCTCAAGTCCACCACCACCGGTGACACCCTGTGCGACGAGGCTCACCCCATCATTCTCGAGTCCATCGAGTTCGCCGACCCGGTCATCGACGTCGCCGTCGAGCCCAAGACCAAGGCCGAGCAGGACAAGATGAGCGTTGGCCTTGCCAAGCTCGCCGAGGAGGACCCGACCTTCCAGGTTCACACGGATCAGGAGACCGGCCAGACCATCATCGCCGGCATGGGCGAGCTGCACCTCGAGATCATCGTCGACCGCCTGAAGCGCGAGTTCAACGTTGACTGCAACGTGGGCAAGCCGCAGGTCGCCTACCGTGAGACCGCTGGCAAGGCCGTCCAGCACGTTGACGGCAAGTTCGTTCGCCAGTCCGGTGGTCGTGGTCAGTACGGTCACGCCGTCATCGACCTCGAGCCGCAGGAGTCCGGCAAGGGCTATGAGTTCGTCAACGCCATCGTCGGCGGTGTCGTCCCGAAGGAGTACATCCCCTCGATCGACAAGGGCATCCAGGAGGCTCTCGAGAGCGGCGTCATCGCCGGCTACCCGGTTGTCGACATCAAGGTCACCCTTGTTGACGGTTCTTACCACGAGGTCGACTCCTCCGAGGCCGCCTTCAAGATCGCTGGCTCCATGGCCATCAAGGAGGCCCTGAAGAGGTCCAACCCGGTTCTCCTCGAGCCCATCGAGGACGTCGAGGTCGAGACCCCGCAGCAGTACCTCGGTGACGTCATGGGCAACCTCAACTCCCGCCGTGGCCAGATCCAGGGCATGGAGGAGCGCAACGGCACCACGTCCATCAAGGCCAAGGTGCCCCTGGGCGAGATGTTCGGCTACGCTACCGACCTTCGTTCCCAGACCCAGGGCCGCGCGAGCTACACCATGCAGTTCAGCGACTACGAGCCCGTCCCGAAGAACGTTGCCGACGAGATCGTCAGCAAGGCCGGCGGCAACGCCTAAGTTCTAGCCCTAGGAGAAACGACCGGGCGCATGCAGGCACGCGCGCGCCCGCCGATGGAGGTACCAAGTGTCTAACCAGAAGATCAGGATTCGTCTCAAGGGCTTTGATCACGAGGTCATCGATCAGTCCGCGAAGCTCATCGTCGACACTGCCCAGAAGACTGGCGCCAAGGTGTCCGGCCCCATCCCCCTGCCGACCGAGCGCAACCTTTACACGGTCATCCGCTCGCCGCACAAGGACAAGGATTCCCGCGAGCAGTTCGAGATGCGCACCCACAAGCGTCTCATCGACATCCTCGAGCCCACGAGCTCGACCGTCGACTCGCTTATGCGCCTCGACCTTCCGGCCGGCGTTGACATCGAGATCAAGCTCTAAGTTCTCGACTGAATAGCTCTTCCTAGGAGGTCCCGGATTCCCGGGGCCTCTTTTTTGTACGAAGTTGACAAAGGGACAGTCCCTTTGTCAACTTTTACCGGTTCACAGCAGCGTGAGCAATCGGGCGGCGAAATGCCGCTACCAATCAGCAAATATAGAGATTGTGAAGGGCCTCAGACGTGTGTATACTAGTCAGGCTGCGCTTTTAGGGGCATGCTGTGTTGGCACCTTACCCCGGTGCCGGGCGTATCCTTCGAACGGGCACGAGAAGCACGGATGTGTTTCCGCCGGCAACGCGAGGGAAGCCGCAGGTCACAGCCAACGCCCTCACCCGCGCAGTGCACAGTAGGATGTGGTCCGCTGGGAACTGGCGCAAGAGGCGCTAGACACACCCAAGACCACCGAAGGTAAGGAACGTGTATGGTCAGCACCATCCTCGGCCGCAAGATCGGGATGACCCAGGTGTTTGACGAGGACGATAACGTCGTCCCCGTTACGGTCATTCAGGCCGGCCCCTGCGTCGTTTCGCAGGTCAAGACCGTTGCCACCGACGGCTACGACGCCGTCCAGATTGGCTTCGGTGAGATCAAGAAGTCTCGCGTCAACAAGCCCATGGCGGGTCACTTCGCCAAGGCCGGCGTCGAGCCCATGCGCTATCTCCGCGAGGTCCGCGTTGCCTCTGGCGAGGAGCACAAGGTTGGCGACGTCGTCTCTGTGGCTGACTTCGCTGAGGTCAAGAACGTTGACGTCACCGGCACCTCCAAGGGTAAGGGCTTCCAGGGCACCATCAAGCGCTGGAACTTCGCCTGCGGTCCCATGACCCACGGTTCGCGCAACCAGCGTAAGCCGGGTTCCATCGGCCAGTGCGCCTATCCGTCTCGTGTCCGCAAGGGCCTCCACATGCCTGGTCACATGGGCGACGAGCGCGTCACCGTCAAGAACCTCAAGCTCGTCCGCGTTGACGCCGAGCAGAACCTCATGCTCGTCAAGGGTGCCGTCCCCGGCGGCAAGAACGCCCTGGTCTCGATCCGCATGGCCTAAGGGCCTAGAGATACACACCTTTAGGCTATCAAGGAGAACATGATGTCCAACATCGAAATCAAGAACGCGGAGGGCAAGGCGGCCGGTACCGTCGAGCTCAGCTCCAGCGTGTTCGGCATCGAGCCGAACATCCCCGTTATCCACCAGGTCGTGACCGTTCAGCTCGGTAACCTCCGTCAGGGCACCCACGACACCAAGGGTCGCTCCGAGGTCTCCGGCGGCGGCGCCAAGCCTTGGCGTCAGAAGGGTACCGGTCGTGCCCGCCAGGGCTCCATCCGTGCCACCCAGTGGGTTGGCGGCGGCGTGCCCTTCGGCCCGACCCCTCGTTCCCACGCTCGTCGTCTGAACAACAAGGAGGTCAAGCTCGCCATGCGCGGCGTGCTCTCCGGCAAGCTTCGCGACAACGAGCTCGTGGTCGTCGACAACTATGGCTTCGACAAGCCTTGCACCAAGCAGGCCGTTGCCATGCTCAAGGCTCTTGGCCTCGAGGGCAAGCGCCTCACCGTCATCGTCCCTGACGACGACGTCTACACCTACCTGTCCTTCCGTAACGTCGAGACCGTTCGCATCATCGGCGTTGGCGAGGTCACCACGCACGCCCTCATCGACAACAAAGCTCTCGTTATGTCGACCGAGGTCGCTAAGAAGCTCGAGGAGGTGCTCGCTTAAATGAACTCCGTCTACAACGTCATCATTCGCCCGGTCGTCTCCGAGCGTTCCTTCGACCTCATGAACCAGAACAAGTACACGTTCGAGGTCGCCAAGCAGGCTCCCAAGGAGGAGATTGCTGACGCCGTCGAGAAGCTCTTTGGCGTCCGCGTCGTCAAGGTCAACACCATCTCGGTGAAGCCCAAGACCAAGCGTGTCCGCTACCAGGCTGGCAAGACTCGTTCCTGGAAGAAGGCCATCGTGACCGTCGCCGAGGGCGATTCGATCGAGCTCTTCGGCCAGCAGGCTGCCTCCGAGGAGTAGGGTACTCCCGCCCTCGCAAAAGCGAGGGTGTGTTCGCGCCGCGCTGAAGGATACGCGCGGCACCGTGGTAATCCGGCGTCATCTCGCCGAGGCCACTGCCGATAACGGCTGCAAGGCCTCATCCCTTGAGCGGGATGGCCAACGGACCTAAGAAAGGGAAAGTAACATGGGAGTTAAGCACCTCAAGCCGACCAGCGCAGGCAGGCGCTTCCAGACGGTCTCGGACTTCGCCGAGATCACGACGGACAAGCCCGAGAAGTCGCTTCTCGAGCCGCTGCCGAAGAAGGCCGGTCGCAACAACAACGGTCGCGTGACCACCCGTCACCAGGGCGGCGGCCACAAGCGTCGTTACCGCGTTATCGACTTCAAGCGTCGCAAGGATGGCGTGCCCGCCAAGGTTGCTACCATCGAGTACGACCCGAACCGTTCCGCTCGCATCGCGCTGCTTCACTACGCTGACGGCGCCAAGGCGTACATCCTCTGCCCGAAGGGTCTCAGCGTCGGCGACACCGTCGTTTCCGGCGAGGGCGCCGACATCAAGCCCGGCAACGCCATGCCGCTGTCCGAGATTCCCGTCGGTACGCTCATCCACGCCGTCGAGTTCCAGCCTGGCCGTGGCGCTGCCATCGCCCGTTCCGCTGGCAACTCCTGCCAGCTGATGGGCAAGGAGGGTGGCTACGCCATCCTTCGCATGCCGTCTTCCGAGATGCGTCGCGTCCTCATCACCTGCCGCGCCACCATCGGTGAGGTTGGCAACGCTGAGCACGCCAACATCAAGATCGGTAAGGCTGGTCGTAACCGCTGGGCCGGCGTCCGTCCGACCGTCCGTGGTACGGTCATGAACCCGGTCGACCACCCGCACGGCGGCGGCGAGGGCAAGAACCACACCTCTGGTCGTCCGTCTGTGTCCCCGTGGGGCAAGCCGGCTAAGGGCAAGAAGACCCGCGACCCGAAGAAGGTCACCAACCGTCTCATCATCCGTCGTCGCAAGACGAAGTAACGCGAGAAGTAGGAGAAAGCACCTATGAGCAGAAGTCTCAAGAAGGGCCCGTTCGTGGAGACTCGCCTCCTTTCGCGTGTCGCTGCGATGAACGAGGCTGGCAAGAAGGAGGTCATCAAGACCTGGTCGCGTTCCTCCACCATCTTCCCGGAGATGGTCGGTCACACGATCGCCGTCCACGATGGCCGCAAGCACGTCCCTGTGTACGTCACCGAGTCCATGGTTGGTCACAAGCTGGGCGAGTTCGCCCCGACCCGCACCTTCCGTGGTCACAAGCAGGCCTAAGGGGGTACTGACAAATGGCTAAGAACACCAACCCGAACTGGGTCTCTGCGACCGCCAAGTACGTCCGTGTCGCCCCGCGCAAGGCCCGTCTTGTCGTTGATCTCATCCGCAACAAGTCCGTTGCTCGCGCCAACGAGATCCTCCAGTTCTCTGAGCGTGCTGTCGCTGTCGACGTGGAGAAGGTTCTCCGCTCCGCCGTGGCCAACGCCTATCAGAACAAGGGCTTCCGTCCCGACGACCTCGTGATCGTGGCCGCCTACGTCGACGAGGGCCCGACGCTCCGCCGCATCCGTCCGCGCGCTAAGGGCTCCGCGAGCCGCATCAATAAGCGCACGAGCCACATCACCATCACCGTCGCTCCCCGAAAGGAGGCGTAAAGCCACATGGGTCAGAAGGTTTCCCCCACTGGTTTCCGCCTCGGAGTCACCGAGAACTGGCGCTCCCGTTGGTACGCCGACAAGGACTACGCCACCACCCTCGGCAATGACCTCGAGATTCGCAAGTACCTGGAGAAGCGCCTCAAGAACGCCGGTCTCTCTCGTGTTGAGATCGAGCGCGCTGGCGACAAGGTGAAGGTCACCATCTACACCTCTCGTCCGGGCATCGTCATTGGCAAGAAGGGCTCCGAGATCGACGGTCTCCGTTCTGAGCTCGAGAAGATTGCCAAGGTCTCCAAGGGCCAGGTCAACGTTGACGTCATCGAGGTCAAGCGCCCTGAGCTCGACGCCTCTCTCGTTGCCCAGTCCATCGCCGATCAGCTCGAGCAGCGCATCGCCTTCCGTCGCGCCATGCGCAAGGCCGTGCAGTCCGCTCGCAAGGCTGGCGCCAAGGGCATCCGTATTCAGTGCTCCGGTCGTCTCGGCGGTGCCGAGCTTGGCCGCCGCGAGTGGTACCGCGAGGGCCGCGTGCCCCTGCACACCCTCCGCGCCTGCATCGACTACGGTGAGGCCACCGCTCGCACCACCATGGGCGCCTGTGGCGTCAAGGTGTGGATCTACGTGGGCGAGAAGCTCCCCGGCCAGCCCAAGCCGCAGCCGGCTCTCGAGGGCTCCTCTCGTCCCCGTCGTCGCAATGAGAGGAGGGGCAACTAATGCTCGCACCTAAGCGAATCAACCACCGCAAGGTTCAGCGTGGCTCCATGAAGGGCCAGGCTAAGGGCAACACCCAGCTCCACTTCGGTGAGTATGGCATCAAGGCCCTCGAGGCTCACTGGATCACCAACCGCCAGATCGAGGCCGCTCGTATCGCCATGACCCGTTACATGAAGCGTGGCGGTAAGGTCTGGATCACGATCTTCCCGGACAAGCCCATCTCCAAGAAGCCCGCCGAGACCCGCATGGGCAAGGGTAAGGGTAACCCCGAGGAGTGGGTGGCCGTTGTCAAGCCCGGCCGCATCATGTTTGAGATCGGTGGCGTGACGGAGGAGGTTGCTCGCGAGGCCCTGCGTCTTGCCCAGCACAAGCTCCCCATCAAGACCAAGATCGTCATCGCCAAGGACGCCGAGGAGCGCGCTGAGGCCGAGATGAAGGCCGAGGCCGAGCTCGAGGCCAAGTGGGCCGCCGAGGACGCTGCTAATGGTGTTGCCACCGCGGAGGAGGATAACTAATGAAGCCCGCAGAGATTCGCGAGCTCTCCGACGAGCAGCTCGCCAAGAAGCTTGAGGACGGCCGCGCCGAGCTCTTCAACCTGCGTTTCCAGATGGCCACCAGCCAGCTGGACAACACGGCTCGCGTGACCAACGTCAAGCGTGACATTGCCCGCATTCTCACCGAGATGCGCGCCCGCCAGATCGCCGCTGAGGCGAAGTAGAAGAGTCTAGGGAGAAGAACATGAGCGATACCGAGGCTCGCAATCAGCGCAAGGTGCGCACGGGCGTCGTCACCTCTATCTCCGGTGCTAAGAGCATCGTTGTGACGATCAGCAACCGTAAGCGTCACCCCAAGTACGGCAAGATGATCACCATGTCCAAGAAGCTCCACGCTCACGACGAGGAGCAGGTTGCCAAGGTCGGCGACACCGTTAAGGTCATGGAGACTCGCCCCCTGTCCAAGACGAAGCGTTGGCGCCTCGTCGAGGTCGTTGAGGAAGCCAAGTAACAGCCAAGGCCCTCTTCTGGTACATGTGCGTCGCTCGTGTGGGCGCACCTCTGTACCGGACGAGCTCTTGAAAGGGATTTATCAATGATTCAGATGCAGACCATGCTCACCGTCGCCGACAACTCCGGCGCCAAGCGTGTGAGGTGCATTAAGGTCCTGGGCGGCTCCAAGCGTCGTTACGCCGGCCTCGCCGACGTCATCATCGCTGCCGTGCAGGAGGCCACTCCGGGCGGTTCCGTGAAGAAGGGCGACGTCGTTCGTTGCGTCGTCGTCCGTACCGCCAAGGAGAACCGCCGCAAGGACGGCAGCTACATCAAGTTCGACCAGAACGCTTGCGTCCTGATCGACAAGGACGGTGGCCCCGTTGGCACCCGTATCTTCGGGCCTGTCGCCCGCGAGCTGCGCGACCACAAGTACATGAAGATCGTCTCGCTCGCACCTGAGACGCTTTAGAAGGAGTCGCCACTATGGCTAAGATGAAGATCAAGAAGGGCGACACCGTCGAGGTCCTCTCTGGCAAGGACAAGGGCAAGCGCGGCCTGGTCGTGCGCGCCCTTCCCTCCGAGGGCAAGGTCGTCGTCGAGGGCGTTGCCGTCGCCAAGAAGGCTGTCCGCCCGACGCAGGAGAACCAGCAGGGTGGCTTCGTGAACAAGGAGATGCCCATCGACGTCTCCAACGTCGCGCTGATCGACCCCAAGACCGACAAGCCCACGCGCGTCGGCTATCGCTTCGAGGAGGACGGAACCAAGGTCCGTTACGCCAAGAAGTCCGGCGAGGTCATCCCCGACCCGTACAAGAAGTAATCTG
This sequence comes from uncultured Coriobacteriaceae bacterium, assembly GCA_900544655.1. GTDB lineage: Bacteria > Actinomycetota > Coriobacteriia > Coriobacteriales > Atopobiaceae > Parolsenella. The sequence goes on from UQWE01000005.1 coordinate 23,847, forward strand.
AGCGGTTTCCGCTAGTTCGCTTCTGAAGGCGCCCCATAAACGGGGCGCCTTTTTTGTGCTTTCCCGCGACGCGCAAAACCACTCCGCGATTTATAGAGCCGCTCACGGGTGAGCGGTGGATAGGATCGGCGAAGTGGGGGACGCTAGGGTCAACGGGAAGTGCCGGCGAGAATGTCCTCGCGGCCAGACGAAGGGAGCGACCATGGGAGTGATGGCAGAGGAGAAGCTGGAGATCGGCCCCGACACGCTCGAGGGCTACCTCCGCTCGAACACCCGCGTCTTTACCAAGGTCAATGACGCCACGTATTACGTCACCCACACTGATGGGTACTGGCGCGTCCAAGATTGTGCGAACCTCAATGACAAGGGCCACTTTACGGATTGCTCCGAGCTGGTTCCTACGGTCAACGAGGTAATGAACCTCCCCGTGTTCGACGGAAAGTCCCTCGTAGACGTTGCCGCTGACGCTGAGTTCTATGCGAGCGTTCCCGAGTAACCGCTAGAGTCAAACAAGATTTCAGCGGGGCTGATATCCGTGAGGGTGTCAGCCCCGCTACTTGTCTTAATGTGTTGGTTGCCTACGTCATCCGCTGAGTGTGATTGCGCAAGCAAACTGAGGTACGGCATCGAGTAATCTAAACTCATTAAACCCGAGTTGTGAGTTAGTCGTGTACGGTTTGTTTGCAGAGGGATCTTGTCGATTTTTGACTAGAAATCCCCTGCGTAAAGGCATATCCTTATGAACTGCACTGTGAAGGCTCCTGCCGATTAGCCGTCGGACAGGAGGCATGAGGATAACGAGGCATCGACCTATGGTCGCTACCTGCGGCTTTGCGGTCAGGCAAGGGGAGTCATGCTTGCCAGCCTGCGCCAACCCCATGCTTAAAACCCCAAGAGGAGTGAATATGGCTGAGGAGAAGTACGTCCCGCGTTTCAAGACCAAGTACAACGACGAGGTCCGCGCCAAGCTCATCGAGCAGTTTGGCTACACCAACCCGATGACCGTTCCGCAGATCGAGAAGATCGTCGTGAACATGGGCGTCGGCGAGGCCGCGACCGATTCCAAGGCTATCGACGGTGCTGTCGCTGACCTCCGCACCATCACCGGCCAGCAGCCGACCATCCGTCGTGCCCGTAAGTCCATCGCTACCTTCCACCTCCGTGAGGGCCAGCCCATCGGCGCCAAGGTCACCCTCCGCGGCGACCGTATGTGGGACTTCCTGGATCGCCTGATCTGCATTGCCATCCCGCGCATCCGTGACTTCCGTGGCATCTCCTCCAAGAGCTTCGACGGCCGTGGCAACTTCTCCATGGGCGTCACCGAGCAGCTCATCTTCCCGGAGATTGACTTCGACAAGATGGACCACACCCGCGGCATGGACATCACCATCGTCACCACCGCGAAGACCAACGAGGAGGGCAAGGCCCTGCTCGACGCCTTTAACTTCCCGTTCAAGGAGAACTAGAGGTAATCCCGCCGCCTGCGAGAGCGGGCGGCGTGTTGTCGCTTCGGCGGCATAGACAAAGCCGCGCAAAAAGCGCGACCGTCACCCAGAAGGAGGATTTGTGGCTAAGACATCGATGATCGTCAAGGCTCAGCGTGAGCCGAAGTACTCGACGCGCACTCAGAACCGCTGCCAGCGCTGCGGCCGTCCGCACAGCGTGTATCGCAAGTTCGGCCTGTGCCGTGTGTGCTTCCGCGAGCTCGCGAGCAAGGGCGAGCTTCCCGGCGTCCGCAAGGCGAGCTGGTAGGCCTACAAGGTCTAGCGGCTCCCAGGGCAGACGGAAGACTCCCGTCCAGGCATCCCGGCCAAGGGCTCGGGTGAACCGGACGAAGAGGTTCATCCCTACCGAAGGAGAATCCCAATGAACGTTACCGATCCTATTGCAGACATGCTTACGCGCATCCGCAACGGCAACACCGCCGGCAAGGACGTCGTGAGCATGCCCTCCAGCAAGGTGCTTGCTGAGGTCGCCCGCGTCATCGCGGAGGAGGGCTACATCGATGGCTATGCCGTCGAGGACACCACCCCCCAGAAGACCCTGCACGTCACTCTGAAGTACGGCGCTCGCCACGCCCGTATCATCCGTGGTATCAAGCGCATTTCCAAGCCCGGCCTGCGCATCTACTCCAAGGCCGAGGATCTTCCTCGCGTCCTCGGTGGCCTGGGCACCGCCGTCATCTCCACCTCCAAGGGCATGATGTGCGACCGCGACGCTCGTAAGCTTGGCGTCGGCGGCGAAGTCATCGCCTACATCTGGTAACTCACGGCAGGATAGGAAAGGAGACACTATGTCCCGCATTGGCAAGAAGCCTGTCCAGATTCCCGCCGGAGTCACTGTGACAGTCAACGGCACCACCGTGAACGTCAAGGGCCCCAAGGGCGAGCTTGAGCGCACGTTCTCCGATCTCGTCACCATCACGGAGGAGGGCGAGGAGATCCTCGTCACCATCAACGATGAGACCCGTGAGGCCAACGCCCAGCACGGCCTGACCCGCACCCTCATCCACAACATGGTCATCGGCGTGTCCGAGGGCTTCATGAAGCAGCTTGAGCTCACGGGCGTTGGTTACCGTGTCGCTCTCAAGGGCAAGGATCTTGATCTTTCCCTCGGCTACTCTCACCCCGTGATCTATGCTGCCCCTGAGAACATCACCTTCGAGGTCCCCGATAACACCCACATCAACGTTAAGGGCATCTCCAAGGAGCAGGTCGGCCAGGTTGCCGCTGAGATCCGCATGAAGCGTCCTCCCGAGCCGTACAAGGGCAAGGGCATCCACTACATGGGTGAGCACATCCGCAGGAAGCTCGGCAAGGCCGCTAAGTAGCGACCGCTAAGGCAGTCATAAAAGTCCGCCACCCTGTCAGGTGACGGCGTGACTAAGGAGATTGGTATGAACAAGCAGCAGGCGAAGCGAGCCGGCCTCAAGCGCCGTGAGCGTCGCGTCCGCTCCAAGATTTGCGGCACCGCCGAGCGTCCGCGTCTTTCTGTGCACCGCACCAACGCGCACATCTACGCTCAGGTCATCGACGACGTCGATGCCAAGACGATCTGCACCGCCTCGACGCTCGACGCCGAGTTCCGTGCCACCGGCAACCTCGGCTCCAACAAGGAGGCCGCTGAGTTCGTCGGTAAGATGATCGCCGAGCGCGCTCTCAAGGCTGGCGTCGAGACCGTCACCTTCGATCGTGGCGGCCGCATCTACCACGGCCGTGTCAAGGCTCTCGCAGACGGCGCCCGCTCCGCGGGCCTGAAGTTCTAGGAGGTATCTGTAATGGCTCGTAACCCGAAGCAGCAGCGCGAAGCCTCCGAGCTTGAGGAGCGCGTCGTCTTCATCCACCGTGTTTCCAAGACCGTCAAGGGCGGTCGTCGTATGTCCCTCGTCGCCCTCGTGGTCGTTGGCGACGGCAAGGGCAACGTCGGTCTCGGCACGGGCAAGTCCGCCGAGGTGCCCCTGGCCATCCAGAAGGCGTCTGACAACGCCAAGAAGAACATGTTCAAGGTGCCTCTGACCGAGACCGGCTCCGTGCCTCACGAGGTCATGGGTGTGTTTGGCGCCGCGCGCCTCCTCATCAAGCCGGCCATCGAGGGTACCGGTGTCATCGCCGGCGGCCCCGTGCGTCCGCTCTTCGAGCTCGCTGGCATCAAGAACGTCCTGTCCAAGTCGATGGGTTCCAGCAACGGCCTCAATATCATCAAGGCCGGCGTTGACGCCCTTCAGCAGCTCTCCAGCCCGGAGGAGACCGCCGAGCGCCGCGGTCTCACCGTCGCCGAGATGTTCGTTGGTAAGGAGAACTAGACATGGCGAAGACCCTTACGATCAAGCTCGTTAAGAGCCCTGTCTGTGGTGTCAAGAAGGACCAGACGGCCACCGTCCGCGCCCTCGGCCTCCACAAGATCAACAGCGTCGTCGAGCAGCCTGACAACGAGAGCATCCGCGGGATGATCTTCAAGGTCAAGCACCTCGTCACCGTGGAAGAGAACTAGGAGTCACCACATGCAGCTCAACGATCTGCGTCCCGCTGAGGGCGCCAAGAAGGCACGTAAGCGCATTGGTCGCGGCAACGCCTCCGGTCACGGCACCACTGCCGGCCGCGGCACCAAGGGCCAGCTTTCCCGCTCTGGTGGCGGCAAGGGTGCCGGCTTCGAGGGCGGCCAGCAGCCGCTCGCGATGCGTCTCCCGAAGCTCCCCGGCTTCACCAACCGCAATCGTGTCGAGTACGCTCCGGTCAACGTCTCCCGTCTCGAGGAGAAGTTCGCTGATGGCGATACCGTCGATACCGACAGCCTTATTGCTGCCGGCATCATCAAGCGTGAGTACGAGCTCGTGAAGGTTCTCGGCAACGGCGAGATCACCAAGAAGCTCACCGTCAAGGTGGACAAGGTTTCCGCCTCTGCCAAGGCCAAGATCGAGGCCGCTGGTGGAAAGGTAGAGCTCCCGTGCTAAACGGATTCCTCAACGCGTTCCGCGTGAAGGAGCTCCGCAGCAAGATCCTGCTCACCGTGGGCATCCTCGTGCTGTACAGGATCGGGGCCTACGTCCCCGTGCCCGGCATCCCCTTCCAGGGGATGCTCTCGGCATATCAGTCGAGCTCCAGCGCTAACAGCGCGATTGCCGTTCTGAACCTGTTCAGTGGTGGCGCTCTGTCCCGCGTGTCGGTGTTTTGCCTTGGCATCATGCCTTACATTACGGCTCAGATCATCATGCAGATGTTCCAGGCCGTGATTCCGAGCCTCGGTACCCTCGCTCGCGAGGGCGAGTCTGGCCAGCGTAAGATTACGCAGTACACGCGCTACCTCACGGTCGCGCTTGCCCTGCTGAACTCCGTGGGCTATCTGTTCCTGTTCAAGAGCTCGAGCTTCGGCATCGATTTCTCGCAGGCCGGTATGCCTGGTTGGCTGATGGACACCGTGGTTGTCGTTTCCATGCTGGCCGGAGCCATCCTCATCATGTGGATGGGCGAGGTTATCACGCAGCGTGGCATCGGTAACGGCATGAGCCTCATCATCTTCGCGAACATCATTGCGGGTCTGCCGACCTCGATCGTGCAGTCGCTTCGCACGGCCGACAATGGCGTGCTGATGACCGTCATGATCGTGGTGCTGATCGTCGCCGTCGTGCCCTTCATCGTCTACATCGAGCGCGGCCAGCGCCGCATCCCGGTGCAGTACGCCAAGCGCGTCGTCGGACGTCGCATGATGGGTGGGCAGACGACGTACCTGCCGATCAAGGTCAACACCGCCGGCGTTGTCCCCATCATCTTCGCGAGCGCCATCCTGTACCTCCCGGCTCAGCTTGCAGTTTTCTTCCCTGGTGTGGGTTGGATTAACGCTTTTGCTAACGCCGTGAGCTCTGGTTGGCTGAACTGGGTGCTCTCCGTGCTCCTCATCGTTGGTTTCGCGTATTTCTACACCTCCATGGTGTTTAACCCCGATGAGACCGCTGACACCCTTCGTAAGCAGGGTGGTTTTATCCCTGGCGTTCGTCCGGGTTCTGCCACTGCCGCTTACATCAAGAACGTGCTGAACCACATCACGCTCCCTGGTGCGATTTTCATCGCCCTCGTTGCCGTTGTGCCGTCCATCGTGTTCACTTTTACGGGCAACTCGCTTGTCCAGGCCTTCGGGGGCACCTCCATCCTCATCATGGTGGGTGTTGCTCTGGATACGATTTCTCAGATCGAGAGCCAGCTGAAGACCGCAAACTACGAGGGACTCTTCATTAAGTAGCAAGTCTCTTCATAGTTATCTTTGAGGGGGTCGGCGCCTTAGGGTGCCGACCCTTTTGTTTTGCGGTACGCTAGCTTCATCTTGTACTTCCCATTCGCAACCCGTGAAGAAAGAAGGCACTAATGAACATCGTTCTGCTCGGAGCGCCCGGCGCTGGCAAGGGCACTCAGGCTCAGAAGCTTGTCGAGGAGTTTGGCGTCGCTCACATTTCCACCGGCGACCTCCTTCGTGCCGCCGTTAAGGCTGGCACGAAGCTTGGCGTCAAGGCCAAGGAGTATATGGACGCCGGCCAGCTTGTTCCGGACAAGCTCGTCGTTGACCTCGTGAAGGAGCGCCTCGCTGCCGATGACGCTAAGAAGGGGTTCATTCTCGACGGCTTCCCGCGCAACACCGCTCAGGCTGTGACGCTTGACTCCGCTCTCGCGGACATGGGCCTTTCCCTTGATGCCGCCCTCCTTGTGGACGTCAAGGCCGAGGTCATCGTCGAGCGTCTCTCTTCTCGTCGCACCTGCCGCGATTGTGGCTAAAAACGCCCCGCCGCGGGTGACGGCCGGCCCCCCACTTACGGCGTAGG